>CAXTVW010000032.1:0-28084 GCA_964247675.1 uncultured Acetobacteraceae bacterium
TTGAAAAAAAGGACCAAAAAACTTTTCTCTCCCCGCATCTGCATCAGCCGGCTCTCTCCGGAGAAACAGTTTCCTCGGAGCGTCGGGGGAATAAAAGTTTTTTGCTTCTTTTTTCAAAAAAGAAGGCCTTGCTTCCTTACTTGCTTGACCCAATCCGCCGCAGCCGCCGAACAGAACGCACGAAAAGCCTGGTCGTCCCGAACACCCACGGCTGCTGGAACGCGCGCCGCGCGATGCCTTCGAGTCGCACCGCAACCAGCCGCGCTGCCAGCTCCGTGTGGCCCGCGACGGACGGCTGCTCCAGTTTCGCGGCGTCGGAGGCAAACTGCATGGCCTGCACGCGCGCCGTTATCGTCGTGTGGGTGACCGTCTCCATTGCGGCTTCCACGGCTGTGCGGATTTCGCCTGCCGTCCGCAACCTGTCCGGTTCCGGCTGCGGCGGCTCAGGCTGCCACGCTGGCATGTCGCGCAGTCTCTCGATCAGCTCATCCGTCGTATCGTAAAAATGCACGTTGGCGCTGCGTCCGAGTGCATGCCAGATGTCCACGGTCGCCGGAAGGCGGCGGGCGAATAGCGGGCGCTGGGCGGCCAGGGCGTTCAGCGTGGGAAAGCCGAAACCTTCGGCAAAGCTTGGGAAGATTACCGCCGAGGCGTCCGTGTAGAGCTGGACCAGCTCCGCTTCCGCCATTTCGCCGGAGGCGTATCCTCTGAGGTTCGGCAGGTTCGACAATGCGCCTGGTGCCGCTTCGCTCTCCTGCAGCGCAGGATCGGCCTGCATGCCGAGTGCCACGATTTCCCGGCCAGGAAAGGCGCGAGCGAGCGCGTTGCATGTGGGGGCCACGTATTTATGGTCGTAGTGGTTGCCGGCGACGAGCAGGTTGACGCGTCCCGCGGGTGGCGGCTCGGCAATGCGATGATAGTCGTCCAGGTCGAGCGAATGTGGCGAGACGACGCAGACCATACGCTCCGGGATGCGCAGGCGCAGGTGGAGTGTGCGATCGGTCTGCCGGCTCTGGCTCGCCAGCACGTCGAACTGATCCATCGTGAATTGCCAGAGGTTGCGCAGCCGTGACGACGCTAGCCTGGGACAATCCAGCGAGATGGTGTCGAGCATGTAGACGCCGAGCACCGCGCCGGACAGGCAAAGGCGCTGCACCACATTCCAATCATAAGGCTGCCCGATCCGGAAAATAACGGCAAAGGAATGGCTGCCATGCGGATCGGCCCGCTTCACGCCGAGCTTGCCCAGGTCGTGGAAGACGAACACCTCCTCGGAACACAGGACCTGAACGTTGTATCTGTCCTGCCACTGCTCGGACACCGCCTTAATGGTTTGCCGTCCGGCCTGCATGGTTCCGTTATGCGCCACGACAAAGCTCGAGCAGTCGATCGCGGCATCAAGCTTGCCGTCTGCGTCAGGAACCAGGCTGGCCAGCAGACGCTCGGCGATCGTCTCGGGCGTGTCCTGGTGGCGCTCTACGTGTCCGCCGTATTCGGGGTAGCGCAAATCGAGGATGGCGCGATTCCGTTGCTCCAATTCGTCACGCGTTACCGCTGCGGAGCTGAAACTCGCCTCGCCCTGATGCGAAACGAAGGCGTGGTTGGCGAGCACGGCGCGGTAACCCAGGCGGGACGCCCGCATCACCAGGTCGTTCTCCTCGTTGTAGCCCTGGCCGTAGATGTTGTCGAAGCCGCCAAGCTCGGCAAGGATTTCCCAGCGCACGAACATGCAGAAGCCGATCGCGGTCGGCACATAGCTTAGCCTGGGCAACGACTTTGCGAAATGCGTGAAGAC
The DNA here is from genome assembly GCA_964247675.1 of uncultured Acetobacteraceae bacterium. Classification (GTDB taxonomy): domain Bacteria; phylum Pseudomonadota; class Alphaproteobacteria; order Acetobacterales; family Acetobacteraceae; genus BOG-908. The sequence goes on from CAXTVW010000032.1 coordinate 1,796, forward strand.
GTCCACCGCGTCCGCGCCCGTGCGCCCGCCCAGCCTGCCCGCAAGCGGCAGCGTCGCGATCGTCGCGTTGTCTGACCGTGGATTGACGAAGCCATGCATCGTATCCTGCCGTGCTGCCCACAACATCTCTGTCAAGGCGCCCGGCTCTATTTCGGTGTCGGAGTTGAGCATGATGAGGTCCATGCCGTTTGCGACTGCTTCGGCGACCGCGCGGTTCATCGTCCTGACGAAGCCGAGATTTGTCGCATTCTCTTCCACCCGCAGCGGAATGGCCGCCAGCGACAGCGCAGCCCCGGCAAGAGCCTGCGCCAGCGGCGGGTAATCAGGCGAATCGTTGAAGAACACGACCTCGCCTGAGATCGCGGCGATGTCTTCGGCGCAGCGCAGCAACGAGGCTGCAAGACCATGCACCAGGGCTTCGTTGCGGTAGAAAGGAACGGCGATCAGGACGCGGCGGGTGGTAAGCGACACCGTAGCTGTGTCCGCAATCGTCAGGCTGCCATACATTAGTCAGGTCTTCCTCTTGCGCCGGGGGCGAGATCGGCTCTGCCGATACTGCCACTCCCGACCTGCCCGGACAAATCCGCCCGTCTTGCATCCGCTTCAAGCATGCGGCGTGCGTCCGGCTTGCTTGCCTCTTGCATGGCGGGCCATACTGCCGTTTTGCGCGGAAGGTACGGCGTTTGTCAGGATCGGACGTGTCCACACCGCCACCGGTCACGCTGCCCGCCGCCTTCCTGGCGGAAGCGGGTGTCGAGGGCTACCTGGACCAGTTCGGGCCGGAGCGTATCTGCGGCTGGATCGCGTGCCCGGCCGACCCGGGCCCGTTTGTGACGATCAACCTGAACGTGGCCGGGCAGGTGATCGGTCAGGTAACGGCCGACATCTGGCGTGTCGATGTGCAGGAGAACCGGCAGGGTGATGGCCGCTGGGGCTTCGATTCGCCTCCGCCGCCGTTTTTGGCCGATGGCTTGAACCATACGGTCACGCTGACCCTGCCTACGGGTGCTGCCATCCTGCCAGGTCCGGTTTGCGGGTGTTTTGCCGGGGGCGCGGACCGGGCGGGACAGGATCTGGATCACACCCAGGTGCCGGTCCGTGCCCGCCCGGCCCGCATGACGGCGCAGCCATCGGCGGGCCCGCTGGTCTCCTTCATCGTCGTATTCTACAACATGGCGCGCGAAGCCGCCCGCACGCTTAAATCCCTCTCGCGTGCCTACCAGATCGGGGCGGGCGACATCGATTACGAAGTCATCTGCATCGATAACGGGTCCCGCGAGACACTGTCCGCCGAGTGGATCGAGTCGTTCGGACCGGAGTTCCGCCTGTTCACGCCGGAGCACATCCTGCCGTCGCCCGTCGCGGCGATGAACGCGGCTGCCCGCGCGGCAAAAGGGCATCACCTGGCCATCATGATCGATGGCGCCCACCTCCTCTCGCCCGGCGTGCTGCGGGAAGCGGCCGACGCCATCACCGAATCGCCGGGCGCGGTGATCGGATTGCGGCAATGGTTCGTGGCGGGTGACCAGCGTTTCCTGGCGCGTAGCGGCTGGACCCGTGCCCAGGAAGACATGCTGTTCGCGCGCGCCGATTGGCCGCGCGACGGCTATGGCCTGTTCGCCATTTCCTCGCCCGCCTGGGAGAGCCCCAACCAGTGGTTCGACGGCATGAGCGAGAGCAACTGCCTGTTCGTGCCGGCGGAGCTGTTCGCCCGGCTCGGCGGGTTCGACGAAGCGTTCGACGAGGGCGGCGCAGGCTACGCCAACCTCGACCTGTTCCGCCGCGCGGTGGATGCCTCTTCGGAGCAGCTGATCGCGCTCATAGGAGAGGCGTCGTTCCACCAGTTCCATGACGGCACGACGACGAACGTGGATGACGACGAGAAGGAGCGCCGCGTTCGCGCCTACGAACACAAATACGTCCACCTGCGCGAACAGTTATGGGAGTCCGTGCCGGCGTCCGACATCAGGCTGCGCGGGCGCATCCACAACATGGACGCCCTGGTCAGCCGGCAGCGGCCGCTTTGCCCGGCGCAGGTCGGCGTGACTAACGCGGTCAGGCCGGCTGTCCTGTCCACACATTTCGACGACATGGCGACATCCTACCTAATCTCCGCCTACGCCGAAGCAGGGCTGCACGAGCAGGCCACCTGGCGTTGCAGCGTGCTGGGCGTGGCCCCGCCGGATGCGTTCGCCATGGCAGCCATCCTGCACGAGATACGGCCTTCCCGCGTTGTCGCGATCAACCTGCAGGCCGGTCTTCTCGGCTTCCTGCAGGATGCGCTGCGCGGCACCGGCGAGCCCACCAGCTTTGTCCTGGTGGGCGAGGCCGGCCTGCAGGGCCCCTCTCTTTGTGACCCCGCGCTCGTCGGCAAGGTTCGCCGGGCAGTCGGCGCAGCCACCGATACGATGGTGCTGTATCGGCCGCGTCCAGAGGACGGGTCGACGCTGGAGGTTCTGCGGACCTACGCCGCCTTTGTCTCGCTGCGATCCTACCTGGTCTGTGTCGGGAGTGCCTTTGGGCAACCCTGGCTCGGCTACTCGAAAACCTGGACCATGAACGCCATCACGCGGTTCACTAGCGTCGAGCCGTTCGCTGCGGACATAAACCGGACCGCGCATTTCATCACGTCCTGTCCGAACGGGTTTCTGCAACGGATCGGGCCTGTCCATTCCGGGGAGAGCATGAGCGATCTGAACCTGGTTGGCGTGTCGTGAGCGATGCGCGCTTGAAGCGTAAGGAAGGAAGCAAGGCCTTCTTTTTTGAAAAAAAGAAGCAAAAAACTTTTATCTCTCCGCTTGTACAAGCATGGGTGCGTCCTGATGGGTACGGCTGGTGCAGACCCGGGGAGGTAGAAGTATATTCTTCAAGAGGGGCCCTGCGTTCCTTGAGCCACACTCTCGAATTGGCGGCCGTCTGACATGCATCGTTTCTGGTTACGCTTTATCCTGCCGCTGCTGCTGGCAGCCTCCCCGGCCCGTGTTCTTGAGATTGGCGCGGAGTTCGGCTGGAACACGCGGCGGCTTCTGGAAATCGGCAAGGAGCGGGGCTTCTTCCTGGACATCATCGATCCGGCGCCACATCCGGTGTTTCATGAGATGCTGGCCGAGTTCGATGGCGGCTGGGCGTTTCACCCGCACAAGAGCCTCGATGCCCTACCATTGATCGCGGCGGCCGATTTTATCCTGCTGGACGGCGACCATAACTGGTACACCGTCTACAACGAACTCAGCCAGATCTTCCTGCGTGCCCGCCAGATGGGAACGGCACCGCCGATCATCCTGTTTCACGACGTGGCCTGGCCCTACGCCAGGCGCGACATGTATTACGACGCGGAAGCGATACCGAACGGAAAGCGGCAGCCTTTTGCGCGCCGCGGGTTCCTGCCCGGTTGTTCGGAGCTGGTGGAAGAGGGGCTCAACGGCAACTTCGCCAATGCGCTCCAGGAAGGCGGTCCCTGTAATGGCGTGCTGACGGCCGCGGAAGATTTCATCGCCGCCTCGAAAGTGGATGCCACATTCAAGCGCCTTCCGTTCTTCAACGGATTGGGTCTTCTTGTCCCGGCGGCACGGTCCACCGATGCCGTCCAGCACGTCCTGGCCAGCTTCTTCTCGCCAGAGTCGCTGCTTGCAACCTGCGAGGAACTGGAGGGCGACATCAACGGCCTTCGGGTAGAGCTCGCCGCCACCCGCCAAAGCCTGACCCGCCGGACGGAAGCCTTGATGCGGGCGCGCACGATCATCAGGGACATGGAACAGGAAGCGGCAGACGGGCAAATGCGGGCGCCAGACGTCGCGTAGCAGGCTGTCGACCTCTGAGCGTTCGCGTCCAAAACAGCGGATGACCCAAGCCAGACCGGGAAGCCGCCGCAGCGAACGTACTAAAAGTTTTTTGCTTCTTTTTTTCAAAAAAGAAGGCCTTGCTTGCCCAGGCACAAAACACAGCGGTCAGTGATAATTACCGCCAAAAAAACACACAGGAAACACAACCATGTCCGCCGCAGGTCTGAAGCCGCTAGAGCCCGCCCGCGCCGGCTTCGATCCGCGCGCTGCCTCGCCCGGTTACCGTTATCTGTGCGTCGGCATACTGGCGCTTGCCTACACCTTCAACTTCCTGGATCGCCAGATACTCTCCCTGCTCGCCGAGCCGGTCCGCCGCGAGCTGCATCTGACCGACACCCAGATCGGGCTGCTCACGGGATTTGCGTTCGCATTGTTCTACACGCTCTGCGGCTTGCCGATCGCCTGGTTCGCGGATCGCTCGCACCGTGTGCGCATAATCACCGCCGCCTGCGCGTGCTGGAGCCTGTTCTCCGCGGCCAGCGGCCTGGCGGGCAGTTTCCTCCAGCTCGCCATCGCCCGCATGGGCGTGGGTGTAGGCGAGGCGGGCGGCACCACGCCATCCTACGCGGTCATTTCGGACTATTTTCCACCGGCCGAGCGCGGGCGTGCATTGGCGCTCTTCTCGCTTGGCGTGCCGTTCGGCATAGCCATCGGGGCGGCGCTGGGCGGCGGCGTGGCAGCCGCCTATGGCTGGCGCGCGGCGTTCTTCGCTGTCGGCCTGCCCGGCGTATTGATCGCGCTGCTTATCCTGACCATCGTGCGCGAGCCCATACGCGGCATACAGGACGGCGCGGCAGGGCGGATCGCGGCAGCGCCGATCGGCGAGGTCTTCCGCCTGTTCTTCGGCAACCCCGTGCTGATCTGGACGGCGCTGGCCACCGGCCTCGGCGCCTTTGCGGGTTACGGCAGCTCCAACTGGACGCCGGCGTTCCTCATGCGCCACCAGCACATGACGCTAAGCCAGCTCGCCGCCTATTACAGCGTCAGTGTCGGCGTGGCTGTCGGCGTCGGCACCTGGCTGAGCGGCTACCTGGCGGACCGGTTGTCCCGCGGCAACCCGCGCGCTTACGCCATGATCCCGTTCTGGGGATCGCTGATAGCACTGCCGCTGGCCGTCGCCGGCTACCTGGCGCCAAACTGGCAGATCAGCCTGGCCTGCCTCACCGTCAGCGCTGCGTTCGGCATACTGTATCTCGCGCCGGCGCTGGCCATCGTGCAGAACACAGTGCCGCCGCAGGCGCGCAGCACGTCGGCCGCGATCCTGCTTCTCATCCTGAACCTGATCGGGCTGGGCGGCGGGCCGGTGTTCGTCGGTGTGCTGAGCGACATCTTCAAGCCGCGGTTCGGCGCGGATTCGCTACAGGCGGCCTTGCTTTGCAGCGCACCTGTGCTGCTGCTGGTCATGGGGGCTTGCTTGATGGCGGCCCGGGCGCTCGGGAGGGCGGTTGACGGAAGGAAGCAAGGCCTTCTTTTTTGAAAAAAAGAAGCAAAAAATTTTTGATCCCTCGCATTTGCGGCTAGGGCGGGTCCCTTTGGGCTAGCGCTATGGTGTCGATGCGTTGCAGCATGGCTTTGAAAGTATCTAGTTCGGCGCTGCTGAATTTGCCGAATACGCGAGCTTCCAGCTCCAGGGCCTTGGGCACGACCTCTGCATAAAGGCGGCGCCCGGCCGCGCTCAGTACAAGCAGGTGGGAGCGGCGGTCGTCCGGATTGGGGCGGCGTGCTACAAGGCCGCGCTCCGCGAGCGTTACTGCGGCCCGGCTGACGGTCACCTTGTCCATGCGGGTGCGCAGGCCGATGGCTTGTTGGGTGATGCCGTCATGCTCGGCGATCACCGCCACAAGCCGCCACTCCGGTATCTTCAGGCCGAACAGCGCCTCATAGGCGCGCGCGATCGCCTCGCTGACCAGGTTGGACGTGAAAGACAGCCGGTAAGGCAAGAACGCGTCCAGCGTGAGCTGCGTCATCTGCCGGCGGGTCCGCGATAGCCGGACGAAATTCTCTTGCTTCTTTTTTCCAAAAAAGAAGGCCTTTCTTCATTCGGGTTGACACCAGGCAAGCCGCCTCCCATTACCATAGTATCAAAAGAAACTAACATCGGGAGGCCGAAGATGACGGACGCCAAGAACCCTCTGGGCCTGGACGGCTTCGAGTTCTGCGAGTTCACCTCTCCCGATCCGGACGCCATGGCCAGGCAGTTCGAGCAACTCGGCTTCGTGCCGGCCTCCACTCACCCCACACGAGCGGTGACGCGCTACAAGCAGGGGCGCATCAACCTCCTGCTCAATCGCGAGCCGGCTGGCCAGGCGGCTGATTTCCGCGCCGCGCATGGCGCGTCCGCCAGCGGCATGGCGTTCCGCGTGGCGGATGCGCATCGGGCGTTCGAGACGGCGCTCGCCTGCGGCGGCCGCGCCGCTGACGCGTCGTCGGGCACGCTTGGCGCCGGCAGCTACGTTCTGGAGGGGATCGGCGGGTCGTACCTCTATCTGGTCGACAAGCATGGCGCGAATGGCAGCCTGTACGCCGATTGGAACCAGGTTCCAGGTGCTGCGGAAGCCGAGGCGGAAAACGCGGTCGGCTTCGATGTGCTGGACCACCTGACTCACAACGTGCGGCGCGGCGAGATGCGCACGTGGTCGGGTTTCTACAACCGTATCTTCGGCTTCGAAGAGCAGAAGTATTTTGATATCAAGGGCAAGGCCACCGGGCTGTTCAGCCAGGCGATGATCGCACCGGATGGCGCGATACGCATTCCGCTGAACGAGAGCCAGGACGACCACAGCCAGATCGAGGAATTCCTCCGCGAGTACAAAGGCGAGGGGATCCAGCATCTCGCCCTTTCCACGAGCGACATCTTCGCGACGGTGGAGAAGCTGCGCACGCGCGGCGTGAAGCTGCAGGACACGATCGAGACGTATTACGAGCTGGTGGACAAGCGTGTGCCCGGTCATGGCGAGGATCTGGAGCGGCTGCGCAAGAACCGCATCCTGATCGATGGCGACGTGGAACGCGACGGTCTCCTGCTGCAGATATTCACCGAAAACCTGTTCGGGCCGATCTTCTTCGAGATCATCCAGCGCAAGGGCAATGAAGGCTTCGGCGCCGGGAATTTCCAGGCGCTGTATGAGAGCATCGAGCTCGACCAGATACGGCGCGGCGTGATCACGGTGGACGCGTAGGGAGTTCCCGCCATGCCGGACCAGGTCATGCCATTGCTGCACACGGACGTAACGGCCGGCACGATGATGTCCGGCTTCGGCAACCACTTTGCAAGCGAAGCGGTGGCGGGCGCCTTACCGGTCGGGCGCAATGCGCCGCAACGGCCTGCGTTCGGTCTCTACACCGAACAGCTTTCGGGCACCGCCTTTACCGTGCCGCGCGCCGAGGCGCGGCGCAGTTGGCTGTACCGGTTGCGTCCCACCGCAAACCATCCCGCCTACCGTGCCTATGACAAAAAAACGTTGCTGCGCTCGGCACCGTTCGACGAGGTGCCGCCCTCGCCGAACCGCATGCGTTGGGATCCGCTGACCTCGCCGGAAACACCGGTCGATTTCATCGACAGCCTGATCACCTATGGCGGCAACGGCGATGTGGCCGACGGGCGCGGCGTGGCGCTGCATCTGTTTGCCGCCACAGTTTCGATGCGAGCCCGCGCCTTCAGCAACGCCGACGGCGAGCTGCTGATCATCGCGCAATCCGGCACGTTGCGCCTGATAACCGAGTTCGGCCGCTTTGACGTGTCGCCGCAGCAGATAGCACTCATTCCGCGTGGCGTGCGCTTCCGGGTGGAGCTGCCGGACGGACCGGCGCGCGGCTACGTCTGCGAAAACTACGCCGCGCTGTTCCGCCTGCCGGATCTGGGCCCGATCGGCGCCAACGGCCTGGCCAACCCGCGCGATTTCGAAACACCTTCCGCATGGTTCGAAGACGATGACGCGCCATGCGAGATCATCCAAAAATTCCAGGGCGGCCTATGGACCACCACGCTGGACCACAGCCCGTTCGACGTGGCCGCCTGGCACGGCAACCTGGCACCCTGCCGCTACGATCTGCGCCGCTTCAACACGATAAACACGGTCAGCTTCGACCACCCCGACCCGTCCATCTTCACCGTGCTCACCAGCCCGACCGACACGCCGGGCCGGGCCAATTGCGATTTCGTCATCTTCCCGCCGCGCTGGATGGTGGCTGAGGACACGTTCCGCCCGCCCTGGTTCCACCGCAACGTGATGAGCGAGTTCATGGGCCTGATACACGGCGCCTACGATGCGAAAGCCGGCGGTTTCGCCCCGGGCGGCGCCTCGTTGCACAACCAGATGTCCGGGCACGGGCCGGACCAAGCGAGCTACGCGGCGGCCAGCGCGGCCGAGCTGAAGCCGCACAAGATCGAAAACACGATGGCTTTCATGCTGGAGACCAGCGCGGTGATACGGCCGACGCGGTTCGCGGTAGAGTCACCGTTGATGCAGTTGGACTATGACGATTGCTGGTCGGGGTTTACGAAGGCTTCGGTCAGGTGAGAGCAAGCAAGGCCTTCTTTTTAAAAAAAGAAGCAAAAAACTTTTGTCCTCCCGCATTTGCGGCGTCCGGGCCTTGCCGGAAGAATACGAATGCTAAAAATGCGAGGTGGCAGAAGTTTTTTGCTTCTTTTTTTCAAAAAAGAAGGCCTTGCTTGCTTGCGCCGGCATGACTGAAACCGCGCGCCTGAGCACGACGCCCGCAGGCATCCGGCTTTGCCTGTTAGACGGGATCGCCGACCCAGGGGCAAGAAACTTCGTGATCCAGCTGCGGGCGGGACGCTTCCATGGCTTCGTGGTCAGACAAGGCGACACCGTTGCCGGCTACGTGGATCGCTGTCCGCATATGGGTCTTCCCCTGGCGCAAGCGCTCGACGCCTACCTGACGCCAAAGGGCGACATGATTGCCTGCGCGTGGCATGGTGCCCTGTTCGATGTGCTTACCGGACGCTGTGTCGCCGGTCCGTGCCAAGGCGAAGCGCTGATGACTTGGCCGGTGCGCCTATCCGGCAATGAAATCCAAACGGCCGCCGCGGATCACCCGGAACCCGGGTAACCCGCAACGGCCGCTCGAAGAATTCGTTTCGAACAGAAAGTGTTGCTTACTCTTTCGCGGCTATCTTGGCCGTCTTCTCGCCAAGCTTGCTGGCGTATTCGTCGCCCTGATAGATCTCGCTGACGATCTTCTTCAGCTTGGATACATCCTCGGTCTTGCCCAGAGCCGACGCGTAGGCCGCAGCCGAGCCGAAGCCGGCGATGCCGTAATGCGACATGCGCTGGTATTGTGCGATGATGGCGATATCGCGAAGTTCGCCGTCTTCCGGGGCTTCCTTCACAGAATGCTTGAGGGCTTCCTTGACCAGCCCTTCCATGCCCTTGCAGTGTTCCTTTTCCACTTCCTCGCCGTTCTTATCGAGCAGCTCCTTCAGCGTGTCGGCGTGCTTGTTGATGCCTGAGATCGACTTCTCCAGCATCTCCTTCAGCTTCGGGTCATGCGCCTTTTCCGCCATCGTCTTCACGGCACGGGTCATCTGGTCGTTGGCGGACCACAGGTCCTTCATCTCGTCGCCGTAGATCTCGCTCAGGCTATCGGGTGCGGACATCGTGCTTCTCCTAAAATGTTCCGCCTGAACGGCGCGCCGTGGCCACCGTTCCGCCGGAATGCGCCATGCAGATCAAAAGCGCGCAACCGATGGCGCGCCGCCCAGGACCAGTCCGCGACAGCCGAGCGAGGTTTTTTTCAAGGAAGAAGGCCTTCCTTTCTTGCCGCCAATCCCGCCCCAGTCCATGCAGGCACCCGCGCCACCCGCCGGAGCCGCCGCATTGACAGCCCCAACCACCGTCACGCTAGGCCGAACCCTGCGCACCCGCCACGTGGCCATGATCACCGTCGGGGGCATCATCGGCGCCGGCCTGTTCGTCGGCAGCTCCACCGCCATCTCCGCCATCGGGCCGGCGGCCATCGTCAGCTACGGCCTGGCCGGGCTGGTGATCATGTGCGTCATGCGCATGCTCAGCGAGCTGGCCGCGGCCAACCCGGGGGTAGGCTCGTTCACCGAGTTCGCGCGGCTGGCGTTCGGCAACTGGGCCGGGTTCACCAGCGGCTGGCTCTACTGGTATTTCTGGGTGATCGTTGTGCCGATCGAGGCGATCGCCGGCGGACAGATATTGCACCAATGGATCACCTTGCCGCCCTGGGCGCTGGCATTGGCGCTGCTGGCGGTGATGACGGCCGTCAACCTGATGTCCGCGCGCTCCTTCGGTGAGTTCGAATTCTGGTTCTCCTCAATCAAGGTCGCGGCCATCGTTGTCTTCATCGCCATCGCCGGCGCGTACACGCTTGGGCTGGGCGCACCGGCGGGGGCAGGCGGCTTCGGCAACATGGTGGCGCATCACGGGTTCGCGCCGCGCGGCCCGCTATCGGTAGTGGCCGGCGTCACCAGCGTGATCTTCGCGTTCGTCGGCGCGGAGATCGTCACGATCGCGGCCGCGGAATCGGCCGAGCCGGCGCGCGCCATAGCGCGGCTCACCAGCACGGTCGCCGTGCGCATCCTGCTGTTCTACATGCTGTCGATCACGCTGATCGTGGCGGTCGTGCCGTGGGACACGATCGTTCCGGGAACCTCGCCGTTCGCGCGCGCGCTGGGCGTGATCGGCATACCGGGTGCGGAGACGATCATGAACCTGGTCGTGCTCACCGCGGTGCTGTCCTGCCTGAACTCCGGGCTGTACGTCACCTCGCGCGTGCTGTTCGGGCTGGCGGAAAAGCGCGATGCGCCGCGCTGGCTGGTGGCGTTGAACACGCGCCGCGTGCCCGCGCGCGCCATACTCGCCGGCGCCGCGTTCGGCTACGTGGCGGTTGGATTGTCGGTGCTGTCGCCTACCGTGGTGTTCAGCTTTCTTGTCAGCGCGTCCGGCGCGATCGCTCTGTTCAACTATTTTCTGATCGCTCTGGCACAACTGAAACTGCGGCGCGGCTACGAGCAGAACGCGCCGGGGCGTCTGGTGATCAGGATGTGGCTGTTCCCCTATCTGAGCTGGGCCGTGGTCGCGGTGATCGTGGCCGTTCTGATCGCCATGGCGGGGTCGCGGGATCTGCGCGGCCAGTTGCTGTGCAGCCTGGCCGCCCTCGGCCTGTTGCTCGCAATATGCGCGATACGCCGCAGGGCGGCCTGATGCGCCGCCTGTATGCGCGCCTGATCGCTCTGTCCGCCACGCGGGCGGCGCCGCTCTGGCTCTTCGGCGTGGCGTTCGCCGAGGCCAGCTTCTTCCCGCTGCCGCCGGACCTGCTGCTGATCCCGATGATCCTCGCGCGGCCAAGGCGGGCCTGGTGGCTGGCCGGCATCTGCACCGCCGGCAGCGTGCTCGGCGGGCTGCTGGGCTACTGGATCGGCGCCGCGCTGTTCGAAGTTGCGGCGCGCCCGGTCGTGCATTTCTACCACGCGGAACACGCCTACGAAGCCTTCAAGGCCTACGTCGCGCAATACGGTTTCGTGGCTATCCTGGCGAAAGGATTGACACCCATACCGTTCAAGCTGGTGACGATCGCCGCGGGTGCCGCGCATTTCAACCTGGGCGCGTTCGTGCTCGCCTGCATCATCACGCGCGGCGGGCGGTTCTTCCTGCTGGAAGCGGTGCCGCTGCGTATCTTCGGTGAGCGGGCGCGGGTGTTCATCGAGGACCGTCTTGGGTTGATATTGGTGCTTGTGTTTGTGGCGTTTGTTGCTGGGGTGGTGGTTTTGCGGTTTCTTTGAAATAGGGCAAGCAAGGCCTTCTTTTTTGAAAAAAAGAAGCAAAAAACTTTTACCTCCCCCGCTTGCACGAAAGCCCCGGCTTGTTTTTCCACAACCCGTAATTGCCGGTTTTTCTCAAAAAAGAAGGCCTTTCTTGCCTTCCCCAAACCTGCCATCGTTCTTCCAGAACAGCATCGAAAAAGCTGCCAAGGAGAAACGATGGACGACCAAGCCTGCGCGCGCCTGCGCGCCACGCCCGCCTTCCAGGAACTCGAACGCACGCGCGGCCGCCTCGGCTGGACGCTGACCGTGCTCATCCTGGTCATCTATTTCGGCTTCGTCCTCCTGGTGGCCTTCGCACCCAAGCTGATGAGTACGCCGGTGGCGGGCACGATGACGCTCGGTTTTCCGCTCGGCCTCGGCGTCATAATCAGCGCGATCGTGCTCACGGGGATCTACGTCCTGCGCGCCAACAGCCGGTTCGATGCGCTGACGAGGCAGATCGTGGCGGGTCCGCGATGAGGCGCGCGCTCCTGGCGGCGGCCGCCGTCTTGGCGCCCGTCATCGCCCGCGCTGCCGAGCCGCCCGCCGTGCCGGCGCCGCCGGCCACGGATACCACCGCCATCATCATGTTCGCGGGTTTCGTGCTGCTCACGCTGGGCATCACCGCCTGGGCCGCGCGGCGCACGCGTACCGCCTCGGATTTCTACGCGGCCGGCGGCAGCATCACCGGCTTCCAGAATGGCGTGGCCATATCTGGGGACTTCATGTCGGCCGCCTCCTTCCTCGGCATCTCCGCCATGGTGTATGCGGCTGGTTTCGATGGCCTGTTGTATTCGATCGGCTTCCTGGTTGGCTGGCCGATCATCATGTTCCTGATGGCCGAGCGCCTGCGCAACCTCGGCAAATACAGCATGGCGGACGTCACCGCCTACCGTCTGTCGGCCGTGCCGGTGCGAAGCCTGTCAGCGGTCAGCAGCCTGGTCGTGGTGGCGTTCTACCTGATCGCGCAGATGGTTGGCGCCGGACAGCTCATACAATTGCTGTTCGGCCTGCCCTACAGCACCGCCGTGCTCATCGTGGGTGTGCTGATGATCCTGTATGTCACGTTCGGCGGCATGATTGCCACCACCTGGGTGCAGATCATCAAGGCTATCCTGCTGCTGCTTGGCGCCACATACATCGCGTTGGCCGCGCTGGCACATTTCGGCTTCAGCCTGAATGCCATGTTCGACGCAGCGGTGCAGGCAAGCCCGAAAAAGGCAGCCATCCTCTCGCCCGGCCTGCAATTCAAGAACCCGATCTCCATCATATCGCTCGGCATCGCGCTGATGTTCGGCACGGCCGGGCTGCCGCACATATTGATGCGCTTCTTCACCGTGTCGGACGCGAAGGAAGCCCGCAAATCGGTGTTCTGGGCTACCAGTTTCATCGGCTATTTCTACATCCTCACGTTCATCATCGGCTTTGCCGCAATCAGCATGGTTGGCCAGAACGCCGCGTACAAGATCACGCCCGGCAACAGCAACATGGTGGCCATCTTCCTGGCCGACGCGGTGGGCGGCGGCGTGCTGAAAGGCTTCGTGAGCGCGGTGGCGTTCGCCACCATACTGGCGGTGGTCTCCGGCCTCACACTCGCGGGCGCCACCGCCGTCAGCCATGACATCTATGCCAACGTCATCATGCGCGGACGTACCACGGAGGGCCGCGAAGTCGTCGTCTCGCGCATCGCCACCATCGCTCTCGGCGTGCTGGCGATCCTGCTCGGCCTGGCGTTCCAGAAGCAGAACGTGGCCTACATGGTTGGCCTGGCCTTCGCCGTTGCCGCCAGCGCCAACTTCCCCGTGCTGATCCTGAACATGTACTGGCGCGGCTTCAACACGACTGGGGCGGTGCTCGGCGGCTGGCTGGGCCTGATCTCGGCCGTGGTGCTGACGGTGCTCAGCCCGGGCATCTGGGTGAAGGTTGCCGGCTTCCACGCCGCGGTGTTCCCATACGATAACCCGGCGTTGTTCTCCATGCCCCTCGGCTTCCTAGGCTGCTGGCTGGGCAGCGTGCTGACACGCGATTCGGCTTCGGCGCGTGTGGAGGCTGCGCGGTTCGAGGCGTTGTATGTGCGGTCGCAGACGGGGATCGGGGCGGAGGGGGCTAGCGCGCATTAGGTAAGCAAGAAAGGCCATCTTTTTTGAAAAAAAGAAGCAAAAAACTTTTGCTCCCCCGCCTGCACGAAGGCCCGCGCAGCTTCTGCAACTAACGTCATTGCAGAACCTGCGCGGGCCTGAAAGCGGGCGGACAGATAAAAGTCTTTTGCTTCTTTTCTTCAGAAAAGAAGGTCTTTCTTACTCAACACCTCCGCCATCGCTCACGAAGGCCCTACCAGATCTTCACGCGATCTTCCGGCTTCAAGTACAGCTTCTCGCCATCCTTCGCACCAAAAGCCGTGTACCAGGCGTCGATGTTCTCCACAGGCCCGTTCACGCGCGCCACCGGCGGCGAATGCGGATCGATCACCAGGTGCTGGCGCGCGCTATCCGGACGCACCTTCGCGCGCCACACCTGTGCCCAGCCGAGGAACACGCGCTGGTCGCCCGTCATGCCGTCCAGCACGGGCGCCGGCTGGCCGTGCAGCGAGGCGTGGTAGGCGTCCAGCGCCAGCGTCAGCCCGCCGAGGTCGGCGATGTTCTCGCCCATCGTCAGTGCGGGGTTGATGTGCGCGCCTGGAACTTCGGGGATGTCCATCGCCGCGTATTCCGCGCCGAAGCGCTTGCCCAGCGCGTCGAAGCGCTTGGCGTCCTCTTCGGTCCACCAATCGTGCAACTGGCCTTTCGCGTTGAACTTGCGTCCTTCGTCGTCGAACCCGTGCGTCATCTCGTGGCCGATCACGCCGCCGATCGCGCCGTAATTGATGGCGGGGTCGGCATCCTTGTTGAAGAACGGCGGCTGCAGGATGGCGGCGGGGAACACCACCTCGTTGAACACCGGGTTGTTGTAGGCGTTCACCGTCTGCGGCGTCATGTCCCACTGGTCTTTATCGACCGGGTGGCCGAGATGGCCCAGCCAGAAGTTCCACTCGAACGCGGTGCCGCGCTCAACGTCGCCAAAGAGGTCGTGCGCGCTGATCTGCAGGGATGCGTAGTCGCGCCACTTCTTCGGCTTGCCGATCTGGAAGTCGAACGCGTCCAGCTTCGCCACCGCCAGGTCACGCGTCTGCGGCTGCATCCAGCTATTGTGCTGCAGGCGCACGCGGAAGGCGGCGCGCAGGTCATGCGTGAGCGCTTCCATCTTCGTCTGCGCTTCGGGCGGGTAGTAGCGCTGCACATACACCTCGCCCACCGCCTCGCCGAGTGCGCCTTCGGTGGCCGCCACCGCGCGTTTCCAGCGCGGCCGCTGCTCGGGCTGGCCCTGCAGCAGGTGGGTGCGGAACTCGAACTCGGTGGTGACGAACGCCTTTGTCAGCACGGGTGCCGCGTTGGTGGCGAGGTGGAAGGCGGCCCAGGCTTGCAACGTGTCGATCGGCGTGGCGCCGACCAGCGCCGCGATCTTGATCACCGCGGATTTCTCTTCCACCACCACACGGCCCGGCGTGCCCAGATCCGCCGCCTTGAAGAACGCCGGCCAGGCGAAGCCGGGCGCGGTCTTCGTCAGCTCGTCCAGGCTCATCGGGTTGTACACCTTGTCCGGGTCGCGCTCGTCGGCGCGGGCCCAGCTCACCTCGGCGATCTTCTGCTCGAAGGCTTCCACCTTGGCCGCCGATCCGGCCGGGTCAGGCCAGCCCGCCAGAGTCAGCATCTGCGTCACGTAAGCCGCGTATTTCGCCTTCTTGTCGGCGAACTGCTTCTCCAGGTAGTAGTCGCGGTCAGGCATGCCCAGCCCGGACTGGCCGAGATTGATCGCGTAGGTCGTCGGGTCCTTGGCGTCAGGCTCAATGGACATCGCGAACAGCGAGCCTTGCAGGGTGGTCTGCGCCTTGCCCTGAAGCCTGGCGAAATCCTCCGGCGTCTTCAGCGCGGTGATCTGCGCCAGTTCCGGCTTCATCGGTTCGGCGCCAAGCTTCTCCGCCTGCGCCTCGTCCATATACGCCTTGTACATGGCGCCTGCCTTGCCGATACCGTCGGTAGGTGTGTCGGCTGCCTGCGCGGAAGCCTGCTCCAGGATGTCGTGCACCCGCTTCTCGGACAGATCCGACAGCGCGATGAACGCGCCGTAAGTGGTGCGGTCCGGCGGAATGACGATGTGGCTCACCGCCGTGCCGTCGGCGAAGTCGAAGAAGTTGTTGCCGGGGACCACGCTGCGATCCATGCCCGCCTGATCGAAGCCCCAGTTGCCGGAGGCGTCCGGGGATTTCTCCGCCGCGGTGGCGTGGGTTGCCAGCAGGCCGAGCGCGGCACTGGCCGCAAGGATGCGTCTGTTCATGGATTAAGCGTCCTGGAGGTGGATGGACGCATGGGGACCGACGTGGCCTCGGCTGTCAATCTGGCCGTTGCGGAAGCAAGAAAGCCTTTGTTCTTTTGAACAGAAGAAACAAAAAGCCTTCATTCCCCGACGCTGCGGTGCCCGTACGGACCGGCAAAAGCGGGCTGGTGCAAATGCGGGAAAATAAAAGCGGGACTACTGTTTTCTGCAAAGGCCAGCGTCACGCCTCCGCGAGCAGCGCCGTGATGTGCTGGAAGATGCGGAAATACACTTTCCGGTCGAAGTGCAGCACGTCGGTTATCTCCTCCGGCCCGGCGATGAAGGATCGCGTGTCGATAATTGTCACGCCGGCCATGGCGCTCGCCTCCTCGACGATGATGGCGTTCAGCTTGGCGAACCGCCCGTTGGTGTCCTGCTGTCTCGGGTCGCCATCTAGCGAGTCGTTGGCCAACAGGATGAACGCCTCCGCCGGCGGCCGCACAAGGAGCGCACGTCCGCCCTGAACGCCGGCGAAGCTGAAGGCGCGTCGGACCGTCTCGATGAGCACCTCTTCGGCGAGATACTCGGCTGGATCTAGCTGTGTCGGGTCATGCACCGGCAATCGCGCTTTATGCGCCGCACGGGTCTACGCTGAGTTTCCCAGCAGGAAGGAAGTCCTTCTTTTTTGAAAAAAGAAGCAAAAAACTTTTGGTCCCTGTCGACGAACGTTTCAACAACCGCCGACAGGGAGCAAAAGTCTTTTGGTCCTTTTTTTCAAAAAAGGGCTACTTGCTTTCGCTTAATCAGCCGCAAGCGCCATCGTCTTGCGCGCCTGGACCTTCTTCACATAGTCCTCGGTCGCTTCGCCCACCTGCTCCGCGTGGTTGGCGAACACGTGGTCGGCGCCGGCAAAGATGCGGTAATCCACCGTCACGTTCTTCTGCGTGTTGAGCTTGTCCACCAGCTTGCGCACGGAAGGCTCGGGAACCAGCTCGTCCTGGTCGCCGTGGATCAGCAGGCCGCCGCAAGGGCAGGGCGCCAGGAAACCGAAATCGTAGTGGCTCGCCGGCGGCGCCACGGAAATCCAACCGGACACTTCGGGGCGCCGCATGAGCAGCTGCATGCCCACGAACGCGCCGAAGGAGTAGCCGGCGATCCACAGTCCGCCATGGCTCGGGTTCACCATCTGCATCCAGTCCAGCGCCGCGGCGGCGTCGCCGATCTCGCCTATGCCACCGTCATAGCGGCCCTGGCTGCGGCCCACGCCACGGAAGTTGAAGCGCATCACGCTGAAGCCGAGCTTCTGAAAGCTCTGATACATCGTGTAGGTGATGCGGTTGTTCATGGTGCCGCCGTGTAGCGGGTGCGGGTGCATGATGAGGGCAAGCGGGGCGGCACTCTCCTTGCTATGGTGGTAGCGACCCTCCAGGCGCCCGTCAGGGCCGGCGAACATCACCTCAGGCATGGCTTTTCTTCGTTCTTCCAAAGGTGGCGCCAGGGCAGGGCACCCTCCTTAAAAACAGGATCTCTTGCTACCGTGCGCGCACTGCCTCGCCGCCGCGGACAAAAGTTGCAAACACGCGCGCCAGACGGGACTTGCCTAGCGTTTGCGTCGGGCTGATTGAAGCCAGTCGTAAATATAGGCAGAGGACGGGGTGCGTTAACACTGAAATCGTAGTGCCACCTTCCTGTTTGCCCCGTTCCGGCCCACATGGCGGCTATGCAGACCGTGACGTATATGGACGCCAACGCCACCGAAAGACTGCGACCAGAAGCGCGCGCGGCCGCCTTGCTCGCCCTCGATCTGGAAGGCAATCCCTCGTCCATACACGCTGCCGGCCGTGCTGCGCGACGTCTGCTGGAGGACAGCCGCGCGGTGATCGCCGCGCGTCTCGGGGCTGCTTCAGCTGACGTAATTTTTACTTCGGGCGGTACGGAGGCCAACGCGCTGGCCATCGCCAGCCTCGCGCCGGGCCGGCGAATCATCATCGGCGAAACCGAACACGATGCCGTAAATGCGGCGGCCCCTGGCGCCATCCGCTTGCCCGTGACACAGGGCGGTCAGGCGGATCTTGCCGCGTTGGAGCGGCTGCTGGATGGTGCGCCAGCCTTGGTCTGCCTGATGCTGGCCAACAACGAGACGGGCGTGCTGCACCCGATCGCCGAAGCAGCCGCCCTGTGCCGCGCCCATGGCGCGCGCCTGCATGTGGATGCGGTGCAGGCGGCCGGGCGCATTTCCTTCACCTTGGCCGAACTCGGCGCGGACAGCATCGCGCTCTCCGGCCACAAGATCGGCGGCCCAAAAGGGGCGGGCGCCCTGGTGACGCGGCCCGGCACGGTTGTGATCGCGCAGATGCAAGGCGGCGGGCAGGAGCGCGGGCGGCGCGGCGGCACCCCGGCGCTGCCCGCGATCGCGGGATTTGCGGCCGCCCTGCAGGCAGCCGGCGACGCCGGCCACCTGGCGGCCCTGCGGGACCGCGCCGAGCACGCAGCCTGCCGCGCCGGCGCGGTGGTGATCGGCGCTGGCGCGCGCCTACCCAACACCACCTGCCTTGCCCGCCCTGGGCTCCGGGCGGACACGCAGGTCATCGCACTCGATCTGGCCGGCGTGGCGGTCTCGGCGGGGGCAGCGTGCAGCTCCGGCAAGGTTGCCGCCAGCCATGTGTTGCAGGCGATGGGGCTGGGTGCGCTGGCCGGCTGCGCGATACGTGTGTCGCTGCCGTGGGATGCCACGGAGGCGGATGTGGACCGCTTTGCTGCGGCTTACGCAAAGTTGCCAGCGGCGCGGGCAGCGGCCTGAGATCGGCGCGCGCGAAGAAAGAGGATGAACCGCCAAGAACACCACGGTTGCCGTCCCGTCCTTACATAGGCGGGTCGCTGGAAACAGATTTGAAAATGGACGCACTCGGATTTGCTGGCGGTTGAACCGAGCCCCTCGGTGTCCCTGATGATACCCTCTGCTTCCTTCGCCGCTGAACATGCAGAGGCTCCTTCCGCCTAATGATCTACCTCGACAACCAATCCACCACCCGCTGCGACCCCGAAGTGCTCGCCGCGATGCTGCCCTGGTTCACCGAGCATTACGGCAACCCGCACAGCGCCGAACACGCCATCGGCCGGCGAGCGGCCGAGGCGGTGCGCGTCGCCCGCGCCCAGGTGGCCGCGCTGATCGGGGCGGACCCGCGCGAGATCATCCTCACCTCCGGCGCCACCGAGGCCAACAACCTCGCCATCAAGGGTGTCGCGCGCCACGCCGGCCGAACCGGGAGGCGGCGCGTCGTCACGGTGGCCACCGAGCACAAATGCGTCCTCGCCAGCGTGGCCGACCTGGCCGCCGAGGGCTTCGCGCCGGTGGTGCTGCCGGTAGGGTCAACCGGCCTGCTGGACCTGGACGCGCTGCGCGACGCCCTGCTCACGCCCACGCTCCTGGTCAGCGTTATGACCGCCAACAACGAAACAGGCGTGTTGCAGGACATAGCGGCGATCGCGGCGCTGGCGCGGGATGCCGGCGCGCTGTTCCACACGGACCTGGCGCAGGCGGCCGGGCGCCTCTCCGTTAACGTCGAGTCGCTGGGCGTCCACCTGGCCTCGATCAGCGCGCACAAGCTCTACGGCCCCAAGGGGATCGGCGCGCTCTACGTCCGCCGGCGCCCGCGCACCCGTCTGGAGCCGCTGTTCTCCGGCGGCGGCCAGGAGCGCGGGCTGCGCTCGGGCACGATCCCCACCCCGCTTGCGGTGGGATTCGGCGAGGCTTGCCGGCTGGCCGCCGCCCGGATGCAAGCCGATGCGGCACGCACCGATGGCCACCGCGAGCGCCTGGCCGGCCTGCTGCACGGTCGCATCCCCGGACTCCTCAGCAACACCGGCGAGGCACCCACCGCGCCAGGCACGCTCAGCCTGCGCTTCCCCGCCGCGTATGCGCTGGACATCATCGCTGCGACTCCGGAACTATGCGTGTCCACCGGCTCCGCCTGCACCTCAGCCGAGGTGGCGCCTAGCCACGTGCTGGCCGCCATGGGGCTGACGCCGGCCCAGGCCGCGCGTACCTTGCGCGTGGGTATCGGACGTTTTACCTCGGCGCCCGACATCGAAGCGGCCGCAACCATGCTGGCCGACGCCCACGCCCACCTATCGCGAACCACGCCGTCACAGACGCCGGAACATGCAGAGGCCTGACCACACATGCCCAAGATGACATTCGCCTTGCGCGACGGCACCCTGAAGGAGGTGGACGCCCCGCTCGGCCTGTCCGTCCTGGAGGTGGCGCATAAATACGGCATCGACATCGAAGGCGCCTGCGAGGGCTCGCTCGCCTGCTCGACCTGCCACGTCATCGTCGATCCCGCCTGGTATCCGCGGCTCGCCCGCGCCACCGAGGACGAGGAGGAC
Source organism: uncultured Acetobacteraceae bacterium (assembly GCA_964247675.1). Taxonomy (GTDB): domain Bacteria; phylum Pseudomonadota; class Alphaproteobacteria; order Acetobacterales; family Acetobacteraceae; genus BOG-908. Next base: position 22,169 of record CAXTVW010000032.1, read on the forward strand.
ATGCTGGACCTGGCGTTCGGCCTGCAGGCCACCAGCCGGCTCGGCTGCCAGATCGTCATGACTCCGGAACTCGACGGCCTGACCGTGAAGCTGCCGGCCGGCACGAGGAGCCAGCTTGGCTGAGCTCAGCGTGATCCCGCGTCCGATCCCCTCCCTTCTGGACGACACCGTTCGCAACCACCCCAGCAAGCCGGCCATCGCCTTCCTGGGACGAAGCTGGACGTATGCGCAGCTCGATGCCGAGGTCACCCGCGCCACGCGCGGCCTGCAGGATATCGGCGTGCAGCAGGGCGCGCGCGTGGGCCTGTGCCTGCCGAACACGCCATACTCGGTGATCTACTTCTTCGCCATCCTGCGCGCCGGCGGCATCGTGGTGAACTTCAACCCGCTCTACGTGGAGCGCGAGCTGGTCCACCAGATCACCGACTCGGCCACCGAGGTGATGGTCACGATCGACCTGGCCGCCATCTACCCGAAGGTGGCCGCCGCGGCGGCGCATACCGGCCTGAAGAAGATCGTCGTCTGCTCCATGGCCGCGGCACTTCCCTGGCTGAAGGGCCGGGCGTTCCGGCTGGCCAAGCGCGCCGACCTGGCCGCCATCCCGGATGACGGCGTGTCCGTCACCGCAAGCGCGCTGACCCGCGGCACCGCCGCACCCACGCCGGTCACCATCGATCCGTCGGCCATCGCGGTGCTGCAATACACCGGCGGCACCACCGGCGTGCCGAAGGCGGCCGAACTTACCCACGCCAACATCACCTGCAACGCCATGCAGAGCTGGCTGGACTTGGGTCAGCGGCCGCATGGCACGGACCGGGTGCTCGGCGTCCTGCCGCTGTTCCACGTCTTCGCGCTGAACTCCGTCATGATCGTGGGCGTGATGAGCGCCTCCGAGATGATCCTGCTGCCCCGTTTCGAGCTGGAACAGGTGCTTGCCACCATCGCCAGCGCCCGGCCCACCATGTTCCCCGCCGTGCCCACTATCTACACCGCCCTGGTGGCCGCCGCCGGCGCCGCCAGGAAGCCGGTCGACATGAGCTCCATACAGCTTTGCATGTCCGGCGGCGCGCCGCTGCCGGCCGAGGTGCGCACGCGCTTCATGGCGCTGACCGGCTGCTGGCTGATGGAGGGCTACGGCCTGTCGGAGACCTCGCCGGTGGTCAGCTTCACCCCGCCGAGCCGCACCTACAAGGAAGGCTCCATCGGCCTTCCGCTCACCGGCACCATCGTGGAAATACGCGCGGTGGACGATCCCTCGCGCGTGCTGCCGCAAGGCGAACGCGGCGAGATCTGCATACGCGGCCCGCAGGTGATGCGCGGCTACTGGAACCGCCCGGATGAGACCGCCCACGTGATGATCGACGGCGCGCTGCGCACCGGAGACGTCGGCTACCTCGACGAGGACGGCTACCTGTTCCTGGTTGACCGCATCAAGGACGTGATCCTCTGCGGCGGCTACAACGTGTATCCCCGCGTGCTGGAGGAAGCGCTCTACCAGCATGAAGCCGTGCGCGACGCGGTCGTGATCGGCCTGCCCGATGCGTATCGCGGACAGGCGCCGAAAGCGTTCGTCACGCTGAAGGACGGCCAGAACGCGACCCCTGAGGAGCTGCGCACCTTCCTTTCCGGCTACGTGAGCAAGATCGAAATGCCGCGTGAAGTGGAGATACGGGCCGAGCTGCCCAAGACGGTGATCGGCAAGCTCTCGCGCAAGGAGCTGTTGGCGGAGGAGGCGGCCAAGGTCGCCTGAAGGCAAGGCAAGGCGTTCTTTTTTGGAAAAAAGAAGCAAAAAAGCTGTTGCACCCGCGCCTGCATGAGCGTGTTTTCTGGTTCTGCCGGCGCGCGTGTTGGCAAAAGTTTTTTGCTTCTTTTTTCCTAAAAAGAAGTGCTTCCTTCCTTGGACACCCTCCAGGAGTGTCCCTGCATGTCAAAGTGCCTGCTAGCCGCCGCCCTCCTCCTGCCCGCCGCCGCCTACGCCCAGCTCAGCCCCGCCGCCAAGCTCAGCGAAGTCGCCGCCAACCAGCTCGGCATCATCGAATACTGCCACGACAAGGGCCATGCCGGCGCGGACGCCGTCTCCGCCGAGCGCGAAGCATTCCTGGGGGCGCCCTCCACCAACCTTTCCACCGTCCACGCCGAGGAGCTTGGCCGTAACGGATACTCGGTGGCGCCGGACGGCGGGCAGATACCCGTGGCAGACCTGGCCACCCAGCAGAACACGACGGTGCCGGCGCTCTGCAAGGATCTCGCGGATTCCTCGCTGCAGTTCCAGGCGGCCATACACAAGCGGATCGGGCATCTGGAGGAGCCTGGCGACGCTGGGCGTTAGGAAAGGTAGCAAGGCCTTCTTTTCTGAAGAAAAGAAGTAAAAGACTTTTGTTCCTGGCGGTGAGGCTGACGCTTCGGTTTAGCTGAGAAGAGCGGTCTGGTTCTGGGCGACCAGGCGCTTGCGTGGCGGGGCCAGGCTGCTATATGTGCGTCATCAGGTTGACGTATAGGGAACCCCGTGACGCGTTCCGGTACTGCGAACAGCAAGGGCGACGAGGAGCCGTTCCACACGGTGACCCAGCTTGCGCGCGACCTCGGGATCACCGCCCGCACTATCCGCTTCTACGAAGACAAAGGGCTCATCTCGCCGCAGCGCGCCGGCAGCACGCGGGTCTACACGCCGCGTGACCGGGCGCGGATGATACTCATCTTGCGCGGCAAGCGGCTTGGCTTCTCGTTGCGCGAAATCAGGGATTACCTGGATCTTTACGGCGTGGATCACACGCAGGCCGAGCAGCTTCGGCTGTTGCGCGCCGGCGTGGCGAAGCGGCTTGCTTCGTTGCGCGAGCAGTTCACGGCGCTTGAGCAGACGATCGCGGAGCTGGAGGACGTGCAGCGCCAGGCGGAAGAGGCGTTTTTGGACGTGCCTTTCAGGAAGAAAGCGTAAGGAAGGCCTTCTTTTTTGAAAAAAAGAAGCAAAAAACTTTTGCTACTGACGCCTGCACGGAGGTGCTTACTCTAAATGCTGGCGTTCGCATTGGCAGAACAGGCAAAGCCTTCCTGCAGGCGTGGGAAATAAAAGTTTTTTGGTTCTTTTTTTCAAAAAAGAACCGCTTGCTTACTGAAATCTCGGGAGAAGACAAATGGTAAACGTCGTAATAGCCGGCTACGCCCGCTCACCCTTCACGCTCGCCAAAAAGGGCGCGCTCGCCCGCGTGCGCGCGGACGACATGGCGGCCGCGGTGATACGCGGCCTGATCGAGAAGACGAAGGTGGCGCCGGAGGACATCGAGGACATCATCGTCGGTTCCGCGTTTCCCGAGGGCGAGCAGGGCATGAACGTGGCGCGTCTGATCGGGCTGCTGGCCGACCTGCCGCTGAGCGTGGGCGGCATGACGGTGAACCGGTTCTGCGGCAGCTCGATGAGCAGCGTGCACATCGCGGCAGGCCAGATCGGCATGGGCGCCGGCGACGTGTTCATTGCCGCGGGCATCGAGAGCATGAGCCGCGTGCCGATGGGCGGGTATAACCCGCTGTTCAACGTGACGCTCGCCGGCAAGAACCCGGGCGCTTACATGGGCATGGGCGAGACGGCGGAGAACGTGGCGCGGAAGTGGCAGATCACGCGCGACCAGCAGGAGGATTTCGCGGTCGCCAGCCACAAGAAAGCGTCCGATGCGCAGGCGGCCGGCAAATTCGCTGACGAGATCATTCCCATCCAGAGCAAGGGCGGCACGGTGGATCAGGATGGCTGCATACGCGCTGGCACCACGAAGGAAGCGCTGGCCGGGCTGAAGCTGGCGTTTGACCAGGAGGGCACGGTGACGGCGGGCACGTCCTCGCCGCTGACGGATGGTGCCAGTGCGGTGCTGGTGTGTTCGGAGGATTACGCGGTGGCGCATAAGCTGCCGATCCTGGCGCGCATCAAGAGCATAGCCGTCTCCGGCTGCGAGCCGGACATCATGGGCATCGGGCCGGTGCGGGCTTCGCGCAAGGCGCTGGAACGCGCCGGGCTGAAGGCGTCCGACATGGACGTGGTCGAACTCAACGAGGCGTTTTCCAGCCAGGCGATCGCCAGCATGAAGGAGATCGGTTTCCGTCCGGAGACGGTCAACCTGGATGGCGGGGCCATTGCGCTCGGGCATCCGTTGGGGGCCACGGGCGCGCGCATCGTCGGCAAGGCGGCTTCGTTGCTGAAGCGGGAAGGCGGCAAATATGCCATCGCCACGCAGTGCATCGGCGGCGGGCAGGGCATCGCCACCGTGCTCGAGGCAGTCTGAACCATGGCTGAGATGTTCAAGAAGGTAGCGGTTATCGGCAGCGGCGTAATGGGCTGCGGCATAGCCGCGCAGATCGCCAACGCGGGGGTGCCAGTGCTGTTGCTGGACATCGTGCCTCGCGAGGGTGCGAACCGCAACGCCGTGGCCGAGGCGGCGGTGGCGCGTGCGCTGAAGACCGAGCCGGCGCCGTTCATGTCGGCGGGCGCGGCCAGGCTGATCGAGACCGGCAACATCGACGACGATCTTGGCCGTGTCGCCGAGTGCGACTGGATCGTCGAGGTCGTGATCGAGCGGCTGGACATCAAGCAGGCGCTGTACCGCAAGCTGGACGCGGTGCGCCGGCCGGGCACTGCCATCTCCTCCAACACGTCCACCATCCCGCTGGCGCGCCTGATCGAGGGCATGCCGGAGAGCTTTGCGCGCGACTTCACCATCACGCATTTCTTCAATCCGCCGCGCTACATGCGTCTGATGGAGCTCGTCACCGGGCCGCTCACGGATCGCACGCTTGCCGCGCGCGTGGCGGATTTCTGTGACGTCGCCCTGGGCAAGTCTGTTGTGTCCTGCAAGGACTCGCCGGGTTTCATCGCCAACCGGCTCGGCATCTTCTGGATGACCGGCGGGGTGAGCGCCACGATGGAACAGGGCCTGACCGTGGAAGAGGCCGACGCCATCATGGGCCGGCCGTTCGGCATTCCCAAGACGGGCGTGTTCGGCTTGATGGATCTGGTGGGGCTGGACCTCGGTCCGCACATCAACGCCAGCATGGCCGGTGCGCTGTTGAAGGACGACGAGTTCCACGCGATCAATCAAGAAGCGCCGATGCTGCAGAAGATGATCGCCGAAGGCTACACCGGCCGGAAAGGCAAAGGCGGCTTCTACCGGCTGAGCAAGGCAGGGGGGAAGCGCATCAAGGAAACGATCGACCTGCAGACCGGTGAATACCGCGCCGAGCGTGCGGCGGAGCTGCCCGAGCTGGCCGCTTCCGGGCGCGATCTGCGGGCGTTGATGTCCGGGCAAGGCAAGGTCGCCCGCTTCGCCTGGCGCGTGATGGGCCACGTGATGGGCTACGCCGCGAAGCTGGTGCCTGAAGCGACCGACGAGATCGTCGCCATCGATGAGGCGATGCGGCTTGGCTACAACTGGAAACACGGCCCGTTCGAGCTGATCGACATGGTCGGTGCAGACTGGCTGATCGAGCGGCTGCGAGCGGACAACTTCGCCGTGGCGCCAATGCTGGAACGCGCGGCCGGCCGTACGTTCTACCGCGTCGAGAACGGCGTGCGCCAGCAGCTCGGGCTAGACGGCAACTACCATGACATCGTGCGCCCGGACGGCGTGCTGATGCTGGAAGACCTCAAGCGCACGGCGAAGCCGGTGCTGCGCAACAGCTCCGCCTCCGTGTGGGACATCGGCGACGGCGTGCTGTGCTTCGAGTTCACCAGCAAGAGCAATGCGCTGGACGAGCAGATTATGACGCTGATCGGCAAGACGATCGCGCTGGTCAAGAAGGACTATAAGGCGCTCGTCATCTATAACGAGGCCACGAACTTTTCGGTGGGCGCGAATATCGGCCTCGCGTTATTCGCAGCCAACATCGCGGCGTGGATGCAGGTGGAGAGCCTGATCGCCACCGGCCAGGACATGA
>CAXTVW010000033.1:0-27708 GCA_964247675.1 uncultured Acetobacteraceae bacterium
AGCCGACCTGGCGCGTGCCGCGCGCGTAGCGGAACCCGCCGACCACGCAATCGGCACTGCGCAGGCGCTTCACCTTCAGCATCTCGCGATTGCCGGGCGCATAGGCTTCGTCCACGCGCTTGGCGACTACGCCGTCCAGCGCGCCGTGCGAGACGTCGAGCCAGCGCTGCGCCTCTGTGCGGTCGCGCGTGAACGGCGACAGCCGGACCCGGTGCGCGCGGCCGAGCCGCCCTGCGACGTTCTCCAGGACCGCGCGCCGTTCGGTCAGGGGCGACATGATCATCGGCCCCGTCTCGTCCGTGAATAGGCAATCGAACAGGATCAGCAGTGAGGGGGTCTCGACGGAAAGCTTGCGCACCCGGCTTTCCGCGGGATGCACCCGGTCCTGCAGAGCGCTGAACGAGAGGCTGTCACCGATCGGGATGGCCAGCTCGCCATCCAGCACGAAGCCGCCACCGGGCGCCTGGGCCAATGCGGCGACCATCTCGGGAAAGTAGCGCGACAGCGACTTGCCCGACTTCGCATAAAGCTCGACGTCCCGGCCCGACTTGAAGGCGAGGCAACGGAAGCCGTCCCATTTGGGTTCGAACTGCCAGCCCGGCCCGGTCGGCAAGGCGTCGACGGATTTCGCCTCCATCGCCTCGGTAGTCACGGGCAGCCCGAACGCGGCAGGCATCAAGTCGCCAGCCGCGTGATGGCCGGGGCGAGCGGCCGTTCCGCGTCGCAGTACTTCGCCCAGGCCTTCGTCCTGGCCAGCAAGCTCGGCACGCTGCGGGTTGTGTAACGCTGCGGGCCCAGACCCGCCGATGCTTTCATTGCTGTAGTGTTGCACCCGAGCCGCATGGCCTCTGCCGGTCGATACTACAGGCCCCAACCGCTTCCGTGCGCTGCGAGTCTCTCTTCCAGCAGCAACGCAGCATGCATTCAGCGATCCGCCCAACCGCCACCCGCCTAGCCGAACAATTTCACAGCCGTCAGGATGGTCATGTAGAAACCCCAGGCGAGCGGCACGCCCACGGCCAGCCACGCTGCGACAAGCGCCGCGCCTGCGGTATTTGTCGGCTGGGGAGTGGCGGTGCTGGCGAGCACCGCATCATGGGCCGGCTCCACGGTGGTGAACCAACGCTCGGCGAGCGGACGCACCAGCAGGTTGCACACCAGCCCGCCGGCCAGCAGTGCCGCCAGGATATACATCGTGTGGTCGTAGGCGCGGGCGCGCGCCACGCCCGCGGCAATCTGCGATTCCCGCAACTGCGTGATCAGGATTGGCCCGATCACGCCGGCGGCCGACCACGCCGTCAGCAGCCGCCCGTGTATGGCGCCCACGAACCCGGTGCCGAACACGTCGGCCAAGTAGGCCGGGATGGTGGCAAACCCGCCGCCGTACATCGACAGGATGACGCCCACGGCGAGCACGAAGAGCGGCTTGCTGCCGTAGGCGGCCAGGCTCGGCACCAGCGCGTAGAGGACGATGCCGAGTAGGAAGAAAATGCTGAACGTGTTTCGCCTCCCGAGCCGGTCGGAGGCGGACGCCCAGAAGAACCGGCCCAGGATGTTGAACAACGAGAGCAGGCCGGCGAACCCTGCCGCAATCGCCGCCACCGCCTTCAATTGCCCAGGCGCAAGTGCGGTAAACGCCAGTTCGGGGTGGCCGACCAGCGAGCCGCCGAAGATCTCCTGCAGCATAAGGCTGGCCACGTCGATCACGCCGATGCCAGCAGAGACGTTGAGGCACAGCACGCCCCAGAGCAGCCAGAATTGCGGCGTCGTCCAGGCGGCGTTCACGTGCACGGAACGTGTGGGCACGCGTGCCGCACCTGCCAGACCGTCCGGGCGATAGCCGGCCGGCGGCACGCGATAGGCAAAAGCCCCGCCAAGCATGAACACCAAATACAGGGCGGCCAGGACTAGGAAGGTCTCCCCCACGCCCACGCTGCCGGGCGTGCGGAACGCGCCCATCAGCCAGCGCGCCAGAGGGCTGCCGATCATGGCGCCGCCGCCGAATCCCATGATGGCCATGCCGGTGGCCAGGCCGCGCCGGTCCGGAAACCACTTGATCAGTGTCGAGACAGGCGAGATGTAGCCGAGCCCCAGGCCCACGCCGCCCACCACGCCGCCGCCCAGCCACAGCAGCCAGAGCTGGTGCAGGTTCACGCCGAGGGCGGCCAGCGCCAGCCCGCCCGGCCAGCACAGCGCCGCGATCAGGCCCGCCTTCCGCGGTCCGGCGCGCTCCAGCCAGCCGCCCCAAAGCGCTGCGGAGGCGCCCAAAAAGACAATACCCAGCGTGAACACCAGACTAACATCCGTCACCGCCCAGTCGCAGCCTGTGGCGGTAAGCCTGCCCAGCAAGGTGGTGCCGGCGGGGCAGGCGACCTTGTGGGTGATGCCGACGGCTTGGCTGAGCGGCAGCCAGAACACGCTCATGCCGTAGATCATGCCGATGCTGAGATGAATGGCCAGGGCCGCCGGAGGCACCAGCCAGCGATTATACCCCGGGGGCGCCACGATGCGCGCGCGCGTCAGCAGCCCAGGGCGTTCGCCCATTATGGCATCCATTCTTAGGTCTCCGTTCCCGGTCGGACATCAGCAAGCGGCGCTGGCTTCGGCAAGCCCGGCGGGGCAGTTGTTACAGTGCGCGCGCGCACTGTAAACCGACGGGCATGGGGCAGCGGTCCGTCAACACCTACACAATCCTGGAGCGTCGAGAGGCCCAGCACGATACCGTGGCACCGGATGACTTCCGGCTGACGCGCACCGGGGCCTGGCTGCAAGGCGCGCTGCCGGCCGGCACGCTGCCCTATTGCGCGGATTTGATGCGCGAACGCGCCTTGTTCACCACGCATGACGAGGCCGGCCTGGCCAAGCTGCTGACCGCCGCCTTCATGTTCAACGAACAGCTGGAAACCGCGACGGGAATACTTTCCGTGCCGTTCGAGCAGCTGGACGAGTTGTTCGCACCGGCTCCGGCGCCACCGGTGCTGGTGTTCTCGCCCGGCCGTACAGGATCAACCCTGCTCGTCCGCCTGCTGGCGGCGGGGGGGCTTGCCTGTGCCTCGGAGCCGGACATGCTGACCCAACTCGGGCGCACGCCGCGAGACGCGTTCGCCCTTCTGCCGGCCGGGACGCGCGAGGCGCTCGCCCGCGCCTGCCTGGCGCAACTGGGCCAGACGCTCGGCGGCGGCGTGATCGTCAAGTTGCGCAGCCAGTGCAACGCGCGGCCGCTGCTGCTGACGGAGGCGGCGCCAGGCTGCCGGGTGGTGTTCATGCTGCGTGGCGTGACCGCGTGGGCGTTATCACGCCACCGCAGCTTTCTGGAGCCACCGGAGATCGTGGCGAGCATCCTTCGCCAGGCGATCGATGCGCTGGACAAGCTGGCGTTCTCCGGCGCGCCGTTTGACCTGCTGTGGTTCGAAACGCTGGCCGCAGACCCTGCGGCCGCGCTGCGCGTCTGTGCGCCAGGCCTGCCGTTCGACGCAGGTTTGCTGGACAGCGTGATGGCGCGTGACTCGCAGGCGGGTACGATGATTGCCCGCGAGTTTGTGGCGTCCGCGCCGGCGCAGGACGGGTTTATGGCCCAGCTTGCGCGGGATTGGCGCGATGCGCGGGCGGGGGCGGAGTGGCATCCGGCTACGGAGGCTTTGCTGGCGGAGATGTGGGAGAAGTAAGCAAGGCCTTCTTTTTTGAAAAAAGAAGCAAAAAACTTTGTCCGCGCCTGCACCGCGGCCGTACCTGGTTCTGCCAATCCGCGTATTGGCAGAACCAGACGCGATTGTAATGCAGGCGCAAGGAGCAAAAGTTTTTTGCTTCTTTTTTTCAAAAAAGAAGGCCTTTCTTGCCTTGTCTACTTGCGCGCGCTAAGCACCCCCCGGGTCACGCCCCCCCAACGGGGCGCTTCTCTTCTGAAAGGGAGGGCTGCACGATGGCAATCGCCACGAAGCCTAACACACGTCCGGAAAATCCGCAGTTCTCGTCAGGTCCGTGCGCCAAGCGCCCTGGCTGGTCGCTGGACGCGCTGAAAGCTGCCTATCTCGGCCGCAGCCATCGCGCGAAAGCGCCGAAAGCCGCTTTGGCTGAGGTGATCACCCGGTCGCGCAACATTCTCGGACTGCCCGCGGATTGGAAGCTTGGCATCATGCCGGGGTCGGACACCGGCGCGTTCGAAGCGGCGATGTGGAGCCTGCTCGGCGCGCGCGGCACGGATGTGCTGTCGTTCGAAAGCTTCTCCGAGGGCTGGGCCACGGATGTCGTCAAGCAGTTGAAGATCGATGCGCGCGTGCTGAGCGCGCCCTATGGCAGATTGCCTGACCTGGCGCAGATCGATTTTGCGCGCGATGTGGTGTTGTGCTGGAACGGCACGACCAGCGGCGTGTGTCTGGCGGATGGCGACTTCATTCCGGACGACCGTGAAGGGCTGGTGATTTGCGACGCGACATCGGCGGCGTTCGCGATGGAGTTGCCTTACGCGAAGCTCGATGTCGTCACGTGGTCCTGGCAGAAGGTGCTGGGCGGCGAGGCGGCACATGGCATGCTGGCGCTCTCGCCGCGCGCTGTCGCACGGCTGGAGAGCTACAAGCCGGCCTGGCCGCTGCCGAAGATCTTCCGCCTGACGAAAGGCGGCAAGCTGATCGACGGGATCTTCGCCGGCGAGACGATCAACACGCCGTCCATGCTGTGCGTGGAGGATGCGCTGGATGGGCTGCGCTGGGCCGAAAGCGTGGGCGGCCTGGCTGGGCTGATTGCCCGCAGCCGCGCCAACCTTGCAGTGCTGAGCACGTGGGTTGCAAAGAGTGGTTGGGCCGCCTTCCTTGCCGAGGATGAAGCCAACCGCTCCAGCACGTCTATCTGCCTGACGATTTCGGCGCCTTGGTTCACGGCGTTGAGCGCGGATGCCCAGGCGATTGCGGCAAAGAAGATCGCGACGCTGCTGGAAAAGGAAGGCGTGGCACTGGATGTCGGCGCCTATCGCGATGCACCCCCCGGCCTGCGCATCTGGGGTGGTGCCACGGTCGAGACATCCGACATCGAGGCATTGACGCCGTGGCTGGACTGGGCGGCCGCCCAGGTGGAATCCGAGCACCTTCAATCGGCCGCGGAGTAGATGCACATGCCGAAAGTTCTCATCTCAGACAAGCTCTCGCCCGAGGCTGTCGCGATCTTCCGCGACCGCGGCATCGACGTTGACGTGAAGCCAGGCCTGACGCCGGCAGAACTGCGCGCGATCATCGGGGAATATGATGGCCTGGCGATACGCTCGGCCACCAAGGTAACGAAAGAGCTGCTCGATGTTGCCACCAGGCTGAAGGTCGTCGGGCGCGCCGGCATCGGCGTGGACAACGTGGACCTGAAATCGGCCACCGCACGCGGCGTGATCGTGATGAACACGCCGCACGGCAACTCGATCACCACGGCCGAACATGCGATTGCGATGATGTTCGCGCTGGCCAGGCAGATTCCGGAAGCCACGGCTTCGACGAAGGCCGGGAAGTGGGAGAAGAACCGCTTCATGGGCACCGAGCTCACCGGCAAGACGCTCGGCCTGATCGGCGCCGGCAACATCGGCAGCATCGTGGCGGACCGCGCGCAGGGCCTGCACATGCGCGTGGTGGCGTTCGACCCCTATCTGTCCGAAAAGCGCGCGCTGGACATGGGCGTGGAGAAACTGGAGCTGGACGAGCTGCTGGCGCGCGCCGATTTCATCACGCTGCACACGCCGATGACGGATGCCACGCGCAACATCCTCTCGCGCGAGACTCTGGCCAAATGCAAGCGCGGCGTGCGCATCGTCAATTGCGCACGCGGCGGACTGATCGACGAAGCGGCGCTGGCCGAGGCGATCGCCTCCGGCCAGGTCGGCGGTGCGGCCCTGGACGTGTTCGAGACCGAACCCGCCAAGGACAGCGCGCTGTTCGGCCTGGAGAACGTGGTGTGCACGCCGCATCTTGGCGCGTCCACGAACGAGGCGCAGGAGAACGTGGCACTGCAGGTGGCCGAACAGATAAGCGACTTCCTGCTGACAGGCGCCGTCACCAACGCGATCAACACCGCCTCCGTCAGTGCCGAGGACGCGCCGCGCCTGCGCCCCTACATGGAGCTGGTGCAGCGCCTCGGGGCGTTCGCCGGCCAGCTCACCCACGCGCAGGACGGCGTGATACGCAAGATCGCCATCGACTACGAAGGCGCGGTGGCCGCCCTGAACCAGAAGCCGCTGACGGCCGCGGCGCTGGCCGGGTTGCTGGCGCCGGTGCTTTCCGGCGTGAACATGGTGAACGCACCGGTAGCCGCGCGCGAGCACGGAATCGAGGTGTCCGAGACGACGCATGACCGGCCAAGCGAGTATCAGACGCTGGTGCGCATAACCGTGACAACTGACCGCGGCTCGCGCGCCGTGGCCGGCACGCTGTTCGCCGGCAACAAGCCGCGCCTGGTCGAGATCAAGAACATCAAGGTGGAAGCCGATTTCGCGCCGCAGATGATCTACGTCACCAACCAGGACAGGCCCGGCTTCATCGGCCGTTTCGGCGAGACGCTGGCGCGGCACGGCATCAACATCGCCACATTCCATCTGGGCCGTGCAGAAGCCGGCGGCGACGCGATCTGCCTGGTGTCGGTGGACGGCGACCTGAGCGAGACGGTGCTTTCGGAGGTGCGGGCTTTGCCGTTGGTGGTTCAGGCTAGCGCTTTGGCGTTCTAGATTCAGGAAGGAAGCGAAGGCCTTCTTTTTCGAGAAAAGAAGCATGAAGCTTTTAGTCCGCTGTCGCCGAACGCCGGGGCGGGCGTGCTGAACCGTCTTCACGATTTGTTCAGCCGGTTCAGGGTAGGAACGTTCCTCCTGCACGAGCGTCATGAACGTGATGAATCGTGTTCGGAGAGTCGCTTGAGCCAGGAAGTTGTGAGCCTGATCGGTTACATGGGCGAGATCGGGTTGTATTCGACCGTGGTGGGCTTGGCGGTCATGCTCCTGATGCCGGAGCGGTCGGGTCACGCTTTGGGTGCGCGTATCGCTCTCGTCGGTGGGGTGGCGATGGGTTACGAAGTCGTTCTCGCTCACGTGGTCTGATACACGGAGTGGGCGGAACTGCCGCAGATGGGCTGCAGTTTCGCAAACCACGTACCGGCCTGGCAGAATGGCCCGCGCGGGCCTAAATTGTGACTGGTTGCGTGCTGATGGTTCCCCCCATCGTTGTTCGTGCACTTTCGTATTCAGGCCGTTGTCTCTGGCGTAGTTGCCTGCACAGCCGGCAAGGCGACGGCCGCGGCCGTCGCCTTGCCGGCTTCGCTATTTTCCTTCAGCCGCTCGTCAAGCTTCGGGTCCACACCGAATTCTGCTTACTCATGTTCCGCGAAGTTTCCGCCTGACATCTGCCAGCTTGCGATGCGCACCGTCGGAACGCAGCCGCAGCGGCCCGGGCGATCTGCAAAGCGGAACGGCGATAACCAGCCGAACATCGAATTATCAGCGTTGCTAAGCAGATGGGGGTCTGGGGCCTCAAGGCCCCAGCGGGGTTTGGGGTAGAGCCCCATACTTGCCGACATGTCAACAAGTCCGTCCGCTGGTTAACGTAACGAAAAGCCGCCTTAACACTGATGCCGTTCGCCGCGCCGCAGCACGAACGCGGTGCCGTCCCACAATGTGAACGGCCGCGTTCCGCACTGCTCGGGCGACAGGCCATACGCGGCGCACCAGCCGCGCACGTGTGCGCTGGCGTCGCTGCCATAGGACAGGTTCAGGATCACCAGCGCGCCGCCGGGCCGCAGGCATTTCGCGGCCGACGCGGCATGTGCGTCTGCAAGGCCGGATTGGATCAGGTAAGGAAAGCTGTCCACCGCCAGGACGAGGCCAAGGCTGCCGGCCGGCAGATTGGCAGGCGGCTGACCGTCCGTCACCGCGAAAGCCAGCCGCCGGTCGGTGCCATAGCGCCGCTGTGCTTCGGCCACCATGCCTGGCGAGACGTCCAGCCCCAGCACCGGCTCCGCGTAGGGCGCCAGTGCCGCAGCCACCCGCCCGGTTCCGCACCCGAGGTCCAGCACCGGGCCCACCGCCAAGCCTTGGTTGACGAGCCAGCCCACGATCTCGGCCGTGGCCCTTGCCGCCACCTCCGGATCGTTCAGGGTGTAAGCGGCCACACTTGCGTCGGGCGCTTCGGCCACGGCGCGATCGAACATGCGCGCGATGGCCTGCGCATCCTGAGCGCCGGAGTGGTCGGTTCGGGCCTGGGCGAGCATGCGGGCTACGGCGCCCAGATTGGCGTGCTGCCGCCCAGCGAGGGCGGCAAGCGCCGAGCCGGGCGGCACGGCTGCCAATACCTCATCCGGTGTAAGCCCGTCGAGCAACAGGCGGCTCAGCGCCACTTCGGGCGAGATGTCGCCGGCCATCCAGGCGGCGACGGCACTCACGCCGGCACGAAGCTGCGCGTGGCGTTGTGCCGGTCCACCGCGCCCCAGGCGTATTTGTAGGCCTCGCCGCCGCGCAGGAAATGGATTTCCCGCCTGTCCTCTCCGATACATTTGCGGGCCAGCGCGTCGACCAGCAGCGACCCCGGGCTGCAGGACGCGTAGGCCGCATCGAACCCCCCCAGATACAGCAGCAGACGATCGACGCCGGCGAGAAACGCCAGGCAGGCGGCCGCCACGTCCGGCCCGATGTGGAGCTCTGCCACAAGCAGCGCGCCGGATGCGTGCAAGCCGGGTGCGGCCGCGCGCAGGCACGCGCCCACACGCGCATCCGCCAGCACGCCGCCCGGTTCGCCGCGCTCCGTCCAACGCGCGGCATGCAGGGTGAACACGGTATCGAGCGAAATTGTCAAAGTCTCGGATGTTGCGAAATGCAGCGTCGCGCCACCTTCGCGCAGCGCCCGGTTGCGGTTCATGCGCAGCTTGCGGTGCGCGGCGGCGGGGATAATTTCGCGCAGGCGCGCGCCCGTCAGCGCCAGCACCGGACAAGGCTCGCCGCGGCTGAGTGTGCTCCGCCATCCGCACGGCGCTGGCACAGTGCGCAAAGGCGAGTCCGGCGGCAGATCTATCAGGTCCGCGCGCGCGATTGGGCCAGCCGCGCGCAAGGCTGCCGACAGCAGCCGCCCGGCCGCATCGGGCGGCGCTTCGGGGGCCAGCAGTACGTCTAGCGTGTCACTAATGCCGGCACCGATCGGCAGCAGCTTGCCGGCGCCTTCGGGCAGTACGTAGCACGGCAGCAGACCGATCAGGCGGCCGTCCGCACGCAGGCTGGCCAGCACGGCATGCTGCGTGCCGAACTGCGCCCACCAGGCAACCTGCCAGGCGGGCGACTGGAATGGCGTGGCGGCTGGTGTGCGTTGCCACAGCTCCTGCCAGTCCGCGGCGAGGTCCTGCAAACTGGTTTCGATGGTCAGGGTTAGGCAAGGCAAGGCAAGCAGTCCTTTTTTGAAAAAAAGGACCAAAAAACTTTTGTTCCTGACGCCGCCGATGCAGCCGCATCGTTAGTCAGGCTTGCACGTTCGTTGCCGCAGGCGTCAGGAACAAAAGTTTTTTGCTTCTTTTTTTCAAAAAAGAAGGCCTTACTTTCTCCTTCACCGCGCAACAGCCCGTAGCACCTCAAGTAAGCATCCGTCATCCAACGCAGATCGAACCGTTCGCGAGCCACGTGCCGGCAAACATCGCGATCCAGCGTGCCCACCTGGCCAATAGCGCGCGCCATCTCGGCCGCGTTGCGCACGAGGAACCCGGTGCGGCCGTCTTCCACGATGTCCGGCAAGGCGCCGGACGGGAAAGCGATAACAGGGGTGCCACAGGCAAGCGCCTCCATGGCGACGAGCGAGCTGGTTTCGGCCGCCTGGCTGGGCACGAGGAGGCAGCTGGCGGCGGCCAGGAAACGCCGCTTGCGGGCGAAGCCGAGCGGGCCCGCGAACCGCCGTTGCGCATCCAGGCGGGGGGCCACTTCGGTCCGGTAATAGGCTTGGTGGTCGGGGTAGGGGAAGGCCGCGCCGCCGAGGATCAGCGGGGTCCCGGCGAGGTGCGCCGCTTGCAGCGCGATGTGCTGGCCTTTCTCCCGGCAGACACGGCCCAGCATCAGGGCGAAGCGCCGCCGGGAGATGCGCGTTGTGGCCAGGCGCTGCACTGGGACGCCGTTCGGGATTGGCGGGAGCAGGCCGGCGAGCGGCCCTAGGCTGCGGCAGGCAGCGTGCTGGGACGGCGAGACGCAATTGTAATGCAGGCCTGGGCGGGACGGCAGTGCGGCATACCAATCCGGCGGCAGATGCAGCGTGACCAGGGTAGGAGGCGCCGCATCCGGCAGGGTGCGCGGGAAATCCAGGCCGTGCAGGTGCAGCACGTCTACGTGGGTGGTCTCCAGCGTGCGTGCGATGGCGTCCCGGGTGGCGGCTTCGGCTTGCGCCCGGGCGGTGTCGTCCAGTGTGGCCTCCGGATTCACGCCGGTGTCTATCCAGGTGCCGGCGGCGTGGCTGCCGCGGCAGGCCACGACCAGCGAGCGGTGGCCGGCTTCGGTCAGCGCGTGGTCCAGGCTGGAGAGGATCTGTTCGGCGCCGCCCACCGCGTCCGGGCCCACGGGCGCCAGTGCGTAGGCGGCATGCAGGACGGTGAGCCGGCGTGTCACGCCGTGGCGGCCGCTGCCAGCTGGCGCCACGCGGCACCCGTCATGCCCCAATCATGACGTTCGTAGTTCAGCTCGCCAGGGTGCGGCGGCTGGGTGAAGTCGTAGTCCGGCGCTGTTCGGAAGGCTTCGCGCTGGGTGCCGAACCAGGCGAGCGTGGCGCGCTGCGTGGCGAAGCAGGCCATCATTTCGCGCTTGAGGTCCTGCTCCTGCGGCGGCAGCAGGATTTCCACAGGCTCGCCGCCACCTGGCAGGAACTGGCCGGTGGCCAGGCGGCCGTCCTCGCCCGCGTGGTAGCTGGCCATCTCCAGTATGGCGATGCCGGTTCCGCGCACGGCGCGATGCACGCCGAGCGCGGTGGCGTCATGGTCCGGGTGGCCGCCTTCGTAGGGATGGGTGATGACGACTCGCGTGCCGTGCGCGGCGAACAGCGCGGCCAGGCGGAAGGCGAGCGGAGTCATCTCCGCCGACGCGCCCTGGTCCGGCAGGTCCAGGGCCAGGGTGCGCGGCGTGGCCTGGCCGGCGTGCAGCGCAGCGACAAGCTCGGAACGCCGCGCAGCGGCGTAGGCGGCCAGCGTGCCGAAGCCGGCGCGTCGCGCGTCGGTCAAGTCGGTGGGTGCGCCGTCGGTCACATGTATCAGCAACAGGTCGTCGAACAGGCGCAGGCTGGCGCCGGCGCCGATCGTCTCGTCGTCCGGATGGGCGGCGACGAGCGCCACCGGCAGGGCTATCGGCCGGCGGCGGGCGAGGGCGTCGAGAACCGTCTGCGCTGGCGTCAGTTTGGCTGCTCCACCAGCGCGCGTTCGGGTGTGGCGTCCGCGCGGCCGGGCGCGTAGCGGCGGATCATGGTGGCGCAGAACTCTGCAAACTCGTGCGGGTCCCTTGGCGGTGCGGTGTGGTGCGCCCAGATGCCGCGGTCTTCCGGGGTGAAGCAGAAGGTGACGGTCACGCGGAACTCTTCCAGCGCGCGCATCTGGCGGTCGAACCAGGCGAGCGCATCCGGCCGGTAGAAATCGGCCCAGCTCAGGCCGGTGCGCAGATAGGTGACACCCATGTCGCGCATGTGGCGCACGGCGTCGTCCAGCCGGTGGTCCTGGTAGTGGAACCACTGGCACAGGCCGATCTCCGGGGTGTAGTCCGCAAAATGGCGGGCGGCGCGTTTCGGGGTGCCATGCTCGTCCAGCAGGCCCATGTGGAAGTGGCGGTAGTAGGAGGAGCCTTCGGCTTCGCGGTGGCGCGTGGTGGCCGGCCAGGCGGCGGGAAGGTCATACAAGCTATACCAGTGGATGCGCGGGGCGCGGCCGATCAACAGCTCGGCGGTGCGCTTCAGGCCCCATTCCTGCACCTCCTCGGCGCCGAACGTGGAGATGCCGACTTCGCTCACCCAGACGGGCATCTTCGTACAGGCCTGGATGCTGGCGAGCTTATCCGGCCATTCGTTCAGCAGCCAGTTGTTCCAGTCCAGCGGGAAGCCGTGCACGGCCACCGCGTCCAGCTGTTCCATCACGCCCTGCGCCTGCAGCACGCGCAGGAAGTCCGGGTCTATCGGCGACATGCCGCCGAGCACGCGCGGCAGGCCTGGCGCTTCGGCGGCAATTGCGGCGCCGGCGAGTTTGGTCATTGCGGCAAAGGCCGTCCAGCCAGGGTCGTTCTCGAGGTCCCAGTGGCTCTTGTTATTTGGCTCGTTCCAGATCATCGCGGCCTCGATCATCGGGCGCGCTCCGGATACACCGCGCCGAATTCGGGGTACGCGCGCTCCACGCGGCGGGCGATGAAAATCTCTTCCTCCGGGTGGCTGGTTATTTCAAACCCGGCGCTGCGCAGCATGGCGGCCGAGGCGGCACGGTTGGGCGCCCACCAGTTCGTCTGGTCGTTGCTGTAGCGATGTTCGATGAAATGCAGTTTGGGGTAGCCGGGATCGTTGAAATGGTCCTCGTCCCAGAACTTGTAGTCGTGCTCGACGGGCGTGATGGCGGGGCTGCCACGCTGCAGGGATTGGAACACCAGCAGGTCCCGCGCCGCGTGTTCGTGTATCAGGTCCAGCGCCAGCAGCGGGTGGCGAAGGTGGTAGAGCACGCCGATGAAGAACACGACGTCGAAGCGTTCGCCCAGCGCACCTACGTCGTACACCGACATGCGGCGGAAATCGATGTCGAGGCCCTCCACCTCGGCGGCAAAGCGGGCTTGCGCCAGGTAGTCCTGGTCCACGTCTATGCCTATCACGCGCGCCGCACCACGGCGCTTCATCTCCATGCTGTAGAAGCCGCCGTTGCAGCCGATGTCCAGCACGGTCTTGCCGGTGAGGTCGGCGGGAATGTCGGCGGCAAAGCTGCGCCATTTGACGGTCGGGAAATCCCCAAGGAAATGATCCGGCGCGGTGCGCACGCCGTGCAGGTCCAAATTGTGGAACCACGGCCCAAGCGCCTGGGCGCGCTCGGCTATCGCCTCCCTGGTCCAGCGCGCCGGTGTCACGTCGTCAGGCATAGTCTTGCACCTTCGGTTGCGGAGTCTCGTCTTCGCCCAGCAGATGCACGGCCTGGCGGTAGCCGTGCAAGGTGCCCACGTCCACATAGCGCTGGCCCGCGCACACGCCGAACGCCTCACCGCCGGCGTCGAGCCAGGCGTTGACGAGCGTGCCGATATACTCGTCGGCGCAGCCGCGCTGCTGCCAGAGAGCGTGCAGCGCGTGCAAGATGTGCCCGGGCAGGCTGAATGCGCCCCAGATCCAGTTCGTTCCTGGATCGGGCTGTTTGACGATGATGCGCTGCACGCGGCCGTCCGCGTCGAGCTCGACCGCGTCGAAGAGTTCCGGGTGCTCGACGGGGAACAGCAGGAAGCTGAAACGGTCGGCGGGGAGCTGCGCCAGGCCGTCGGAGGGAAACCAGATCGTGTCCGGCAGGCCGATGACGACCATCTCGTCCTGCGGGATGAGCGGCAGTGCGCGGAAGATGGCGTCGCACAGGCCGCGGGCGCAGTCCTGCACCACATAGGCCAGCGACACGTCACCGATGGCGCCGCCGAAATAGCCCAGTATGTCGGATTTCGCGGGCGAGATGACAAAACAAAGCTTGCTTACGCCGGCGCGCGCCATGCGCTCCACGAGATACTCGCTGACCGCGCGCGGCCTTTCAACGCCGTTCGCATCGCGCCTGCTGCCGACAGGCAGAAGCTCCTTGGAAAAGGCCAGCGGCTGGATGCGCGTGCCGTTGCCGGCGGCCGGGATGATGCCCCACATGATCCGTCAGGCCTCTATCTTGTTGAGCGCGCCTTCGAACAGCGCGATCAGAGTGTCCGCACGGTGCGCGGCGGTATGTTCGGCCAGCACGCGGGCGCGGGCGCGCGCCGCCATGCGCGCCAAGTCCTCAGGCGCGCTGTCGATGGCCTGTAGCGCGTCCTCGGTGGTCTCGGCGATCATGATCTCGCGGCCGGGCTCGAAAAAGGCGTCCAGGCCCGGCCAGGTGTCGCTCAGGATGGGCGTACCGCAAGCCGCCGCCTCGAACAGCCGACCCGACGGGCACCAGCCCATCGCCGCCATCGCCGCGCGCGTGACGTTCAGCGTGAGGCGCGAGGAACTGTAGAAGCCGGGATGCTCGGCAGGCGGCAGGTGGCGGACGAAGAAGATGTTCGGCGTCCAGGGGAAGTCCTTGGGATATTGCGCGCCGCCGATGACGAAGCGCCGGTCCGGCCTGCCGCGCGCCGCTTCCACGAACAGCCGCCGCAGCGTGTCCTGCCGGTCCGCGGCGTAGGTGCCGAGATAGGACAGGTCCGCCCCATAGCGCGGCTCGGCGGCGACTTGGCGATACAGTCCGGGATCGACCCAGCCATAGAGCGCGGCTGACCGGATGGCGCCCAGCCGCGTGCGCAAGGCATCGAGCGCCGCACCGCCAGTGTAGCTTAGGACGAGATCGAAATCAGCGAGGCCGCGCGGACCGATATAGGGAACCGGTTCGTCCGCGGATAGCCTGTCCAAGGTAACTGGCGTGTCCAGGTCGTAGAAGCACCGCAGCGCCACGCGGCTGCAGCCCAGCATGTCCGCTGCTTCCAGCGCATCGGGGCAGAAAGAGGTGACGATCGCCGCGTCCGCATCGTCCGCCGCGCGGCGCGCCTGCGCGGCAACGCCCGCCCAACCCCGGTAGAGCACCAGAGACGCGCCTTCGCCCAGCTCGGTCAGGTCGCGGTTCTCGGCGTAGTAGGGGACGTCGCGTTCGAAGAAGGTGATCCGGTGGCCGGCTTCAGCGAGTGCCGCGATGAGGCCGCGCCAGAGCGTGGCGTGGCCGTTGCCCCAGGAGGAGGAGACCGAGAGGCCGAAGATTATCAGGCGCACAGGAAGGAAGGCCTTCTTTTTTGAAAAAAAAAAGCAAGAAACTTTCGGTCCGTTCGCCCGCGAGATGCAGCGCGCAGGCCGAACGACAGCAGCGGCTGCATCCGCAGCGGCAGTAGCGAAAGTTTTTTGGTCCTTTTTTTCAAAAAAGGACTGCTTTCTTCCTTATACACGTAACCGGGAACGATCATTCGTCCAGCAGGTTTCCAGCAACCAGGCCACATCGTAAAGGGTGTCCATCACCGCCTCGCAAAGCCGAACCGTGTCAGGCGCAGGCGCCACCACGTCCGGCACCATCACCGCCATCATGCCGGCCGCATGCGCGGCGGCCACGCCACAGGCCGAATCCTCAAGCGCCAGGCAATCACAAGCGGGGATGCCGAGACGGTCTGCGGCCAGGGTAAAGCTGTCAGGCGCCGGCTTGCCGCGTGCGACGTCGTCGCGGGTAACGACGGGATGAAACCGCCCGGCCAGCCCGGCCGCCTGCAGGTGACTGGCGGCAGTGGCGGCGCTGGCCGATGTCGATATCGCCGCGGGGACCTGCTGAGCCTGAAGCCAGGCGAGAAGGTCAGACGCGCCTGGCTTCAGCGTGATGCCGCCTGCCAGATAGCGGGCCCGGGTCTTGTAGTAGCTGTCGAAAAACGCCTCCGTCGGGCAGTCTGCGCCGAGTATCGCGGGCAGGAGCTTGCGGCGTGTGGTCGTGGGCAGCCCTACAAGCGCATCGTAAGCGCCGTGCGGCAACACGCGGCCGAACGCGGCAACCGTGTCCAGAAAGGCGGCACGATACGCACGCTCGGTGTCCAACAACGTGCCGTCCAGGTCGAATATCACGGCGCGCACAGGGCGCGGCAACCGAGCGGCGGCCCCACGGCGGCCTGGTCCGACGCTAAGGTCAGTTTCGTCGTGATCCATCCTGTCTCGCGTTTCTCGGAAATTCTTAGGAATCGGTGGCGGGGACACGTCTGGAGGGAAGAACAGCCTTTTTTTAAGAGAAACAAAACTTTCGATTTCTCTCTGGCACGTGAGCCAGGCCAAGTCCTGCCGACGCGGCACATCTTCGGCATTAGGCCGCACGTCAATGCAGGCGGGGGGACAAAAGTTTTTTGCTTCTTTTTTCAAAAAAGAAGGCTGCTTACCTCGCTTTCCGAAACGTGTGCTCCACCGCCGGGAACGCCCGCGCACGCACGTCCGCGGCGTAGGCGGCGGCAGCGCGGGAGATGTCCTCGCCCAGTGTGGCGTAGCGCTTTACGAAGCGCGGGGTGAAATCGTTGAAAGTGCCGAGCACGTCGTCGATCACCAGCACCTGCCCGTCGCACTCGGCCGAGGCGCCGATGCCGATAGTGGGGACGGCGACCTGCCTGGTTATCGCGGCGGCGACGGGTTCCAGCGTGCCCTCCAGCACCACCGCGAACGCGCCGGCGTCCGCCACGGCCTGGGCGTCCGCGGTCACCTTGGCCGCTTCGTCCTGCGTTCGGCCGGTGGCACGGAAGCCGCCTGCCACGTTCACCGATTGCGGCATCAGGCCCACATGGCCGCAAACCGGTATGCCGCGCGCGGTCAGAAAGGCGATGGTCTCTGCCATCTCCACCCCACCCTCCAGTTTCACGGCCGAGGCGCCGGTCTCTGCCAGCACGCGGGCGGCACTCGCAAAAGCCTGTTGCGGACTCTGCTGGTAGCTGCCGAACGGCAGGTCCACCACGATGCAGGCGTGCTTCGCGCCGCGTACCACGGCCGCACCATGCGCAATCATGGTGTCCAGGCTGACGGGCAGTGTGCTTGGCAGGCCGTACAGCACCATGCCGAGGGAGTCGCCCACCAGCAGCGCGTCGCAATGTTCGTCCAGGCGCTGCGCCATAGGCGTGGTGTAGGCGGTCAGCCACACTTGCGGCGTGCCCTTCATGCGGCGCAGGTCGGGCACCGTGATCGGCTTAGTGGCGCCGTGGATGCTCATGCTGTCTCTCCCATCGCGCGCAGGCCGATATCGCGCCGCAACACCGCGCCGGGGAAGCCGATCGCGTCCACGCCGGCGTAGGCGGCGGCCCGGGCGGTGGCCACGTCCGGGCCGGTGCCGCAGATGCTGAGCACGCGGCCGCCGGCGGCGACGACGTGGCCTTCGCGTATGTCCGTCCCGGCGTGGAAGATGGCGACGTGCGGCAGGGCGGCGGCCTCGAGCAGCCCCGTGATGGGAGCGCCCGTGGTAACCGCCGCGGGATAGCCGGGCGCCGCGAGCACCACGGCCACGCAGGTGGTCTGTAGCCAGGCGGGCTCGATGCCGCCCAGATTGCCGTTCGCGGCGGCAAGCAGGGCGGCCAGCAGGTCTGTCTGCAAACGCGGCAGGATCACCTGGGCCTCCGGATCGCCCAGGCGGACGTTGTATTCGATCAGCCTGGCGCCGTCGGCCGTGAGCATCAGGCCGGCGAACAAGATGCCGCTGAACGGAGCACCACGCGCTGCCATCTGAGCCAGCGCCGGACGGATGAACGCCTCCATCGCAGCGTGCTGGGCGGCCTCGTCGAAGCGCGAGGGCGGCGAGACCGCGCCCATGCCGCCGGTGTTTGGCCCGGCGTCGCCGTCGCCCACCCGTTTGTGGTCCTGTGCCGCACCCAGCAAAACGGCGTTCGTGCCGTCGCACAAGGCGAACAGGCTCACCTCCTCGCCGGTCAGGCACTCCTCGATGACGATGGCGGCGCCCGCCTCGCCCAAAATGCGGGCGCCCAGCATAGCGCGGATCGCGGCTGTGGCTTCCTCGGGGGTGTGGGCGACGACCACACCCTTGCCGGCGGCAAGGCCGTCCGCCTTCACCACGATCGGCGCACCGCGACGCTCGACGAAGTCCAGCGCCGCGGCTTCGTTGTCGAAACGCTCCCAGCGCGCGGTGGGGATGCCGGCCGAGTCGCAGACCTCCTTGGCAAACGCCTTGCTGCCCTCCAGTGCTGCGGCCGCGGCATTAGGGCCGCAGCAGCGCAGGCCAACATGGGCGAGCGCGTCCGCCAGGCCAGCCACCAGCGGCGCCTCCGGGCCTGGCACCACCAGATCGATGTTTTCCGCCCGTGCGAATGCCACCAGCGCGGGGACGTCCAGCGCGCCTATCGCCACGTTTTCGGCGATGGCGGCGGTGCCCGGGTTGCCTGGGGCCACGAACAGCTTGGTCAGCAGGGGAGACTGGTTTATCGCCCAGGCCAGGGCGTGTTCCCTGCCGCCTCCGCCTACAATCAGCACGCGCATTTTCGGTCACTTTCGAGGAAGGCAAGCAGTCCTTTTTTGAAAAAAAGGACCAAAAAACTTTTGCTTCCTCCGCATCTGCACCAGTCGGGTGCTGTCTGCCAAACGCGGACGCCGGCGCAGCGACAGGAGCAAAAGTTTTTTGCTTCTTTTTTTCAAAAAAGAAGGCCTTTCTTCCTTCCCATGGACGAAGCCCCCGCCAAGCAGAGCAACATCCCGGAATACAGCGTAGGCGAGCTCTCAGGCGCCATAAAACGCACGCTGGAGGGCGCCTTCGGCCGCATACGCGTGCGCGGCGAGATCACCGAGTATAAGCTCTACAGCAGCGGCCACGCCTATCTCAGCCTGAAGGACGAAGGCGGCAAGATACGCGCGGTGATCTGGAAGACCACGCTGCCGCGCGTGGGCCTGAAGCCCGAGAACGGCGTGGAGGTGATCGCCACCGGCAAGATCAGCGCCTACGGCGACCGCTCCGAATACCAGCTGATGATCGACCGGCTGGAGTATGCCGGGGCCGGCGCGCTGCTGGCGCGAATCGAGATGCTGCGCGCCCGCCTGGCGGCCGAGGGGCTGTTCGACGCCGCGGCAAAGCGCGCCTTGCCCGTGCTGCCGGGCGTGGTGGGCGTGGTGACGTCGGCCAGCGGCGCCGTGCTGCACGACATTATGACGACGATTGCGCGCCGCTTTCCGCGGCCGATCCTGCTGTGGCCGGTGCCGGTGCAGGGCGAGGGGGCAGGGGCCAGGATCGCCGCCGCGGTCGCCGGCATGGACCGGCTGCCGGCGCAAGGCATACCTCGGCCGGACGTGCTGATCGTGGCGCGCGGCGGCGGCAGCCTGGAGGACCTGATGGCCTTCAACGACGAGGCGGTGCTGCGCGCTGTGGTGGCCTGCCGCATCCCGCTGATCAGCGCGGTGGGGCATGAGACGGACACCACGCTGATCGACCATGTGAGCGATCGCCGCGCGCCCACTCCCACGGCCGCGGCCGAGCTGGCGGTGCCGTCCCGCACCGAATTGCTGGCCGATCTGGCGCAGAAGACAGCGCGGTTGGCCGGCGCGCTGGACCGGACGGCGCAGAACGCCGGCGCGCGGCTTGCCGCAGCCGGTGCGCGGCTGCCGGACCTGCCCGGCATCCTATACGCGGCGCGGCAGCGGCTGGATGACCGCGCCCAGCGGCTGGACCTGGCGCCGCCCAATCTGCTGGCGGCGCGCGGGTCCGCGCTGCACCGGGCGGAGCGGCACATCCCGGACCCGCACGCGCTGATCGCGGCGCGGCGGGCCGGACTGGATTTTAGTGGGTTGCGGCTGCTGGGGGCGTTGCGCACCGGGCTTGCGCGCCACCGGGACGTGGCGGTGCGCGTAGCGCCGTTGCTGGATGCGGCCATACCAGTCCTGCTGTCTGCTCGCGCTGCGGCGCTGGCCCGCGCCGAACGCCAGATACCGGACCCGCATATGCTGATTGCGGCGCGTCGGGCGGGGCTGGACCGTGCGGGGCTTCGCCTGGGAGGTGGAGTGCGCGCGGAGCTCTCCCGGTGTCGCCATGATGCGGGCCGAATGCTGCCGCTTCTGACGATCGCCGGCATCGCCGGCCGGTTGCGGGCGCAGCGCGGGCAGCTGGATGTGCTAGCGGCAAGGCTGGAGGGAGCGTCTTACGAGCGGGTGCTGGCGCGCGGCTTCGTGCTGGTGCGGGACGCGCGGGGGCACGCGGTGACGCGTGCGTCCGAGGTGAGGTCGGCGGCAAAGCTGAAATTGCGGTTCGCCGATGCGGAGGTGGGCGTGGTGAGCGAGGGACGGCAGGCGGCGCTGCCGTTCTGACGCGAAGCAAGGAAGGCCTTTCCTCACCCAACGTCCACTCGCGCAAGTTGGCGGCTGCGTGATGGCTATGTGCCGGCCGGCCATTCGCCGGCATGCTTGCCATCAGGAAAAGGATTCGTGGAACATGAGCCAGAGCAACGGCCGCAAATCGATCTTCATCACCGGCGCCGCCAGCGGAATGGGGCTGGCGACGGCGCGCCTGTTCGCGTCCCGCGGCTGGTTTGTTGGCGCCTACGATCTGAACGCGCCGGGGCTGGACAGGCTGCAAGCCGAGATCGGCGCCGGCAACGGGGTTTTCGCCACGCTGGACGTGACCGACCCGGCCGCCTTCGCGGCGGTCATGGACGGTTTTGGCGCAGCCACCGGTGGCACGCTGGACCTGATGTTCAGCAACGCGGGCATCGCGGCCGGCGGGCTGTTCGACGAGATGGCGTGGGCGGATATCATCAAGGTGGTCAACGTCAACTTCCTGGGCGTGATGATCGGCACCAGGGCCGCCGTGGCGCTGCTGCGCACCACGCCAGGCGCGCTATGCTTGATCAACGCGTCTTCCTCGGCGATCTTCGGCACCGCGGGAATCGCGGTGTATTCGGCCACTAAGCACGCCGTGCGCGGCCTGACGGAGGCGCTCTCCATCGAGTTCAAGCGGTTCGGCGTGCGTGCGGCCGACCTGCTGCCTGGGCTGATCGACACGCCCATCCTATCCGACCAGTTGCGCGCCATGGCGCCACCGGCGGGCATGTGGCGCTTGGTGCAGCCGTCCGAAGTGGCGGAGACCGTGTGGGCCGCGTATCATGCGGACCGGCTGCACTGGTACGTGCCGGCGGAGCTGAAGGATTTCGACCTGCAGGCGGTGCAGGAGCCGGAGCTTGTGCGCGAGGAGCGGGCGGCTTTGCTGGCAGCGTTCCGGGAGTGAGAGAAGCACAAATCTTTTGATTCCCCGCCGCTGCGATGCGAGTGCCCACCAGCGGAACCCGGCCGGTGCAAATGCGACAGGACCAAAAGTTTTTTGCTTCTTTTTTTCAAAAAAGAAGGCCTTCACTTAAGTAAGCCAATCGGAAGGTGAAAATGTCCATCGTGGGAATCGCGCCGGAAACTGTCGCCCCTGACCAGGGCGCCATCAGCAAACTTACAGACGCCTTCGCAGCGCAACGGCGTGCTTTCGCGGCGGACCGCAATCCTCCGATCGAGGAGCGCCGGTGCCGGCTGGAGGCGCTGATGGGCATGATGGCCGCCAACCGCGCGCGCATAAGCGCGGCGCTTGCGGAAGATTTCGGTGCGCATCCTGTGCCGGCCTCTGACATTATCGAGGTGCTCGGTGTGCTGGGCCGTGCGCAATACGTGCTGGCGCATCTGGAAGAATGGATGCGTCCGCAACCGCGTGACACGGATGCTGGCCTGCTCGGCACGTCGCGCGCTTATGTGAAGAACCAGCCGAAGGGCGTGGTCGGCAACATGGTGCCGTGGAACTTTCCGTTCGACCTGTCAGTCGGACCAATGGTGGAGATGCTGGCGGCCGGCAACAGGGTGATCGTGAAACCGTCCGAGTTCACGCCGGCCTGCGCCGCATTGCTGGCAGAGATGGTGCAGGCGGCGTTCGACCCCGACCTGGTCACTGTGGCGCAGGGCGGGCTGGATCTGGCGCGCGCATTTTCGGCATTGCCGTGGGACCACCTGCTTTATACCGGCAGCCCGAATGTGGGGCGTCAGGTGATGGCGGCTGCGGCACAAAACCTCACGCCCGTCACGCTTGAACTCGGCGGCAAATGTCCGGCCGTACTCACGCCCGGTTCCGTGACGCGCCGGAACGTGGAGTCGGTAATCGGCACGAAGATGATCAAGGGCGGCCAGATGTGCGTGTCCGTCGATTACGCCTTGGTGCCACGGCCTGAACTGCACAGCTTTGTGGCGCACGCACGCGCTTTCATGGCCGAAGCGGTGCCGGATTACGCGCGTGGCGACGAGTGTACAGGCATCATTTCGGATCGCCACCTCGATCGTCTGGCTGGGCTGCTGGAAGAGGCGCGTGCGCGCCAAAGCACGATCGTTACGCTTGAGACCGATGACAGCATCGATCGCGCGGGCCGGCGCATGCCGATATCGCTGGTTGTCGATCCAGCGACTGATTTGCGCATCATGCAGGAGGAGATATTCGGCCCGATCCTGCCTGTGGTGCCCTATGACGATCTGGACGCGGCCATCGACTCCATCAATGCCGGCGAACGCCCACTCGGTATCTACGTATTTGGCGACGACCAGGCCACGCTCGATCGCGTGCTGGATCAGACGAGTTCCGGCGGCGCTGCGGTGAACACCTGCGCGATGCAGAGCGCGCTGCCGTCGATGGGGTTCGGCGGCTCCGGCACAAGCGGCATGGGCCGTCACCATGGTATCGAAGGCTTCCGCGAGTTCTCCAATCCGCGCGGTGTTTTCGTCCGCGGGACCGGGGACATGATCGAAACCTTTTACCCGCCGTATGCAAAGGGTGCCTCGCTGGTCGAGCATGTGTTAAACGGATAGGCGAGAAGCAGGAAATGGAAGCGTTGTCCGCCCCTTAGGCCCTGAGGGAACCCGCTTTGGCCCGGTGCGGCATGCGTGATCTTGATCTATTTGATTACGCACCCCAGTAAAGCGTGAGCCGATCCCCGAGGGCCTTGACGTGGACTAATTGCAGAAAGCAAGCGTTTTTCTTTGAACGGTCAAAACTTTTCTGCTTCGTCTCTTCATCAGCCGGTTCTGTTCGGACAAAACCAGGCTGCCGAACGTCGGGTAACAAAAGGTTTTTGTTCTTTTTCTAAAATAAGGCCTTGCTTGCTTACCCAAACGCCCGTTTCCACGCCGCCCAAGGACACCGAAATGCCGCGCTTAGACAACAAGATTGCTGTGATTACCGGTGGCTGCTCAGGCATCGGCCTTGCCACGGTGGAGCTGTTCGCCGCCGAAGGCGCGCGCATCATGGTGGCCGACGTGCAGGACGAAAAGGGCGCAGCGCTGGCGGCGCGGCTCGGCGAGCGTGTGGCCTACCAGCATTGCGACGTCAGCAGCGAGGCGCAGATAGAGGCGCTCATGCAGGCAGCCGCCGGGCGGTTCGGCGCAATCGACATCCTCTTCAACAACGCCGGCTCGCCTGGCGCCGTCGAGACGATCGAGGAGATGACAGGCGCGCTGTGGGACCTCACGCATGCGGTGCTGTTACGCGGCGTGGCGCTCGGCATGCGCTACGCCGTGCCGCACATGAAGGCGCGCGGCGGCGCCATCGTGAACACCGCGTCGATCGCCGCCTTCACCACCGGCGCGGCACCAATCGCCTATTCCGCGGCGAAGGCGGGCGTGGTGCAGCTCAGCCGGGTAGCTGCGGCCGAGCTTGCGCGCTACGGCATACGGGTGAACGCCATCTGCCCCGGCTTCGTGGTGACGGACATCTTTGCCAGCGGCCTGCGTGGGCTGAACCTGCCGCAGGCGGTCCTGGATCAGGTGACCGAAGCATTGCGCGCGGCCGCGCCGCATTCCCAACCGGTGAAACAGGCGGGCTCCCCCGAGCATGTGGCGCAGGCCTGCCTGTATCTCGCCAGCGACGAATCCACCTTCGTTACAGGCACACAACTCGTGGTGGATGGCGGTATCACAATCGGGCCACGGACGTCCTGGGATCCCGACATGATCTCGCCGATCCGGCAGCTCATCGATGGCGCCATTGCCGGCGCACAGGCCGTCTAGACCGCGCGCCGCATGATGCAGCCGGCTGCCGTTCCGCTCGGGACATCAGGTTCTCAGCGCGCTGTGGCACTCGGTGTGGTGGCGCTGCTGCACGTCCTGCTGCTGGCGGCGCTGACCAGCACAGGCGTCATCCCGCCGCTACTGCCGGCCGTATTGCCCGCCACGCTGGTCCTGGCGCCGCCCAAGCCGCCGCCGCCTCTGGCGCGAATTCAACCGATCTTGTCCGCGCCGCCTTCGCTCGCGGTGCCGCTGCCGGAGATTACGCTTGCCGCGCCACCGCCGGTGCAGCCGCTTGCGCCACGCGCCATCACACGTGCGGCGCCGTCTAGGCCGCCGGCCAGTCATTTCGGCGCGGCTTCCGACAGCGGGCTGGGGCTGGACGTGGCCGCGGGTGCAGGTGGCGGCAGTGCCGCACGTGGCACGTTGGCCGGCTTCGAGGCTGCTGTGCGGGCCCGTGTTCTGGCCGCCAAGCACCAGCCCAGCCTGGCCTGGGACCGCCGGGACACCTGCGTAGTGAACTACCGCGTGTCCGTCAGCCGGAGCGGCGCGCTGGCAGGCTTCTCGATCGACCCGTGTGGCGTGCCGGAGATCAACGCCGCCGCGCGTAAGGCCATCCAGAGCGCCGGTCCGTTCCCGCCGCCGCCCGAGCTTGGTGCCGCGGCGAGCGAGGTGCACGGCACCCTGGTCTTCCACCCTTGAGGCCGCTCCGATGATACGCTTCACCGCCGGCGCAGCCAGCTTGATGCTCCTGCTGTCCGCCTGCACCATCCATCACGCGACGCCCTACGTGCCGGATTCGAGCATCTCGCCGCAGACGGCCGACGCGGCGGAGGCCAGTGACAACTGCTTCGAGGCTGCCACCGCGGCGGAGAAAGCGATCTGCGCCAGCCCAAATCCGCTGGCGGCAAACCGCACGATGAACCAGGCCCTGCAGGCGAATCTGCGGGCGGCTACGATCTTCCGCCGCGACGCGATCCTGGCCAGCCAGCGCGCCTGGCTGCTGGCATTGCCTAAAGCGTGCCACCTCGCGGACGCACCTGCCGACGCGGCCGGCTGCCTGGGACCGGCGCTGGCGACTCGCACCGCCGCGTTGCGCGCTTGGCCACGACCGACCCCGCCAGGCGGGGCGATCGCGCAATATGTTAGCCTGCGCCCGTCCGCCGGCGCCGGCGCGCAGCCTGATGCGGCCTTCTGCGCCACGTTCGCGCAGCGGGCTAACCAGGCGCTGCGCCGCACCGGAACGCTGGACCCGGCCGCGATGGGCTACCAGGAAGTGGCCGGCACGCATGGCCGCGATGCGGCGCCGCCGGTAAGCGTTGATCTCTACGATGCCAACGTGTTCGGCCTGTTCCAGCGTCGTGCGCGCAGCATCAGCATCGGCACCGGCGCGCCGGTGCTCACCGATATCTCGCTGACGCAGTTGCTCGAGACGCAGCACACGGCAAACCAGGGCGGCCGTTTCTCCAGCTTCGCCAGCCAGACGGGCGACTACGGCGCCATGGACGTGTTCCGCGACGGTGGTCGCCTGCTGGCGCTTGCCGCCGATGCTTGGGGCTACACTACCCCGGCCGCCCAAGGCGAGGCGGCCCATGCCGGCGTGTGGGATGTGACTAGTGGCGCGCCCGTGCCGGCTTGCCTGTTCGACACCTACACCCGCCCGGCCGAGCCCGGCGCGTTCGACACGCTCACGAGCTTCACGCAATGGCGCGACGTTCTGGCCCAGATACGCGCTGCTGCCGACCTGCCGCTCGGCGACGGCGTCAAGCGCGACCAAGCGCAGCTTGCCGCAGACGCCGATTTCGTGGTGCTCCATATGCCGCTGCTTGCCATCGCGCAGGCCGGCGGCGCCGAAACGCTTTGGCTGCGGGAGCGGCATGACAGTGTGCTCGACGCGCTGTTCGCCTGGTCCGCGAAGGATCCGGCGAATAAGGCGCTCTTCGACCGGGTATTTATGCTGCTGCGGCCGGCTGCCGCCGATCTGGTGCATGGGTATCAGACCGGACAGGCGCTGGACGGGAACGAGGCGCGGCAGGCGGGCGGAATAGCGGTGATGGAGCTGTTGTATCAGGCGACCGTCGCCATCGCGCCGGACCTTGGCAGCGTGCCGGAACCTGTGCCGGGCTACCGGCCACGTTATCCAATCATCGCCTCGCCGCAGTAGGCGGTGGTGGAGCTGAGCGGGATCGAACCGCTGACCTCCTGAATGCCATTCAGGCGCTCTCCCAACTGAGCTACAGCCCCGTGACCGGAGGCGGGCGTATAGCCGGGGGTTAGGAAGAAAGGAAGGCCTTCTTTTTTGAAAAAAAGAAGCAAAAAACTTTTACTCCGCTGGTGCGGACTCAGGCCCACAGTCCGCGACAGGGGAGGAACGTTTTTTGGTTCGTTTTTCGACAACGGACTGCTTGCTTACTTGTCCAGGTTTGGATGCACCGCGAATGCCGCGGTGGTGGCCGCCTGCACGTCCTGCACGGAGACTCCGGGGGCCAGGTCCACCAGCGTCAGCCCGGGCCGTGCCACGTCGAACACACAAAGATCCGTTACGATCAGGTCGACCACGGCGGCCCCTGTCAGCGGCAGGGTGCAGGCGGGCAGGATTTTCGGCTCGCCCTTGGCGGTGTGCTCCATGAGGACCACCACGCGCTGCACGCCGGCGACAAGGTCCATCGCGCCGCCCATGCCTTTCACCATCTTGCCGGGCACCATCCAGTTTGCCAGGTCGCCGTTCTCGGCCACCTGCAGGGCGCCCAGCACGGCGAGCTGGATGTGGCCGCCGCGTATCATCCCGAAGCTCTGGGCGCTGTCGAAGAAGCTGGTCTCGGGCAGGCGGCTCACCGTCTGCTTGCCGGCGTTGATCAGGTCGGCGTCTTCCTCGCCCGGGTAGGGGAACGGGCCGATGCCGAGCATGCCGTTCTCGCTTTGCAGCACTACGTGCATGCCGGAAGGTATGTGGTTGGCCACCAGCGTGGGGATGCCGATGCCCAGGTTCACGTAGAAGCCGTCCTGCAGCTCGCGGGCGGCGCGGGCGGCCATCTGGTCGCGGGTCCAGGGCATGGCTCAGGCCTCCTGCGCGACGCGGGGGCGGGTCGTGCGCTGTTCGATCGGTTTCTCTATTTGACCGACGGCGATCAGGCGTTTGACGAAGACGCCGGGCGTTACGATGTGGTCCGGGTCCAGCGTGCCGGTGGGCACCAGCTCCTCCACTTCGGCCACCGTCACGCGGGCGGCCGTGGCCATCGGCGGGTTAAAGTTGCGGGCGGTCATCCGGTACACCAGGTTGCCTTCCGCATCTCCGCGCCAGGCGTGCACCACGGCCAAGTCCGCCACCAGGCCGGTCTCCATGATGAAGCGGCCGCCGTTGAAAGCGCGCTCCTCCTTGCCCTCGGCGATCTTTGTGCCGACGCCGGTGCGGGTGAAGAAGGCGGGGATGCCGGCGCCGCCCGCGCGTATGCGCTCGGCCAGGGTGCCCTGCGGGTTGAATTCGACCTCCAGCTCGCCGGCGAGATACTGGTTCATGAAGGTCTTGTTCTCGCCCACGTAGCTGGCGACCATCTTCCTGATCTGCCGGCTCTCCAGCAGCAGGCCCAAGCCCTGGCCGTCAGTGCCTGCGTTGTTGCTGACGACGGTCAGGCCGGTGACGCCGCTGTCGCGTATGGCGCGTATCAGCGTGTCCGGCACGCCGCAGACGCCGAAACCGCCGGACATGATCATCATGCCGTCCTGCAGCAGGCCGGCGAGCGCTGCCGTTGCGTCCGGATATAGTTTGCTTGCCGCCATTCCCTTGCCTTTTGGTGATCCGCGCCGGAGTTGGGCGGGGTTGAGGAAGAAAGGCCTTCTTTTTTGAGAAAAAGAAGCAAAAAACTTTTACTTCTGGCGCCTGCGTCCAGTTCCGCCTCGTTTCCGCCAATGCGCGCATGGGCAGAACGGGCCGAGGCCGTGGTGCAGGCGGGGAAGCAAAAGTTTTTTGCTTCTTTTTTTCAAAAAAGAAGGCCTTTCTTCCTTTACGCGGGCACAATACCGAAGCCGCGCAGGAAACCCAGCAGCGGCAGCAACG
>CAXTVW010000034.1:0-27603 GCA_964247675.1 uncultured Acetobacteraceae bacterium
TCGGATCCATGGCGAGGACGCTGCATGCGACTGTGGCGTTGGATCGGGGGCATGAGGGGACGCGGTTCGTGGTTTCGTTTGGGTTGTAGGAAGAAAGCAAGGCCTTCTTTTTTGCAAAAAAGAAGCAAAAAACTTCTGGTCAGTGTCGGCGAGTGCTGAAACGGTCGCCGACAGGGAGAGAAAGTTTTTTGCTTCTTTTTTTCAAAAAAGAAGGCCTTGCTTCCTTTTTACTCGTCCGCATCCAGGAAGAACTGGTCCGCCTCCTCGTCATAGTTGAACAACTCGGCAAAACGCCCCCAGCCGATCACCGCCCGTAGCGTATCCTCCGCATAGCCAGGCGACATGTGATCCTCCAACTCGTCGCGGAAGCGCACGGCGCTCGCGCGATGGTTCCAGCGTTCGTCCAGCACACCGCGTATGGTGTTCGCCAACTTGACATGCGCGCGCAGCGTGGTTGCGAACAGCACCTTGCGCTCGTCGGTGTCGGCATTGGCGAATTGCCGGCCTTCATCGGTCAGCTTTATGTCGCCTTCCTCGAGCACGGCGAAACGCAGCAGCGCCAGCGTCTCTCCCAGCGGCAGCAGCTCGTCCAATTCCAGTTGCAACGCAGCGGCCAAAGGCGGCAGGTCCGCACGGCCGCGATACGGCTCACCCTGCAAGGTTTCGATCAGGCCTGCCATCAGGTTGATGTTGACGGGATGCAGCGCGTGTACGATCTCGGCGGCCGCGGTGCTCGCCGCCTCGCCGGAGGCGGGCGCCGGCACGCTCGTGGCGCGCCGTGTCATCAAGGCGTAGATGTCATCGACAAACTTGCGGAATGCCGCATCATGCCGGTTGCGCGGATGCGGGAACGGCACCGACAGTTCCTGTGCCACGCGGCCGGGGTTGGACGAGAACACCAGGATGCGGTCGCACATCAGCACCGCCTCCTCGATGTTGTGCGTCACCATCAGGATGGATCGCACGGGGAGCTTGCTCTCCATCCACAGATCGATCAGGTCGGTGCGCAGCGTCTCCGCCGTCAGCACGTCCAGCGCGGAGAACGGCTCGTCCATCAGCAGCAGGTCGGGGTGCACCACCAGCGCGCGCGCCAGGCCCACGCGCTGCCGCATGCCGCCGGACATCTCCTTCGGGTAGGCGTCCTCGTAGCCGCCCAGCCCGATCAGGTCGATCGCCTCCTCGGCCCGTTTGTGACGCTCCCCGCGCGCGACGCCCTGCGCCTCGAGGCCAAGTTCCACGTTCTCCTGCACGGTGAGCCAGGGGAACAACGCGAAGCTCTGGAACACCATCGCCACACCTTCGGCCGGGCCGCGCAACTGCGCGCCGCGCCAGATCACGTCCCCCGCGGTGGGCTTCAGCAGGCCGGCGACGATGCGCAACAGGGTGGACTTGCCGGAGCCGGAGCGCCCGAGCAGGCCCACGATCTCGCCGTTGCTGATGGTGACATCGACGTTGTCCAGGACCACGAAGTCGGCGTTTGCATCCTTGTGATAGGCCTGCTTGCAATTGCGGACTTCTAGGAGGTTCATGCGCTGGGCCCTGTAAGGAAGGAAGCAAGGCCTTCTTTTTTGTAAAAAAGAAGCAAAAAACTTTTGTCTGTTTTGTTCGCGCTGTGTGGCAGGCCGCCGACAGGGAGCAAAAGTACTTTGGTTCTTTTTTACAAAAAAGAACTGCTTGCTTTCTTACATCCTGAGCCGCTTGGACGAATACGCATACATCGGCCGCCACACCAGCCGGTTGAACGTCAGCACGAACCCGGCCATCACCACCATGCCCAGCAGCACACGCGCCGTATCGCCCTTGAACGTTGCCTCCTCAATGTAGGCGCCCAATCCGTGCGCCCGTATCGTCACGTTCCCCCATGTCGCCACCTCGGCCAGCAGCGAGGCGTTCCAGCAGCCCCCCGAGGCGGTGATGGCGCCGGTGACGAAATACGGGAAGATGCCCGGCAGTATCACGCGGCGCCACCACAGCAGCCCGCCCACGCGGAAGTTCTTTGCTGCCTCCTGGAGATCTCCCGGAAAGGCCGCGGCACCGGCGATAACGTTGAACGCGATGTACCATTGCGTCCCAAGGATGATCAGCGGCGTCAGCCAGACGTCAGGGTTCAGCGCGTAGCGCACGATAAGCACCACGAAAATCGGGTAGAACAGGTTTGCTGGAAATGCGGCCAGAAACTGCGCGGCCCCGCCCAGCACGCGAGACCATTTCGGCGAAAGCCCGATCAGCACGCCGAGTGGAACCCAGACGAGCGTGGCAAGCGTCATCAGGATGATCACGCGCGTCAGCGTGTAGAGGCCGAGCACGAACGCGGTGCCCAGATCCGCCAGCGTGAGGTGCCCCGCCACGCAGAACGTGACGATGCGCCAGGCCGCCCAGATTACGACCACGCCCAGCAGCGCGAACAGCACGATGTCCGTGCGGCGCGAGGCGGCGCGGTCCCGGCGCACGCGCGCGGCGCGGCGCGGCGCCAGGCGCAGCCCGGTGAAGCCGAAGAACAGGCTGCCCAGCGCGTCCCCGGCGCGGCGCAGGACGCGTGTCCTGCGCAGCATCGCCAGCATCCACGGGTCCCGCCCTGCATCCACCTGCGTCGTCTCGAAACGGAACTTCGCACTCCAGGCCACCAGCGGCCGGAACAGCAACTGGTCGTAGGCCAGGATGACCAGAAGCATCGCGCCGATCGCGTAGAGCACGGCGCGTATGTTCTTCGACACCAGCGCGAGTGCGATGTAGCTGCCGATACCGGGCAACTGGAAAGACGTGTTGCCCACCGTCACCGCTTCGGACGCAACCAGGCTGAACCAGCCGCCGGACATGGACATCATCATGTTCCACACCAGGCCGGGTGTCGCGAACGGTACGTCCAGCCGCCAGAAGCGCTGCCAGGGGGTCAGCCCGAAGCCGCGCGTCGCTTCCTCCAGGTCCGACGGGATGGTCTTCAGCGACTGATACATGCTGAACGCCATGTTCCAGGCCTGGCTGGTGAAGATGACGAAGATCACCGCCAGCTCCGCGCCCAGCACCTGGCCTGGGAACAGGCCCAGGAAGAACGTAACGGTGAACGTCAGGAAGCCGAAGATCGGCAGGCTTTGCAGGATGTCGAGTATCGGCACCAGCACCAGCCCGGCGCGCCGGCTTTTGGCGGCGAAGGTGGCGTAGGTGAAAGTGAATAGCAGCGAGCAGGAAAGGGCCGCGAACATCCGCATCACCGTGCGCAGCGCGTAGCCGGGCAGGTAGGCGGGATCGAGCCGTATGGCCGTGGTTTGCGGCACCACTTCCAGCGGCGCGAAGGTGTGCCGCGCCGCATGGGCCACGGCGATCAGCAGGGCGGTTACGGCCAGCAATGCCGCCACGTCGAACCCGTTCGGCAGGCGCCGGACGCTGGCGGTGAAGGGCGCGCGCGCCTGAAGGGTGGTGTCGGACATGGGCGCGGCCCCGGGGACGAATGCTGCGCCCTCTGACCATCCGGGGCTGGGTTAGGCAAGGGCTAAGCAAGGAAGGCCTGCTTTTTCGGAACAAGAAGCAGTCGCGGATCTGGGCCGGCTATTCGATTACGATGACATGGTTGTCGGGGTCCCGCAGGATGCGCGTCTCGGCCGGGTGCTCTGCCTTGAAGATCAGGCGGGATGCGGCGATGTCGGACAACAGCCCCGTCGGCGCCGACCGGCCCTGCGGCGTGCGGTAGCCAAGCAGCTCGACATGCGGCGCGGCTGTCGCGGGCGCCAACGCGACCACGTCGACCGTCACCGCATGCAATCCGTCCAGCGCGTCCTGCGCCTTGCCTGTGTTCACCTGGCGCGCACGCTCTGCGAGGCCGAGTTCCGCCGCGTAGAATGCGACGCTGCGCGCCACGTCGGCCACGGAGATGGCCGAGTGATCTATACCGCCTGATGTAGCAGGATCGCCGGCCGGAAACTGGATCAGTTCCAAAGGATGCCCGTCCGGATCACGGAACTTGAATGCCACTATGCCGCCCGGCAAAGCCTGCGGACCGTCCGTGGAGATCGCCGTGAACGCAGCCGAGCGCAGCCTTGTGTATGCCGCGGCAATGTCGCCAGTCGCCAAGGCGCAATGCTGGAACCAGAGATCATTGCTGGCGCTGCCTTCGGGATACGCGGCGCCTGGCGGATCGCACGCGGTCAGCTCCACGCATTGGCCGCCGCGGCGCAAAAGCGCCCGGCGCACCGCACGCACGCCCAACAGCGTTGCGTCCCCCGGCTCGATCGTTGACGCCGAAAACCCAAGAGCGGCCTCGTAGAAAGCGATCGCCGCCGGCAAGTCGCGCACGTTCAGGCCGATCCTGTCCAGCGATCGCGCTTTCACGGCCATGCGGCGCCGCGCACGTTCGTGTAGATCGCCATCAGCGTATGTGCCGCGCAGATGAACAGGCGCGACCGGTTCCGGCCGCCGAACGTTAGGTTGGAGACCGTGCTCCCGGTCAGGATTTTGCCGAGCAGCACGCCCTCCGCGCTGACGCAGTGCACGCCGTCGCCGGCGCTGGTCCACACGCGGCCCTCTTGATCGCAACGGAAGCCATCGGCCACTCCAGGTGAGACGGTGTGGAACACGGCCCCGCCGCTCAGCCGGCAAGTATCCTGCACGGAAAACGCGCGTATGTGGCGCGGGTCGTCCGGCGCAAACTGCCCGCCGGTTTCGGCAATGTACAGCGTGCGTTCGTCGGGCGAAAAGCACAGCCCGTTCGGCCCGGTAAAGTCATCGGCGACCACAGCGAGCTTGCCGGATACCGGATCCAGCCGGTAGACGCGCGCCGGCAATTCCGGCGTCTGCTTGCCCCCTTCATAATCCGTGTTGATCCCGTATGTCGGGTCGCTGAACCAGATGCCGCCGTCACTGTGCACCACCACATCGTTCGGGCTGTTCAGCCGGCGGCCTTCGTAGCTATCCGCAAGCACGGTCAGCGTGCCGTCCAGTTCGGTGCGCGTTATGCAGCGGTTCCTGTGGGAACAGCCGATCAGCCTCCCCTGCCTGTCCCGCGTGTGGCCGTTCTCGAATCCCGAGGGCTGGCGGAACACGCTCATGCCGCTGTCTTCCGTCCAGCGGAGGATGCGGTCGTTGGGGATGTCGCTTACCAGGAGCTGGTTCGCGTCACCGAACCATACCGGCCCTTCCAGCCACCCGAAATCCTGGCCCAGCGTCTGCAACACCGCGTTCGGCAGGATCAGGCGGCGGAACGCCGGGTCGCTGACCTCATAGGTGCTCATTCGCGCGTCAGCTGAAATGGCCGGGTTTGCGCACCGGCGGGATGTGCAACTGCACCGTCATCAGCACGGCCGGCTCGTCGCCGACGGTGCCACTCTTGTGGCCTTGCCGTCCCTGCGCATCGCGCGTGCAGCCCTGGTCCTCGCCGAATGAGATGTCGCCGGGTCCCATCTCGATGCGCGTGCCGTCCATCGCCTCCACCCACCAGCGCCCGGAAAGTGGCACGATCCATTGCGGCGCGGGATTCTCGTGCCAGTCACCGACCCAGCCGACCGGCTGCACGGTGAACACCGTGGTCGCCTCGGAGCGTGGCTGCTTGTCGTTCCACTGCGGATCGGCGGCACCCACGCCATGCAGGTCGAACGCCGTGAGCATGCAGCGCTGCTGGTGGCTTACGCCCTGCGCGTCCACCCAGAGATGCCAATAGCCTACGCTGGGCTTCTCGCCTGGATCGCTCATGGGGACACCGGCTGCGTGTAAGGGTGGGTAGAGGCGAGCGGGTTGGCGAAGAATGCGTCAAGCCCGCCATGCACGCCGACGACGAGCAGCAGGAAACCACCCGCCAGAGAAAAATTCTTGAGGAAATCCCAGAACAGGTCACGCCCTTTGCTGTCGCCCGCGCGCCAGAAATCGCCGGGCTTCCAGAACTGCTTCCACAGCAGCGCCGTCACCATGCAATAGCCCGCCATGACCAGCCCCGCCGCCCGGTCCGCTATGCCGGTCAGTATGGCAACCGGCATGAGTATTTCCACAGACAACCCGACAAGTATCAGCAGCACCGCGAGCGCGCCCGGTGCGATCTGCCTTGCCTGATCCACGGCACCGCGAAAGTTGATTATCTTGTCGAGCGCGCTGAACGGGAAGAACAGCATGACGAGCAGATAGCGCGTGGCCAAAACCGCCAGCACGGCCGGCGTCATGCCGCCAATCTTTCCTGCAAATGGGCGGCAACGCGCAAGGCGTTGGCGATGATCGTGAGCGTGGGGTTCACTGCGCCGATGGAAGGAAAGAAACTCGCATCCGTCACGTACAGATTGTCCAGCTCATGCGTGCGGCAGTTCAGGTCCAGCACGGAAGTGGCCGGATCGGTGCCGAACCGCAGCGTGCCTGCCTGGTGCGCCGTGCCACTGATCGGGATGTCCTTGCCCAGATAGAGGTTGCGCTCGACCATCACCGGATGCGCGCCGAGGTTGCTCATGTGATGCTCAAGCTTCTTCCGCAACCGCCGATGCGCCTCCTGGCCCTGCTCCTTGACGTCCAGCACCACCTTGTCGCCGTCGTAGAAAATACGGTTCTCCGGCCGCGGCAGATCCTCCGACGACAGCCAGAAATCCATCGAGTGCAGCGCCATCTTGTCGAATGGCAGGTCAGGCAGCCATTCCAGCCAGCCCGGCAGAGCCTCGCCCTTGATCTGCTCGGCATGCGAGCTTGCACACATCTGTATCAGCCCGAGCGGATAGTCCCAATCATCCGTGCCGAAATAGTAGTCGCCCACCGCCAACGTTTTCTGGAACACGGTGTCGTTGCGCTCCTTCATCAGCGCCATCAGCACGGATTGGTTATGCCGCATGTAGTTGCGCCCCACCTGGCCGGAGCCGTTCGCCAGACCATCGGGATGCGCGTCGTTCGCAGAACGCAGCATCAGCAGCGCCGATGACAACGCGCCACACGCCACCACCACGATGTCCGCCGTGTAACGCTCCTGCTCACCGCCTCGCTTCACCTGCACACCGGTCACAGTCCGGCCGGCAGCATCGGTTTCCAATTTGGAGACGTAGGCGTTCACCAGCAGCGTGACGTTCGGATGTGCCGCCAGTGTGGGGTCCACGCACATCACCTGCGCGTCCGCCTTGCCGTTCAGCAGGCAGGGAAAACCGTCGAACGCGTCACACCGTATGCAAATGCTCGTGGGTGTCGCCCGGCCGTCGCGCTCGTCCAGCTTGATGCCGAGCGGCAGATGAAACGGATGCAGGCCCTCCTTCGCAAAACCCTCCGCCAGCGCCGCTATCTTCGGCTCATGGCTTACCGGCGGATGCGGATACGGGGCGCTCGCCGGCGGCTCCAGCGGGTCCTCGCCACGCTGCCCATGCACCGCAAACAGCTTCTCCGCTTCCGTGTAGAACGGCTCGAAATCGGCATAGCCCAGCGGCCAGGCCGGCGAGACACCTTCCTGGTGCACCACTTCGCCGAAATCGCGTTCGCGCAGCCGGAACAACGCTGCGCCATAGACCTTCGAGTTGCCGCCTACGTAATAGTGCAGGCCCGGGTGGAACGTCTCGCCCTTGCTGCCATACCAGGTGTCCGTGCACTGGTAGGCGCCATCGACGAACACCGTCTTGGAATCCCAGTTGAATTTGGTGCGCGGCAGGTAGTCGCCGCGCTCGATCAGCAGGATGCGCTTGCCTGTAGGGGCGAGCCGGTGGACGAGGGAGGCGCCGCCTGGGCCGCTGCCAATCACGATGAGGTCGTA
Source organism: uncultured Acetobacteraceae bacterium (assembly GCA_964247675.1). Taxonomy (GTDB): domain Bacteria; phylum Pseudomonadota; class Alphaproteobacteria; order Acetobacterales; family Acetobacteraceae; genus BOG-908. The sequence goes on from CAXTVW010000034.1 coordinate 7,691, forward strand.
ATGCGGCATGGGTCCCCTCCGGTTGCGGCGCTTTTAGGAAACCGGCGCGGGGTGGTTAGTTCCGTAAGGAAGGAAGGCCTTCTTTTTTGAAAAAAAAGAAGCAAAAAACTTTTGCTTCCGGCGCCTGCATCGCGGAGCGCGCTGAGTCTGCCAATACGCGCACTGGCAGAACCTGAACCCGCCGCGTTGCAGGCGCCGGAAGCAAAAGTTTTTTCTTCTTTTTCAAAAAAGAAGGCCTTCCTTGCCTCCCTTACCGAGCGTTCCCCCGCCCAAGCTCCGCCAGCATCTTCCCCCGCGCGCCCTGCGTCTCGAACATCCACCCCGGATACTCCCGCGGCAGCACGCTCACGCGGTCCAGCGTGTCCAGCTCCGCCTCGCTCAGCGACACCTCGGTCGCCTTGATGTTGTCGTCCAGCTGCTCCAGCTTTTTCGCACCGATGATCACGCTGCTCACCACCCGCCGGTGCAGCAGCCAGGCCAGCGCTATCTGTGCCACGGACGCCCCGTGCGCCTCGGCGATCGGCCGCATCGCGTCGATGCAGTCGAACGCGCGCGGGCGGTCCACCGGCGGGAAGTCGAACTGCGCGCGGCGGCCGTCGGCCGGCTTCTCGTCGTCGCGCCCGTACTTGCCGCTGAGCAATCCGCCGGCCAGCGGGCTCCACACCAGCAGGCCCACCGACTCGGAGCGCAGCATCGGCACGATCTCGCGCTCCAGATCCCGCCCCGCCAACGTGTAATAGGCTTGCAGGCTTTCGAACCGCGCCAGCCCGTGGCGCTCGGCGATCCCCTGCGCCTTCATGATCTGCCAGGCCGCCCAGTTGGACACGCCCACGTAGCGCACATGCCCGTGCTGGACGAGCGTATCCAGCGCCCGCATCGTCTCCTCGATCGGCGTGATCGGATCGAACCCGTGTATCTGGTACAGATCGACGTGATCCATCTGCAGCCGCTTCAGGCTGGCTTTCACCGCGTCTATCAGATGCGCGCGCGAGTTGCCGCGCTCGTTCAGCCCCGGGCCCATCTGACCGAACGCCTTTGTGGCTACCACTACCTGGCTGCGCGGGATCTTCAGGTCACGCAAAGCCTGCCCGGTTATCTGCTCGGACAGGCCCTCCGCATACACGTCGGCCGTATCGAAAAAGTTGATGCCGGCATCGATCGCGCGGCCGACGAGACGCCCGGCCTCCTGCTGCTGCAGCGCGCCGATCTTCTGCCACATGCCTTCACCGCCGCCGAACGTCATGGTGCCGAGGCAGAGTTCGGAGACGAGCAGGCCGGTGCGGCCTAGTTTGTTCGAGCGCATGTTGGGGGAACTTTCTGAAGTAAGAAAGCAAGGCGTTCTTTTTTGAAAAAAAGAACCAAAAAACTTTTACTTCCCCGCTTGCATGAGCGTGTAGGCTGCTCCTGCCAACACGCGCACTTGCAGGATTAAACGGGGCCTGCGTGCAGGCGAGGTAGTAAAAGTTTTTTGGTTCTTTTTTTCAAAAAAGAACGCCTTGCTTGCCTACCCCAACGCAGCCACCCGCCTTGCATTTCCCGCCCACGTATAATTCCGCGCCTCCAGCTCCCCCCGGGCCGCCGCCCCCAGCCCCGCCCGCAGCGCCGGCTCTGCGATCAGCCGCTCCACCGCGCCCCACATCCCGCCCTCGCCGAACAGCAGCGCCGTCTGCTCGTGCACCAGGATCTCCCGTATGTTGGGCTGGTCCGGCGCGCAGATGGCACAGCCGGCGGCCATGTAGTCGAAGATCTTCAGCGGCGAGGCGTACGGCGTGGCGCTGGGCTGCAAGGCGATGTCGAACCCGGTGACGATCGCCGGCACCTCCGCCGGCTGCACCAGACCGGCGAAGGATACGCGGTCGCTTATGCTGAGCCGGGCGGCAAGCGCGGTGAGGTCCGCAATGGCCGGGCCGTCGCCCACGACGACCAGGCGGGTGTGGGCCGGGCCGCCTGCCATGCCTTCGATCACCCGGTCCAGCCCGTGCCAGGCGCGCACGAAGCCCACGAAGCCGAGCGTGACGGTGCCGTCCGCCGGCGCCGGGGGGCGTGGCGGGAAACGGGCGAGGTCGATGCCGTTGGGGATCACCACGATGCGGGCGCGGTCCACGCCGCCCTCCACCAGACTGTCCGCCAGCACATGGGTCACCGGAAGCACGCGCGTGGCGCTGCGCCACGTCCAGTGTTCCAGCCGGCGGGCCAGGCCAGCCAGGCGCAGGCCGCCGTGTTTCTCGCGTTCCAGCGCCAGCGGCGAGTTCACTTCCAGCAGCAGGCGCGCGCCGTGCCGGCGGGCGAGCCAGGCGCCGGCCAGGAAATACAGGTTGCAGCGTTCGTACACCACGTCCGGCCGCATCTCCCGCCAGGCGGCTTTCAGGCGGCGGTAGGCGGGAACATTGTAGGCCAGTTCGGCTAGTTCGCCGAGCGCGCCGGGAAGGAAGCGGCGCAGGCGCGCCACCAGGTTGCTCTCGCCGCCGAACTCGGCGTTTTCGTAGAAGCTGGGGCCGACGACGCGCACTTCGTGGCCGGCTTCCCGCAGCGCGCGCACCAGTTCCTCGATGTGCACGCCTTGGCCATCATGCGAGTTGATGCGGTGGCTGTACAGGATGCGCATAGGGGCGGCTGCTACTGCGGAAATGGGTTCGCGCCAAGCTGGGCCAGCGCCGCCCAGGCTGTGGGCGCCAGATGCGGGCGGCGGTAGTACAGGAAGTCGGGCGCTCTGGTGTCCAGCCCGGTGGAGAGACCGGTGGTGAGCGTGGGCGTGGTGGACGCATAGATCAGGCCGCCTGGCGCGGTGTTGGCGCGCAGCGTGGCCATCAGCCGGGCCGGATCGCGTCCGGCGCGGCGCTCCGTCAACGCGGTGATCGCGGTGCCTTCCAGCCAGATGCCGTCGCGGTCCGTGTTGAAATCCACGCCGGTCACCTCGGCGGCCGGCGCGCCCTCCGGCAGACCGTGGCGCGTGAGCACCCAATCCAGCGCGCGGCCCCAGTCCGGCCGGGCGCCGGCGGCCAGCAGCGGCCAGAGGTTCGCATCCACTGCGGAGTGCAGGTTCAGGCTGCCGTCCGGCTTCAGGCCGGTGGCAAAGCGGCCTTCGCCGGCTTGCCACATGCTGGCGACGAAATCCCCGGCGTGGGCGGCCGCCTCCGTCCGCCCGAGCGCGCCGAAGGCGGCGGCCAGATCGATGTTGTGCTCGGTGCTGACCCAGGCGAGGCGTTGCGGCGCCGGCTCGAACCCGAGGAACCCGCCGGCGTAGCCGTGCGGCGCGCGCACCTGCGCTTCCACCCAGTCGGCCGCGCGTTCGGCGGGCGCGCGCCACGCGGGGCCGAGCGCGATCCATAGCAGCATGGCCCAGGCCATGTTGCCGGTGGCGGTGCCCACCTGGTAGCCATCCTCCGTCCAGCGTGCGGCGGCAGCATCCCACCAGCCGGGCAAGGGGTAGGGACCGCGCCCGGTGGCTGGTCCGGCCCGGTATGCATTCCGCAGACGGCCATCTTTCCAGAAACGGTCACCGGTTTGCGCCCGCGTCAGCGCGTCGCCGATCCGGCGTGCGCCTTGCGTGTCTCCGCTCGCGAGCAGGGCCAGCCCTGCTACGGCATTGTCATATACATAGGCGCAGCCAGCTTGCGTGCGGGCGAAATCATCCGCGCCCGACACGTCATAGCTTTGTAGCAGGCCGGGGCCGGGCAGGGTGGCCGCGCGCTCCTGAAGCGTGGCGGCCCAGCCGTGGACGGGCGTGGCGAACGCCGGGCGCAGCAAGGAGGCGGCGAGCAGTGTACGCCGCGTCAGCCGCAGGTGGCCCGTCAGGTTTTCACGCCGAGCCGTGTCATGATGTTGGCGATGTCGGGTTCACCTTGGCTGGCGGCCAGCAAGTCGCTGCGGCCGCCGGCGGTGTCGCCGAGCCCGATCTTGGCCAGGCCACGGCCATATAGCGCCAATGTCAGGTCCGGAAGGTCCGCCAGAGCCTCATTGTAATCCGCTATCGCCTTTGCCCATTGGCGCATCTTCAGGTGCGCCAGGCCGCGGCTGTCATAGGCGCCGCGATCGTGCCCTTGCCGCTGGATCGCTTCGTCGCAGCTCAGCTCGGCCATTTCCGGCAGCCCGGCTACCGCTGCGTTGTAGCAATGAAAATTCAGGATGTACCAGGGATACACGGTTTCGAACGTCAACATGTGCTGGAAGTCGGTCAGTGCCCCGTCGTCATCATGTTTCAGCTCGAGCGCGATGCTCTCCAGCGCGTAAAAACGCGAGCCGGTGTAGAGATTGAACGACACATAATGGCGTTTCCACACGGTCCTGTCCGGCATCGACGACGCGCGGCTCAACTCGGTCAGGGCGGTTGCGGGATCGCGACGCCGCACAGCGATCTCCGCGCGCATGAGCACGAGCGCCGCCGCTTCGGGGTGCATGGACGCTGCCCGGTTCACGTCGGCCAGCGCGTCGTCCCACCGCCCGGCATCCATGTAGAAGGCGGCGCGCACGGCATAGGCCTCGGCGAAATCGGGCGCGGCCGCGATGACCTTGCCTGCCTTGCCGATCGCGTCGCTGTAATGTCCGTGGTAGGACTCGCGCATTGCGGAATCCAGCGAGCGCCAGCCCAAACTGGTGCCGCCGCTGTCGAAGTCGGCGGCCACGGCGCGGGTGTAGGGTTGGCCGGCCAGGATCACGGCCAGACACGCCGACATCAACCAACGCGCGCGCATCGCACTCTCCTGCCTTCGCGGCTGTGATCGTAACGGTTGTGTGCTGTGCAGAGCAAGTGGCTTGCGTTACCAAACCGTACGTGACGGCGAGGAGCAACTCCGATGACGACAGCACTTGCGGCCACGGACGACCAGGCCGGGCTGCGGCGCAGCGCCGCCATCGTACTGGCGGCCGGGCTGCTGGCGGTAACGCTGTCTTACACCCTTCTGGACCAGCCTGTCGCCACGGCCGTGCACCTGCTGCACCGGCCACAATGGTGCGTGTGGCTGACGTGGATCGCCGACGTACCAGGCCCTGCCTCCGTGTTGGGTCTGGCGGCCGGCGGCGCGGCCTGGCTTGCGGGATGGAAGCCTGGACCGTGGGGGCGCATTCTGCTCGCGGCGTGTATCGCCACACTCGCGGCAAGTGCCGCCAAGGATGTGTTGAAATTCGCGTTTGGCAGGCCCTGGCCGGAGACGTGGGTGAACAATAACCCGTCCTGGATTGGCACGCACACGTACGGACTTTACCCGTTTCATGGCGGGGCCGGCTGGGCCTCGTTTCCGTCCGGCCACACCACGGTGATTACCGCGCCGTGTGCGGCGCTGTGGTGCGTGCGGCGAATCCGGCCGGTGCTGGCGGCGCTGCCTTTGCTTGTCGTTGTGGGCTTGCTGGGGTGCGACTTCCATTTCCTGTCGGATTGCCTGGCGGGCGGGCTGCTCGGCGCGGCTTTCGGAATGGTAGTAAGAAAGCAAGCAGTTCTTGTGTGAAAATGACTTTCATTACGCCGCTGCTAAGCGAACACGGTTCATCCTGAAAAGTCCGACTGATGCAAATGCGAGGTAGTGAAGTTTTTTGGTTCTTTTTTTCAAAAAAGAACTGCTTGCTTGCCTTAAATATAATGCTCCGCCAGCGGTTGAAATCCATTGAAGCTCGTTGAAGCATAAGTCGTTACGTAAGCACCCGCGGCTAGTATCTCCACCCGGTCGCCTGCCTTCAGCGCCAGCGGCAGCCAGTAGGGTTGTTTCTCGTACATGATGTCCATGCTGTCGCAGGTTGGGCCGGCCACCACCGCCGGGCCTTCTTCGGCGCCGTCATACGGGGTGCGCAGCACGTAGCGGGTCGCCTCGCCTTCCGTCTCCGCAAGGCCGCCGAAACGGCCGATGTCGAGATAGACCCAGCGCAACTCGTCGCTTTTCACGCGCTGGCTGACCAGGACCACTTCGGTGCTGACCAGGCCGGCGTCGCCGACCATGTAGCGGCCCGGCTCCAGGAAGACCTGCGGCTGCGCATTGCCGAAATGGAAGCGCAGCGCGCGGTCTATGCCGCCGGCGAACGCGCTGACGGCCGGGATCTCCTCGCCGTAGCGTGTGGGGAAGCCACCGCCGAGGTTGATCATGCGCAGCTTGATGCCGGCGCGGTCCAACTCGTCGAACAGCATCGCCACCTGGCCGATCGCCGCCTCGTGGGCTTCGGCCTGCACCTGCTGGCTGCCGACGTGAAAGGACAGGCCGTAGGGCTCAAGGCCCAGGTCGCGGGCGCGGACCATCAGTTCGGCCGCCATGTCCATGCCGGTGCCGAACTTGCGGGAGAGCGGGAACACGGAGCCGGCGGTGCCCACCTGCAGCCGGCAGAACACCCGCGCACCTGGGGCGTGGGCGGCGATTTTCTCCAGTTCCGGCTCGCAGTCGAACACGAACAGGCCGATCCCGGCCTCGTGGGCGCGCCTGATGGAGGTGGCCTTCTTGATGGTGTTGCCGAAGCTGATGCGCTCAGGCGGCGCGCCGGCTTCCAGGCAGAAGACGATCTCCTCCCAGCTTGCCGCGTCGAAGTTGCTGCCCAGCGCCACAAGGCGGCGCAGGACGGGAGGGGCGGGGTTGGCCTTGACCGCGTAGTAGATGTGCGCGTCCGGGAAAGCGTCGCGCATGGCGGTGAAGTTTTCCTCCACGCGATCGAGATCGAGCACGAGGCAGGGTGTGGGCGGCTGCTCGGCCTGCAGGTAGCGGTCGATCTTGGGGGTCATCGCGGCGACGGCTCCGGCAAGGAAGGAAGGCCTTCTTTTTTGAAAAAAAGAAGCAAAAAACTTTTGTCCCGGCGCTGCTGCCGCTGACGCGCATATCCGGATAAAGCCGGCTGGTGTAAGTGCGGGGGAGATAAAAGTTTTTTGGTCCTTTTTTCCCAAAAAAGGACTGCTTGCGTTCCTGCTTTGGGCCTCCGCGCCCCGTCAAGCAACCCCGCCCCTCGCACCCACGTTACCGGCCATATCTGGAGAAACGGTTATGGAGCCGGACGAAGCGGCCCCTCCCGGGCCCGTGCTGCGCGCCAGGGGCGACATGGTCAGCGCGGCCGCCATTGCGCGCAAGCCGGATGCCGAGCGACTCGGCCGGCTGGCCAAGCATCCGCTGGAAATACCCTGGGCCGGCTGGCGCCGGGTGATTGCACGAACGGCGCGCGAGGTGATTACCGACCGTATCTCGCTTTGTGCGGCCGGTTGCGCATTTTATGCCACACTGGCGCTGTTTCCGGCAATCTCCATGCTGGTCTCCATCTACGGGCTGGCGTTCGATCCGGCGACGGTTGGTCCGCAGATGCAGGTGCTGCGGGATTTGCTGCCGGAAAGCGCGTTCCACCTGATCGCAGACCGGGTGAACCTGCTGGTGAGCAAGCCGGCGGGTACGCTGACGTTCAGCCTGCTGGTCAGCATCATGATTGCGTTGTGGTCGGCTTCGACAGGCACGAAATCCATCCTGGGAGCGCTCAACCTGGCCTATGAGGAGCGGGAGCAGCGGAGCTTCGTGCGGTTCCAGCTTACCGCGCTAGGGATGACGCTGGGGGGCATCCTGGCGGCGGTGATCGGGTTGGCGGCGCTGGTGCTGTTGCCGGCGTTCATCGGATTTTTCGGCATTTCCACCTATGGAGCGACGGTTGCGCGGCTTACCAGCCTGGGGGCGCTGGTGATCTTTGTGCTGTTGGCGCTGTCCCTGCTGTATCGGTTCGGGCCCTCGCGCAATGCGGCGTCCTGGCATTGGGTGACGCCGGGGTCGGTGGTGGCGACGGTGCTGTGGCTGATCGTCTCGGCGCTGTTCAGCTTCTACGTGGAGCATCTGGCCAGCTACGATGCCACTTACGGGCCGCTGGGCGCGGTGGTTGGCGTGATGATGTGGTTCTATGTCAGTGCGCTGGCGGTGCTGGTGGGCGCGGAGCTTAACGCGGAGCTGGAACTGCAGACGGTGCACGACAGCACGTCAGGGGCGGCGAAGCCTATCGGTGCGCGCGGTGCGTATGTCGCCGACCATGTTGCGCAGTAGCGCGGGCTGTCCGGGCCTGGGCTGAAGCTGTTTCGGCGTCGGTGGCGTTGTCCGGCGCTTCGGCGAGTTCCTCGTCCGCGCCCTGGGCTTCCTCGGCGCTGATCTGGGCCAGGGTCACGTCGGCCACGCCGCGGGCGGCGAAGCCTAACCTGGTGGCGGCGGCGCGGCTGAGGTCTATGCAGCGGACGCCGTGCGGAGGCTCGCGATCGTTTACGCGGACGACGATGGAGCGGCCGGTGCTGGTGTCCGTCACCCGGACGTAGCTTCCTAGCGGCAGGCTGGCGTGGGCTGCGGTCATCTTGGTGCTGTCGAAAGGCTCGCCGCTGGTGGTGCGCAGGCCTTCGTGGCGCGGGCCATACCAGCTGGCCTGGCCGCTTTCGGTGTAGCTGGATTCATCATGCACGGCGGGGATCTGGCTGGCCTGGGCTGCGGCTCCGACCAAGCCGGCCAGGGCCAGCAAGGGGCAGAACAGCAGGGCCGAGGTGAGGCGCAGACCGGGTGCGCGCATGGGTTCTCCGTGTTCCAGACCGGTTCCGAGGCGCATGCCTTGGTCGCGGGGCTGTGATGTGGTTCACGCATTGAGACTACAGATTACGAGGTTGGCAAGCAGAAAATGTTCGGCTGGCCAAAATTCCTGCCTGTCGCGTGTAAAAGCGGCGTAAACATAAGCCAGCTTACGTAGTCGGCTAATCCAACGAGACTATTCTTTATCGTAACGAACTACCTGTGCTTTTGCGACCGGTGCGGAAATGCCGCAATGCTGCGGCGGATTGGCATCACCAGCGGATGGTGACCTGTTTGTTCTGCCTTTGCTTCGTTCGTGGGCGTCGTGATTGGCCCCCGGGAACGAGCTCACTTCGCACTCGCAATAACGTGATACACGCTTAGTGTTTCTGGCGTTTTTGGCGGCCCGGTAGTTGGGCGGGACTTTTGGGTGCGGCTGGCCGGGCGGTTTTAGGCGCTAGGCGGGTTGGCGTTGCTGGGTGCGGCGTAACTGCAACAGGAGGGCTAGGGCGGGGGTGCTGGCGAGCATGGTGGCGGCGAAGAACAGGCGATAGCCGAGGGCTTCGGCGGCATAGCCGGACAGTCCGCCCAGGGTGTGGAAGGCGAGTGCAGCGAGGGAGGAGAGCAGCGCGTATTGGGTGGCGGTGTAGGCGGTGGAGCAAAGGGCGGAGACGAAGGTCAGGAAGGCCATGTCGGCGGTGGCGCCGGCGAAATTCTCCAGGACGATCTTGGCTGTGAGGGCTGGCTCGCTGGGGCCGGTGGCGAGGAGGACCAGGTACAGGCCCAGGGACAGGGCTTGTAGGGCGCCGGTCAGAAAGAGGGCGCGTAGCGTGCCCAAACGGAGGACCAGCCAGGCGCCGGCGGCGGCGCCAGCCAGGGTGCCGAACCAGCCGTAGAAATTGGCGTCGGCGATGGCCTGCCCGGTGAAACCGACGCCGTAGCGGTAGAAGGCGGCCGCCGTGCCGTCCGCGAAGACCTTGCCCAGGCGGAAGAGGATCACGAAAGCCAGGACAACGGCGGCGCCGGGGCGGGTGAGGAAGTCTCGGAGCGGGGCCAGGAAGGCGGCTTCTATGCTGGCGCGCCAGCCGGGGAGGCGGGCCAGGCGGGGAAGCGCCGCGGCGACGGGGGCGAGGAAGGTGATGATGACGCCGGCGGCCAGGAGGGCGGCCAGGCTCAGGAGGGCGGTGCGCCAGCCGAAGGCGTGGGCCAGCCAGAGAGCGCCTGAGGTGGAGGTGAGCATGGCGCCGCGGTAGCCCCAGACGTAGGTGGCCAGGGCGGAGCCTTGGAGGCGTTCCGGGAAGGTTTCTATGCGCCAGGCGTCTATCAGGATGTCCTGGCTGGCGGAGAAGAAGGCGAGCGCCAGGCCGGCGAGGATGGTGGTGACGGGGGCCTGGGCGGGATTGCTGAGGGCGATGGCAATGGCGGCGGCGGCGAGCAGGGGTTGGACGAGGAGGAGCCAGCCTCGGCGGCGGCCCAGGCGGGCTAGCGGGGCTGGGGGGAGGCGGTCGAAGAAGCCGGACCAGAGGAACTTGAGGGTGTAGGGGAGGCCCAGCCAGGCGGTCAGGCCGATGGCATGGACCGAGATCCCGAAGGTGGTGAACCAGAGCTGGAGGGTGAAGGCGGTGAGCGAGAGGGGGAGGCCGCTCAGGAAGCCGAAGGCGCCCATCAGCCAGAGGGTTCTCGTGTGGGATTCGGGGGGCATTGGGGGAGTGTAGCGCATGGCCGGTCGTGGCCCTCAAGCGGGGTGGCCGCGCCAGGCGGCGGCTGGCTCGCGGTGGTGGACAGGCTGGGTGCGCATGGTCTGGCAGGCGGCGCATCGGGGGTTTGCGGGCTTCAACTTCCAGGTAGTGCGTAGGGCGCGGCGGCTGCGGCAATTGCCAGCTTCGTTGGGATCGTGCTGCCTGCAATCCAAGTTCGCGTTGAACAACAATAAGTCCAAGAGGAACGTGCCATGACCAGATCGACCATACGGGGTGTGCCGTGCGTGGCCTCCGTGCTCGCTTTGCTGTGCGGCAGTGCCATGGCGGCGCCTACCGTGCACATCGAGACGGGCGTGCTTACGGGCAAAGCCAGCGAGGGGATGGATGAGTTTCTGGGCATACGCTACGCGGCCCCGCCGGTGGGCGCGCTGCGCTGGACGCCGACCCGGCCGCTGCCCGCAGCGCTCGCCACGCACGAGGCGACGGCGTTCGGCCCGCATTGCGCCCAGCTCGCCTCGCCGTATGGGATCGCCAGCTCGTCCGAGGACTGCCTCTACCTGAACGTGTTCACGCCGCCGGGCGTGCGCGCCGGCGAGACCCTGCCGGTGATGGTCTGGATACATGGCGGCGCGCTGGTGCTGGGCGAGAGCGACGATTACGACCCCGAACCGCTGCTGGCGACACAGCGCGTGATCGTGGTGACGATGAACTACCGGCTGGGTTACCTGGGGTATCTGGCGGAGACCGGGCTGGACGCGGAACCGCACCTGAAGGCGAATTACGGCCTGATGGACCAGCAGGCGGCGCTGGGCTGGGTGAAGCGCAACATCGCGAGCTTTGGCGGCAACCCGCACAACGTTACTTTGTTCGGCGAGTCCGCGGGCGGCCTGAGCACGTTGTCCAACCTCATTTCGCCGGCGGTGGCTGGGCTGTTCTCGCAGGCTTTGGTGGAGAGCGGGTCGTACTCGGTGCAGTTGCCGAGCCTGGCGCAATCCGAGGTGTCGGGCGACGAGATCGCCGCGGGGATCGGCTGCGCGCCGACCGATACGGCCTGTCTGCGGGCGGCACCCGTCTCGAAGATCCTGGGGCAGGAGACCAATTCCGCGCTGACGCTGACGACGATCGTGGATGGCGTGCTGCTGCCGCAATCGATCAACACGGCGCTGAAAAGCGGCAGCTTCAACCGGGTGCCGCTGTTCAACGGGACGAACCACGACGAATTCCGGCAGTTCCTGGCGACCGAGGGGATGCTGACGGCGCAGCAATATCCCGAGGTGCTGGCGGACATGTTCGGGACGGCGTTGGCGGCCGAGATCGCCTTGCTGTATCCGCCGGCGCATTACGAGAAGCCTGTGGTGGCGCTTGCGGCGGCGCTGACGGATTACAGTTTCTCCTGCCCGGCGCAGCTCATCGATCAGTGGGCTTCGGCGTATGTTCCGGTGTATGCCTATGAGTTCAACGATCTGAACGCGCCGGAGGATTTTCTGCCTTACGCCGGCTACAATTATGGCGCGTCGCATGCCAGCGAGCTGCAGTTCCTGTTCGAGGTTCCCAAGATAGCGGGGACGCGGCCGTTGAACGCGAGCGAGCGTTCGCTTTCGGGCGTGATGCGGCAATACTGGACGGATTTCGCGGTGCGGAAGACGCCGAATGGCGGGAGCGCTCCGGCCTGGGCGGCGTATGCGACGGCGCGCGACGACATACAGTCATTCCAGCCGCCCTCGGCGCATCAGGAGACGAATTTCACCGCTGAACACCACTGCAAGTTCTGGGATCTGGTGATCAATCCGTGAGGCGCGTGCCGGCGTTTCTTCATGGCAGGACGGCCAGGACGCGGGCGGGGAAGCCTGAGCCGGCGAGGGGCTTGGGGAAGGAGATGATGGCCAGGGCGCCGCTTTCGGGGACCTGGTCCAGGTTTGCCAGCATCTCGATCTGGTAGTGGTTGGTGCCGAGGACGTAGGTTTCGAGGGCGTAATCGTCGTGGGTGACGGCGAGGCCGGGGTCGGTGTCGGTTGTTTCGTGGCCCGAGGCGGTTATGTGGCGGGTCTCGTAGAGGTATTTGAGGACGGGGAGGCTCCAGCCCGGGTAGTGCAGGGTGCCGTGTGCGTCGGCGTTCTGCATGGCTTCGTTGCTGGGCCAGCGGTGCGACCAGTCCGTGCGCAGGGCGACGAAGGCGCCTTCGGGGATGGGGCCGTGGCGGTTTTCCCAGGCTTGGACGTCCGCCATGGTGACGGTGGTGTCCGGGTTGGTGGCAGCGCGCTGGTGGATGTCCAGCACCACAAGGCGGAGGAGCATTTCGTCCGGGCGGATCTGGTCCACGGTGCGCAGGCCGGCGTGGAAGTGGGCCGGGGGGTCTATGTGGGTGCCCCATTGGCCGGGGTGGCTGAATTCCTGGGCGAGGAAGCCGGTCTTATCATACGTGTAGAGGGTCTGGACCTGCTCGTTATGGAAGCCTTTCCAGTGCGGGATGCCTGGGGCGAAGGTGTGGGTGAGGTCGATGATCCTTGCCTGGTGGAGCGTTACGTACGCGTCCTCCAGCGTCCCGGCGGTGGCCGGGACGGTCAGCAAAATGAGGGCTAGGACTCTGGCGAGCATGGGGCGACCTCGGGCAAAGCGGGTTCGCCGGCGGGGGCCGGGTTCTGGCTTTTAGAGAGGTTCGCGGTGTTCGGGAAACGGGGCTGGGGGCCGGTGTTGCCTTGTTTGGGGTGGGGTTGGTGGTTGCGGGGTTGGGGTTTGCGGTCTGGTGGGTGGGGTCAGCTGGTGTTCAGGGCGGCGTAGAGGTGGCGGCGGGGGTGGCCGGGGCCTGGGTCCGGATCGATTTGGATGCCGAAGCCGTTGCAGATGCGGCGGATGATGTCCGGGGTGGGGGCTTCGGGGGTGGCGGCGAGTTCGCGGTCTAGCTGGGCCTCCATTTCGTGGCGGAGGGCGGGGGCCTGGGGGTGATCATTGGCGGCCTGGTGCAGGGCGCGGGTGATGACGGGGCGGCGCGGGTTTGGCGCGCGGAAGATGGGGCGCGGCGCGGGGCGGCGCGCGGCGGCGTTCACGATGCGGCGCTCCAGGGCGATGGCTTGCCTGGCGGCGGAGGCGAGGATGGTGAAGAGGCTGGCCGGGTGTTTGGCTTGCTTCTGGGGTTTGGGGGTTTGGTCGGGCGGTGGGGGGATCTGGGCGAAGTCCCGCAGGGCGACGGCGGCCGCGGCCTGGGCGAGTTCGGCGGCCAGGTCCGTGAGCATGCAGCAGACGCTGATGTGGCGGGCGTCTCGCTCGGCGGCGGTTTCCTGGTGGGCGGGTGGTGGGGCGGAGATGGCGTTCATGGCCGGGTGGGGTGGGTTGGCATTTGCGGGGAACATATTAGGAACTTGGGTGGGAGCTGGGCAAGAGGTTTATTGTGGGTTCGGATAGCAATACGGCGGTGCTACATTACGGAACGGTATTGGTGGTGGGCTGCATTTCCCAGGCCGATTGGCAAGTTCTAAGCAAAGTGTGTCAGGTAGAAAGCCTGCGGCCTTAGTTATAAAGCTCCAGTTGAACGGCTATTCTCAAATACTTCTGCGACCTTATTGATCGTTCGACTTGCTTTTCAGCAGATACGAAAGCCGTCCAGCATCCCGGTCAATGATTGCTGGTCCGGAGGCCCTAGCGAGTAACACACCAAGGAAGGCAGTATGACACTGACGGTAGCATGGGTTCGGCGGATAAAACGCAGCTATGAACTCGTCATTATTTCCGACAGCCGACTACGTAGCTATGGTGCTATCGATCAGGCGCAGAAGATAATGCCCTTGCAGCGCGGTGACGCAGCGCTGGCGTTCTGCGGTGATAGCGAAGTTTGTTACCCGTTTTTTGTCCAAGCTTCCTCAGCTATGAATAACTTTATTCGAACGAGGACGAGAGGAAGCGATGTCACTGAGACATCAACTTTACTCGTTAATATTCTTAACAACCTTGTCGATAGCTGGGACGCTCCTCTCAGATACAAGAGAGAAAGTCTTGCCATGACAAGGCTGCTGTTCGCTGGATGGTCCTGGCGGAGGCAAAGATTTTCTGTTGGGTTTTTCAGGTTTGTAGATAAAAAGTTTGTTTTTCAAAACTCAACAAATCCAGTTATGCGCCCTTGGAGAGAAAAAAAGCCTTCACTTGTAGTAATTGGAGATTATATTGAGGAATACATGCGAATCTTAGGAAAGATTTTAAGTCAGACAAATCCGGTAACGAACAGATGGACGCTTAAGACCATAGACCTTCAGTATGAACCGTTGGAGGCTTTAAGCGAACTGCTAAAACTCGCAAATGAGAACTCAATTCTGCCCAAAATTGGCGGAAAACCGCAGATGTTGAAGATATATCCTTATAGTAGCATTTTACCTATTGTAATTCGATCGGATGACAACAAACACTACCTTTTCGGGAGGAGGTTATTCGAATGGGAAAAGACCGAATACCCGATCGCCGCTATTTCTCCCGGACGAACGGAATTTATCTATCCAATGTCGAGTATACCTGTGCCGTCAGATCTAGGCTTGCGGGTGAACCCGATCAGGCAATTCATTCAATTTATAACGAGCAGAGGTGAAGACTGATCTTGTTTGAACTTACAAGCTGCTTTTTTAAGCGTGTTGATTCTTGAGAGATAGTTGGCTGGCCGCCAAAGCCGTCGGGACGAAGTCTCTTTCAACGCTTCTTTGCAAAGGACAAAACCTAAGAGTTTGAGCTTTCGCGATTTTTAATATGAAACTGGACCAAAGTGTCCCCGATAGCCAATCTGAGTTATGATCAGCCGATTTATACATTTTACGCGAATCAACGAGCTTTCAAGAGGGCGTCCAAAGATCGCAAAGTTTGAAATAGTAAACGCCTGAGCATATTCTTCTGCTTTCGGATGGAAGCGGCGAAGGGAAAGCCCATAGGCCGTCTCGAAAGGATGGCCGCCGGTGCGGATCAGACTAAAGAACGAGGGGTATATTAAGCCGTCGAAACCAGCGTCCTTTACGGACAGTGAAATTGCTCTTGAGATTTCATATGAATGAGAGCGCGCGAGAAACAGCATGTGAATCGCTAAATCTAAACTTTCAAACTCCGTTACATTCTCCTTAAGAACATGCGTAAGATCTAGTAAACGTAGGTTCCGCTCCGGACT
This sequence comes from uncultured Acetobacteraceae bacterium, assembly GCA_964247675.1. Taxonomy (GTDB): domain Bacteria; phylum Pseudomonadota; class Alphaproteobacteria; order Acetobacterales; family Acetobacteraceae; genus BOG-908. The sequence goes on from CAXTVW010000034.1 coordinate 23,008, forward strand.
TAGCGTGGCCACATAGATATCGTCTTCAGCAGTGGCCCGGCACTCGTGAATGCAGATATCAATGTCTTGCGAGCCGTACATTACAGGAAAACCCGGCGAGTCCAGGCGCCCTCCACCTGCCAGCTGGATAGGTGGACTGTCGTATTCGCGCGGATCGCTCGGGCTTTGTGGGCAAACGCGCAATCGGTAGAAAACGGAGTCCCTGGCGAGCGTTCTTTCCGGATATTCTTTGACCACGCGTTCAATAACTTGCGAGCGCCTTATTGGGTCCTGTAATGTCTTGAGGGGGTAAACCTCGCCGACCATCCAGGTGCGAGGACCATAGTGGAAAAAGCCGATCTTCGCTGCATCCTCCATCAACTTGATGTCGTGCTTGAGCCACGGCGAAGGCGAGATGTCACTTTTACCGTAATGCTGCTCGTTTAACTGGATAACAGGGGCAGCGCCATATTCTGTCCGGATTGTCGTTCCACTAACGAAGAAGTCCCATGCAAGCCTTCGTATGTGTTCCATTGTTAGCTTCCGTCCGCTAGGACTTGCGCAATTCGGACAAATGCCTTCTTCGTCTAGCCCGTGTCTGAAAGCATCAATCTTGAGGCCCTCATCGGCAAAACAGTTTGAACAAAGTAGAGGTTGTTTCCTATCTTCCATTGCTAGTAGTTCTGCTCGCTTAAAGAGACAAAAGCTCTGCCTTGATAGTGCCGGCGTTTGAGTTGGTGAACCTGGGCAGGGTTCTGTGCAGGCGAAGTAGCAAAAGTTTTTTGGTCCTTTTTTTCAAAAAAGGACTGCTTGCCTTGCCTTCCTTACACTTACGGAAACAACCCCCGCGTAATCTTCGCTTTCTGCACGCGCTCCACGCCGATCGCCAGGGCGGCCGTGCGGTGTGGGACGCCGTCGCGTTCGGCGCGGGCCATTACGGCCTGGAAGGCGCGTTCCAGGACGCGGTTCAGGCGGTCGCGGACTTCTGGTTCGGTCCAGAAGAGTTGTTGCAGGTCCTGGACCCATTCGAAGTAGCTGACGACGACGCCGCCGGCGTTGCACAGGATGTCCGGGATGACGAAGATTTCGGGGCGCTGGTTGAGCACGCGGTCGGCGTCGGGCGTGGTGGGGCCGTTGGCGCCTTCGGCGAGGATGCGGCATTGCAGGGCGCGGGCTACGTCCGCGGTGATGACCTGTTCCATGGCGGCGGGGACGAGGATGTCGCATTTCTGGGTGAGGAGCTGGGCCGGGTCGAAGGCGGCTTCGGTGCTCCAGCCGGCGAGGGTTCCGTGGTTTTCGGTCCAGTGGATGAGGGCGGGGACGTCCAGGCCGCGGGCGTCGTAATAGCAGGACGTGTGGTCGGAGACGCCGAGGACCTTGACGCCTTGCTGGACCAGGCTGGCGGCGGTGACGCTGCCGACGTTGCCGAAGCCCTGGATGATGGCGGTGGATTCGATCGGGTTTAGGTGGAGGCGTTCCATGGCGCGGCCGACCAGGTGCACCACGCCGCGGCCGGTGGCTTCGCGGCGGCCGACGGTTCCGCCGGCGTCGACGGGTTTGCCGGTGACGATTTCGGTGACGGTCTGGCCCTGGTACATGGAGTAGGTGTCCATGTACCAGGCCATGACCTGTTCGTTGGTGCCCATGTCGGGGGCCATGACGTCCGTCTTGGGGCCGACGAAGGGGATCATCTCCTGCATGTAGCGGCGGCTGACGGCTTCGAGCTCGCGGCGGGACAGGCTGTAGGGGTCCAGCGCGATGCCGCCTTTGGCGCCGCCGTAGGGGAGGCCGGCGAGGGCGCATTTCCAGGACATGGCGATGGCGAGGGCGCCTACTTCGCCGAGATGGAGGTTGCTGGCGTAGCGGGTGCCGCCTTTGGTGGGGCCCATGGTGAGGTGGTGCTGGACGCGGTAGCCGGTGAAGACGGCTTCGGTGCCGTCGTCGCGGTGGATGGGGCAGGAGACGATGATGGCGCGTTTGGGGAGGAGCAGGCGGTCGCGCTGGTGGGTGGGGATTTCCAGGTAGTCGGCGATGACGGCGAAGTTTTCGCGCGCCTGTTCGAAGAACGGGCCGGTGTAGATGTCCATGTGGGGGTGTCCTGAGGCTGTGTGTTGGCCGCCCGGTATGTCCGGTGCGTGTTGATTGATGTGTTGCCGGCCGGGTGGGCGGGATTTGGGCGGCACCATCGGGGGTGCGCTGCGTTTTGTCCATGTAATGAGGGTTGCGGGTTTCGAATGGCGGCTACCACAGAGATCGATCGCGTTCAGGGCGAACCGTTGCCGCGGCGCATGGCGCTGGTGGCGAACGCGAAGGCGGGGGCACTGCTTGGGCAGGATGGCGGGGCGGGGTCTCTGGAGGCGATGCTGCGGGCGGAGGCGGCATCGCTGGACGTGATTGCGGCGGAGGCGGGGAGTTTGCCGGAGCGGATGCGGCTGGCGCTGGAGAGCGGGGCGGATTGCGTGGTGGTGGCGGGCGGGGACGGGAGCATCGCGTGTGCTGCGTCGGCGCTGGCGGGGACGGACAAGGTTCTGGGGATGATCCCGTGCGGGACGATGAACCTGCTGGCGAAGGATCTGGGGCTGGATCCGGCGGATCATGCGGCTTGCGTGCGGACCCTGGCCGAGGGGGAGGTGCGGGCGATCGATGCGGGGTGCGTGGTTGGGGCGGATGGGGAAGAGCACCTGTTCCTGTGCGCTTCGATGCTGGGAACGCCGGCGAAGCTGAGCCGGCACCGGGAGGCGGGGCGCAGCCATGGGGGCGGGGTGCTGGCCTGGGCGGGGTTCGGGCGGGCGGCGGCGCGGGCGCTGTGGGCCAACAACTCGCTGCGGCTGGTGCTGCGCTGCAACGGGCGGGTGCTGGAGCGGCGGACGCCTTCGCTGACGATCACGGTGAACCGGCTGGACGACGATGCGGGGCGGATGTTCGGGCGGACGTGTCTGGATGAGGGCAAGCTGGTTCTGTACGTGGTGCAGCGGGCTTCGGCGTTGCGGCAGGTTTGGCTGCTGCTGCGCACCGTGGTGAGCGGGACGCTGCATGCGCGGGAGATCGAGGTGATCGAGACGGATGCGGTGGAGATCACGTCCCGGCGCCGCGGGCTGCACGTGCTGGTGGATGGGGAGATGCGGGTGCTGGTGCCGCCGCTGCGCTACACGGTGCGGCCGGGGGCGCTGCGTGTGGTGGCGCCGCGGCGCGGGGCGTGATGGACGGCGGGGTGACGCGGATCGCGCATCTGACGGACGTGCATTTCGGGGCGACGGATCCGGCGGTGGTGGCGGGGTTGGTGGCCGATTTGCGCGCCGATCCGCCGGACCTGGTGGTGGTGAGCGGGGATCTGACGATGGGGGCGCGGCGGTGGGAGTTCCGCGCCGCGCGGGCGTTCCTGGAGAGCCTGGGCGTGCCGACGCTGGCGGTGCCTGGCAACCATGACATCACGCCGTACCGGTTGTTCGAGCGGTTCCTGGCGCCTTATGCGCGGTGGCATCAGGAGATCTCGCCGCAGACGGAGCCGGTTTGGCAGGACGGGCGGGTGGCGGTGCTGGGGTTGAACACGGCGCGGCGGATGGGGCCGAACCTGGATTGGTCGCGGGGGCGGGTGAGCGGGTTGCGGCTGAAGCATCTGGTGGCGCGGCTGGACGCGCTGCCGGCGGGGCTGATGCGGATCGTGGTGGCGCATCATCCGTTGCTGGCGCCGGAGGGGGAGGTTTCGCGCCAGGTGGCTGGGGGGTCTCGGCGGGCGCTGGCGGCGTTTGCCAGGCATGGGGTGCGGCTGGTGCTGGCGGGGCACCTGCACAGGAGTTACGCGCGGGTGGGGGCGGCTGGCGCGGGGCCGGTGGTGTTGCAGGGCGGGTCGGCGACGTCGGTTCGGCTGCGGGGGGAGGCGAATGCTTATAACCGGATCACGGTGGCGGGGGATGGGAGTGCGGTGATCGAGGGGCGGGTTTGGGATGGCGGGGCGTGGGTGGTGGCGGCGGAGCGGGGGGTGCGGCTTTTGGGCGGGGCGGCTGGGGGTTAGGCGAAGTCGGCTTCTGGTGGTGGGTCGGCGGTGGGGGCTACGGGTGCGTCTGGGTCTGGGGCTGGCTGGGGTGTTTCGGGCGGGGGGGATTGCGGGTGTTTTGGGTCGGGTGGGGGCATTTTCGGCGGTTCCTTGGGACGGGTTGGGTGGAGGAAGGAAGGTCTTCTTTTTTGCAAAAAAGAAGCAAAAAACTTTTGGTCCGTTCGGTGGGGTTGGCGCTTTGTGTGGGCTTTGAATGCGGGCTTGGTGGTTGGGGTGATTGGGCGGTTTGTGGGTTGGTTTTCTCTCGTATGTTGTGGATAGCGGTTTACCCGGTCGCTGAGTTCCTTGTTGGGTTTGTGCGAGTTACGATTGCTCTGGTGGCATCACATCCAAATGTTGAAGGAGTGGTCTTGAGCATCACGCTTGCTGTCTTTATTGTAGCGACTTTCGTTGCAGCGCTGGTGCTGCTTTCCGTAAAAAGAAGAGCGTTCGATAACCGCCTGCACGCGACAGCGGAGTCAAAAGTTTTTTGCTTCTTTTTTTCAAAAAAGAAGGCCTTTCTTCCTTTCTACGCCTCCCGCAACGCGCGCCCCAAATCCCCGTCGCAAACTGCAAGGCGGCTG
>CAXTVW010000035.1:0-27564 GCA_964247675.1 uncultured Acetobacteraceae bacterium
TACCGGCCGGACGTGCAGGCGCGGACTGGGGTGGGGTCGGTGACGATCGGGGTGAGTAAGTAAGGAAGGCCTTCTTTTTTGAAAAAAAGAAGCAAAAAACTTTCGCTCTCCCGACGCTACGAAGCGGATGCTCGCAGGAGGCACCCGGCTGGTGCAGATGCGGGGGATCAAAAGTTTTTTGGTTCTTTTTTTCAAAAAAGAACTGCTTTCTTCCTTACGCTTGCCTTCCTCGCGCTCTGGTCCGCAGACAAGGTTTTTCCTCCTGACCTAACCCGCCTGACAGCCTCAAAGGAGGTGCTGGCCGCCGACGGACAATTGCTACGCGCCTTTCCGGCCACCGGCGGAACATGGCGCCTGCGCACCGGCGTGAGCGACGTCGACCCGCGCTACCTCCATCTGCTCTTGGCAGCGGAGGACAAACGCTTCCGCGCCCATGGCGGCGTGGATGCCGGCGCGCTGCTGAGGGCGGCGTGGCAGTATGCGCGGGCCGGGCGGATCGTCTCGGGCGGGTCCACGCTCAGCATGCAGGTTGCGCGGCTGCTGGAGCCGCACAGGCGCAGCGTGGCCGGCAAGCTGCACGATATCCTGCGCGCCTGGCAGCTGGAGGAGCGCTACGGCAAGGACGCGATCCTTGCGATGTACCTGACGCTGGCGCCGTTCGGCGGAAACGTGGAAGGCGTGCGGGCGGCGAGCCTGACCTGGTTCGGCCATGATGCGGCGCGGCTGTCAGAGGCGGAGGCGGCGCTTCTGGTTGCCATACCGCAATCGCCGGCGCGGCGGCGGCCGGACCGGCATTTTGCTGTAGCGGAACGGGCGGCGAACCTGCTGGTTGAGCGGTTGCGGGTGGCAGGATCCCTGCCCGCCGACTGGTCTGACCGGGTGGCGCTGGACTGGAGTGCGGCGGCGCCGGCGCGTCACGCCCTGCCGCGACTGGCCGCGCTGTTCTGCGCCCGCCTGGCGCATGCCGCGCCGGCGGGCGACGCCATACGCAGCACCATCGACTTTGCCCTGCAACGGCGGCTGGAAGCGCTGCTGGCCCGCGAGATGGCCGCTGAACCGCCGGCGGTGGGCGTGGCAGCGATGATCGTGGACGACGCCACCCGCAGCGTGCGGGCCAGCGTGGGCGGGCGCGGGCCCGGCCTGCCCGGGGCCGACCTGGACCTGACGGCGGCGCGACGCTCGCCTGGTTCGGCGCTAAAGCCGTTCATCTATGGCATGGCGTTCGACGCTGGCCTGCTGCATCCGCTGACCCTGATCGGCGACTCACCTGGCCTGATACCGGGATACGCGCCGCATAACTTCGACGACCTGTATCATGGCGCCATCACCGCGCAGACCGCTTTGCGGCAATCCTACAACGTGCCGGCCGTGCAGGTGCTGCAGGCGGTAGGTCCTGACCGTTTCGTGGCAGGTTTGCGCCAGGCCGGCGCCACGGTGGCGATGCCCGGCCGCCAGGCAAGCCTGGCGGTAGCACTCGGCGGGCTGGGTATCAGCCTGTCGGACATGGTGATGCTCTATGCGGCGCTTGGCGACGATGGCCGCGCGGCGCCGCTGGTGCGCGCGCAGGGGACCACCACACACAAAGTGGCGTTCCTGGGTCCGCTCGCAGTGTATTATCTGCGCCAGATCCTGGAAGGATCGCCGCCGCCGCCCGGCATGGCCTACGCGTCGCTGACCGGCGGCCGCAGCATCGCCTTCAAGACCGGCACGTCCTACGGCTTCCGAGACGCCTGGGCGGTCGGCTACTCGCGGACGACGACGGTTGGGGTTTGGACCGGGCGCGTAGAAGGCACGCCGCGCCCAGGCAGTTTCGGCCGCGCCACCGCGGCACCGCTCATGCTGCAAGCCTTCGGCCTGTTGCCGCCGGAAGCCGATGCTGCCGCATCGCCGCCGCCCGGCGCGATACTGGCCGACAGCACGGCGGAGCTGCCGCCCGCCCTGCGCCGGCTTGGCGCGCCGCAGGAAGCCGTGCTGCACCGCCCGGTGCTGGATTACCCGCCGGCAGGCGCCACCATCGATCTCATCCGCGCGCCGGGGCTGGACGCCTACGAGGCAGTCACGCTGCGCGTGCGCGGCGGAACGCCGCCGTTCCGATGGATTATCAATGGTGTTCCGGTGCGGGGTCAGGGCGCGGAACTGAGCTGGGCACCTGATGGTCCAGGGGCAGCGGTGATCACCGTAATAGGAGCGGACGACCTGGCCGTGCATGGCAGCTTCCGTATGGAACCGGACTGATACGAACCGGCGTTGGCTTGTGGCAGGAAGCAAGCAAGGCCTTCTTTCTTGAAAAAGAAGAAGCAAAAAGCTTTTCCTTTCCCGCCGTTTAAGCGTGCGTGCTTGTCTGAGGGCAGCCGACTGGACGCAAGTGCGAAGTGAACGACAGTTTGCAAACGACCCTTTGTCTTCCGCCGGTAGTCAATTTCCGTTGGCTTACCGGAGTTGGACTAGGTTCATTTTTAAAAAAGCAGCTAACTTTCGAAGTGCCATGGAACGTCTGCTTCCACAGTTTTCCAGTCGAACTCCCAAGGGAAACACGACTGCCGAAGCTGCGAGTAGTAAAAGTTTTTTGCTTCTTTTTTTCAAAAAAGAAGGCCTTGCTTGCTTTCGCTACAATCACCCGCAAGACCGCCGCCCGGCAAAACGCGATTGCCTAATGATGCGAAGCTGCATCGTCGCGCGCGCTGTGCAGCGCCTCCCAGGCCGGCGCATAGGTCAGGGCCGCGTCATATTTCCGCAACGCTTCACGCCACTGTCCCTGCTTGGCCAAAACGTCGCCCCAGGCTTTCAGCGGGTCGGCCCAATGCGGGCTTCGCACATGCGCCGCCTGCTCATCGGCCGCAGCCGCGGTCAGGTTGTTCTGCGAAAGCTCCCACAGGCCGCGATGCAGATAGACCGGCGAGAGGTCCGGCCCCATCTTCAGCCCGTCGGCCCAGACACGTTGCGCGCCGGCCACATCTCCGGAGCGCGCCAACGCGTCGCCGTGCATGGCAGTGCAGGCTGCCCAGTTGCCGGTGCGCTTGAAGACGGCCTCCGCCTCAGCGATACGGCCCACAATCCCGTAGGCAAGACCCAGCATGCAGGGTTCGTCGTTGTAGAGATATTGCAGCGCCTGGTCGGCTTGCCAGTTCTTCCAGAACACTTCCAGCGGCGGGATGGCGGCCTTGGGATCGTTGTGCTCCAGCGCAGCATAAGCCGGCACGAGCAGCGCCTGCGCAATGGTCTGGTGGTCGTTCTGGTCGCTCACCGCCAGGTATCTCGGCACCTGGGCGGGATCGTGCAGGCGCAGATAGTCGTCTGCGATCGCCGGCCCCTCGATCGTGTCCTTCGCACCCGCGCCGCCGTTGAGCTGTGAGTCGGAAAGTGCCCCAGCCAGCACGAGTTGCCAATCCTGCAGCATGGTGGCCGCATTTCCCAAAACAGTCAGGCGGGGCCGTTCGTGGTCCGGCGTCTTGTCATAGGCCTGCAGTTCGGCGTGGCCTTCGCGCCAGGCGGACTCCTCGCCTTCCGACAAAGCGAGGACGGCAATCAGATTGTCCCAGGCTTTCCAGAAATGCGGCTGTATCGCCATAGCCAGCCGATACTTCTCGGCCGCCGGCTTCAGCCTGCCTTGGATGCCATAGGCGTTTCCCCAGATGTTCGCCATTTCCGCGCGGTCCGCGTCGTGAGCGCGCGGGAAGGCGTCGGTCAGGAAGGCAAACTCGTCGTCGAACCGGCCTTCCTGATTGAGATAATTGGCAAATTGCAGCGGCTGGGACTCGCCGAACAGGTACTCGGCCGCCTGGCGGGTCAGCTTCTCGAACTGCGCCACCGGAGCGCGGAAGGTCTTGGCCGTTACCTCGTCGCCGCGCACGGTCAACGAGACGTCGCCGCCCGGCTGCTGGACCACGTCGCCGCTGATGTGAATGTCGTTGCCCAGGCGGCGGTGCAGGATCTTGTCGATTTCGCCGATGGAGATGCCGGTCTCGGGCACCTCGATCGTGACGTCGGACGCCCAGGCGCTGCGGGCTTCCAGGCCCTTCGTCGCCGTGCGCGTAGCCTTCTGCATCTTGCCCAGCTCGTCGAGTATGCCGGTGGCCACCACCTTGCCGTTCAGCCCGCTGGGGGCCAGCGCCGGCGGCGTGTCGAACGCGTCCACCACCACGGCGTGCGATGTCCAGGCGTCGTGCACCATGCTGAGCAGGCCCAGGAAGATGCCGAGCACGACGATGAATGTGGCGGACTGGATGCCGAGCCGGATGCGCTGGCCGGCGCGGCGCATCGCGCCTTCTTTGCCCGAGGTATAGTAATTGCGTATGCGGAGCGGGTGCTCCTCCTCGAGCTGATGCGCCTGCATGGCCAACAGGTGCGCCTGGTGCTTGAGGAACTGCACCGTCGCGCGCGCCACCGCCGGATCGTAGCGCGCCTCATGGGCGGCGATGGCCGCGGCAAAGCCTTCGCCACCGGCGATGGCCTCGGCCTGGGTCTCGCCTTCGGTGTTCTCGGACTCGCTGCCAAGGAATTCGCCGAGCACGCCTTCGGCCATGGTATCTCCCCGACGTTCAGCCTGTGCGTTTTCCCCGTTATCGCGGAGAGAGGCAATGGGGATTTTGCTGCCAAGGGTGGGCGTGGCTTCTCTACGCTGGCAGGCGGCCCTCCACAGGGTCAGGGGGTGCCCAGACCCGCCGCCGCCTCACGGCGCATAAGCCGAGACGCCGGCCCGATCGTCAGAGTGTTGGCGGGGTCTTCGTGCGTGGCAATGCGTGCCGCCTAGCGGCTGACGCGCTGCGAAACCGGCCCTGCCCCTGATCACGCTCCAGGCACGGCCGGCTTCCCGCACCTGCAGCACTCATTCTCAAGAACACCAAATTGCTGCAACTGCGGAAAGATAAAAGTTTTTTGCTTCTTTTTTTAAAAAAGAAGGCCTTGCTTCCTTCCTTGTTCCTGCGTCTGAACTACGAAAACCGGACAACCTCACCCACCGCCCGATGCGCCTGGTCGATCGCCGAATCCGTGTAAGCCGCTGCGCCCGAATCAGAATTTGCGATAGCGATACGCCCGAACAATGCGCGGCCGATTTCATGCGGCGCCTGCCCTGGTGCCCAAACCGGATCGAACAGATAATTGTATTCGTAGGCGTAGCCGTGCGGCCAGCGGTTCACGGTGATTGCCGTGATGTCGGCGGCCGCATCGAACCCGGCCGGTCCAAGCGTGCGCGCGAGCTGGTCGCGTATGTTGCGCTCGAACGTCTCGAACGACGTGGCCAGCAGATCCGCATGGCCGAGCCGGTGCTGCGAACGCTCGTCCAGCCCTGGATGGCACGGCACGCGGGTCATGCGCAGCAGGATCGGCTCGTCCGGCGAGCGCACCGAGCTGTAGCCGCCGATATCGACGACGGGGTTCAGCCACATCGTCGAATGATACATGCCCGGCGCGTAGATCTGGTTCACGCCGAGCTTGTGGAACGCGCGCCAATTGGTGAGCGCCACCGTGGTATAGACCAAGGGTATCTTCACCAGATAATGCAGCGCGTCCTTTTGCGGCTTGCTCATCTCCGGGCAGATATACGGGATCATCATGTTGTAGCCTGCCATGATGCACGCACGGCCGCGCACGCGCACCACTTCGCCACCGCGCGCATAGGCCAGCTCCACGCCCGTCGAGGCCTCGGGGTCGCCGATGTTGCGGGCGCCGACGACCACGCTGTTCAGACGTATGCGCACCGCCTGCCCCAGCCGGTCGAGTTGCGCGTAATCCAGCCGGCTGGTGACCGCATCCTCCACGCTGGTTCCGGGCAACGCGGCCGGGATCAGCCGGCGCGTCAGCAGGCGGACGATGCTGGCGTTGCCATCGGGGAAGTGAAACGTATAGGAGCTGGTGCCGGCATAGCCGGACGCCGTATAGCCCATGCGCGGCGCCGCACCCTCTGTCAGGCCCAGGCCCTGGAACCCGGGGAACTCAAACGTCCAGACATCCAGGGCGGATACGGCATCGATGCCCACGCCCCATTCGTCATGGCTGAGCGCCTGGAAGAATGGCAGCACGCCCGGATCGGCCCCCGCCACATGCACCAGGTAATCCGCGTAGCTCATGCGCGAGAGCCGCGCCTTTTTCTCGTCGGACGACAGGCCCGGCATGTAGTCCGTGCGCGCCTCCTGGATACGTACGATGTCTGCCCGCACGCGCGCGGACACCGGGGCGCCGGCCAGCATCTCGGTCCATTTGCGGCCGGTGCTGCCTGGTGTCAGATGATCGGCGCCAAACGTTTCGCGGTTGAAGAACACGCCTCGCGACATGCCGAGCGTCGCGTAGAAATCCTTGTGCTCGCACGCTTCTTCCAGTTTGACCGGCGAGATCCCAAGCGCACGCAGCAACCCATCCGACACGGGGCTGTAAGGATACGGCGAGTCGATCTCCAAGGTGCCGCCGTTGATCAGCTCCGTGCGGCCGCGCAGCACGAACTCGTTGCGTTTTGCATGGCCGCCAACATCGTCATGATTGTCCAGGACCAGGATGCGCGCGCCGGGATGCGCCTCGCGATAGAAATACGCCGCCGACAAACCGCTGATGCCGGCGCCAACCACCACCAGGTCATACGCATCCTCACCCGGCACAGGCGCCGGCGCGGTATTCCAGAAGCTGCCGTCGCGCAGGTTGTGCGCCACCTCGAAGGAGCCGGGATGGCTGCCACGCATGCCGGTGAGCGCCGGCGGGTAGTAGCCGCGCGAATCCTGCGGTGCCGGCGCGCCAGGCAGGGCGGCGGCCAGGCCGGTGGCGGCGACGCCGTTCAGGAAGTCCCGGCGCAGGATCGGGCGGTGCATGCCTAGGCGTCTGTCGTTTTCCGTCAATCCAGCGTCTCCAGTTAAGGAAGTAAGCAAGGCCTTCTTTTTTGAAAAAAAGAAGCAAAAAACTTTTGCTCCCGCGACGCTGCGAAGCGGATGCGCGCAGGAGGCACCCGGCTGATGCAAATGCGGGATAGTAAAAGTTTTTTGCTTCTTTTTTTCAAAAAAGAAGGCCTTGCTTTCTTACTTCCCGGTAAACCTCGCCGCCCGCTTCTCCACGAATGCCGCGACCCCCTCCCGGCAATCCGGGCTGCGCCCCGCCTCCTTCTGCAACGCCCGTTCCAACCCGAGCTGCGTCTCCAGGTCGGACGACAACGCCGCCCAGGCTGCCTTCCTGATCAGCCCGAGTGCCACGGTAGGCCCCGACGCAAGCGACGCCGCGATCCCGGCCGCCTCGGTTTCCACCAGCTCGTCGGTCACCACGCGGTTGATCAGCCCCCAGGCAAGCGCCGTCTCTGCGGGCAGCTTGTCGCCCAGCAGCATCAGCTCCATCGCGCGCACCCGCCCCACGGTATGCGCCAGCAGCAGCGCCGAGCCGCCGTCAGGCACCAGGCCCACGCGCCGGAACGCCTGCAGGAAATACGCGCTGCGGCCGGCCACGATCATGTCGCAGGCCAGCGCCACGGAAGCGCCGATGCCGGCCGCCGCCCCGCACACCGCGGCGACAATGGGCACGCGGCAATCCTTGATGGCGCGTATCAGCGGGTTAAAGGAGGATTCCAGTCGCGCGCCCGCGTCGTCCCCGGCCGGTCCGCCGGCGGAGAGGTCTGCGCCGGCACAAAAGGCGCGCGGGCTGCCCGCCAGCACAATGGCACGCGCGGTGACGACGGCTTCGTCCAGCTTGGCATGCAGCGCTTCCGCCATGTCGCCGTCCATGGCGTTGAGAGACGCGGGTTTGTTCAGGCGCAACGTGGTCACGTCGCCCGCCGTCTCGATGAGGATGCTGTCCGCCATACCGGCCCCGCCTTGGTTTTCACTAAAGGGAGCGGCTAGGGTGCGGCCGAGTCAAGCGAGGGGTTTTGCATGGTGCGGATGGTCGCAAGCGTGGCTGCGGTGGCGCTGTTGGTGACTGCGGCATCGGCCCGCACGCTCACGCCGCATGACCTCGTCACGCTGGACCGCCTGTCGGACCCGCATCTCTCACCGGACGGCAAGACGGTCGTCTATGATGTGCGCAGCACGGATTATGCGACGAACAAGGGCGTGCATTCGATCTGGATGGTATGCCCAGCCTGCCAGCCAGGCGGCGAGTGGCGCCTGGCCGCATCCGACGGCGGCGCCACCAGCCCGCGCTTCTCGCCCGACGGCAAATACGTCTATTTCCTGTCCGCCCGCGCCGGCGGCAACCAGCTCTGGCGCGCGGACGTAAGCGCCTCGCATGCGGGCGGCGCGCCGGTGCAGGTGACGCATCTGCCGCTCGACATCGGCAGCTACCGCCTGACGCCGGACGGGCACGCCGTGGTGGTGTCGCTGGCCGTGTTCCCGGACTGCCCTACGCCAGCCTGCACGAAGCAACGCCTGGACGCCCGTGCCGCGAACAAGGCGAGCGGCGTGTTGTACGACCATCTGTTCGTCCGCCACTGGGACGAGTACGCGGACGGCACGCGCAACCAGCTCTGGCTGGTGAAGCTGGACGCGAACGGAGCCGCGGGCGACGCGCAGCCGCTGATGCGCGGCTTCGACGGCGACAGTCCTGGCAAACCCTTCGGCGGCGACGAGGATTTCGCGATTTCGCCCGACTCGCGCACGCTGGTCTTCTCCGCGCGCCAGGCCGGCCGCACCGAGCCGTGGAGCACCAATTTCGACCTCTATCAGGTGGCGCTGGACAACGCTGGCGCGCCGCGGGACCTCACCTCGGTAAACAAGGCGGAGGACACCGCCCCGCTGTTCTCGCCGGACGGCCGCACGCTGGCCTACAAGACGATGCGCCGCCCCGGTTTCGAGGCCGACCGTTTCGCGATCATGCTGCGCGACGTGGCCACCGGCGCCACGCGCGAACTGGCGCCGGACTGGGACCGCTCGGCCGACGCGATGCGCTGGTCGCCTGATGGAAGCCGCCTATACGTGACTGCGGACGACACCGGCGTGCACGCGCTGTTCGCCATCGATACGAAGACCGGTGCGGTGACGCAACTGACCAAGGACGGCCACGTCTCCGATCTGGACGTGGCCGGCAGCACGGTGGTGTACGCACGCGACAGCCTGGCCGGCCCCACGCAACTCACCATCAACCCCGCAGCACCGCAGCAGATCACCCACGCCAACACAGACAAGCTTGCCGGCGTGACGCTGGCGGCTTACGAGCCCTTCAGCTTCACCGGCTGGAACGACGAGACGGTGCACGGCTACGTCATGCAGGCGGCCGGTGCGCAGCCCGGCCAGAAATACCCCGTGGCGTTTCTGATACATGGCGGCCCGCAAGGCAGCTTCGGCGACAGCTGGAGCTACCGCTGGAACCCGCAAACCTACGCCGCCGCCGGCTACGCGTCCGTGTTCGTCGACTTCCATGGCTCCACCGGCTACGGCCAGGCCTTCACCGACGCGATCAGCGGCCATTGGGGGGACCGCCCGCTCGCCGACCTGCAAGCCGGCTGGGCCGCCGCTCTGGCCAAATACCCATACCTGGACGGCAGCCGCGCCTGCGCGCTCGGCGCCAGCTACGGCGGCTACATGGTCTACTGGATGGCCGGCGTGTGGAACACGCCCTGGCGCTGCCTGGTGGATCATGACGGCGTGTTCGACAACCAGATGATGGGTTACGCCACCGAGGAACTCTGGTTCTCCGAGTGGGAGAACGGCCACGCGACACCCTGGGACAACCCGGCCAATTACGAACGCTTCAATCCGGAGACGCGTGTTGCCGACTGGCACGTGCCGATGCTGGTGATACACAGCGCCAAGGATTACCGCATTCCGCTCGAGCAGGGGCTGGCTGCGTTCACCGCCCTGCAGCGGCGCGGCATTCCCAGCGAGTTCCTGACGTTTCCGGACGAGAACCATTGGGTGCTGAAGCCGCAGAACTCTGAGATGTGGCAGAAGACGGTTCTGCAGTGGCTGGACAAGTGGACAAAGAAGTAAGGCAAGGCCTTCTTTTTTGAAAAAAAGAAGCAAAAAACTTTTACTCCCTTGCATCTGCGGCAGTCGGTTTTATCCGGGGAAGGCGAGGATGCTGTCATAGCGTCAGAAGTAAAAGTTCTTTGCTTCTTTCTTTCAAGAAAGAAGGCCTTGCTTCCTTCCTACCTGTTAGCCTGCCGTATCAACTGCGCCGCGCGCTCGCCAATCATCGCCGACGGTGCGGCCGTATTGCCGCTGACCAGCGTCGGCATCACGGACGCATCCACCACACGCAGCCCTTCGGTGCCGCGCACGCGCAGCAGCGGGTCCAGCACCGCCGCTTCGTCAGCGCCCATGCGGCACGTTCCTACGGGGTGGTAGATCGTATCCGCTTCTGCCCGTATCCGATATTCCAGATCGCCCATCGCATCCTCCGCCGGCGGGCGCACTGGCGCGCCGGCGTAGGGCTTCATCGCAGGCGCTGCCAGGATTCGCAGGCTGAGCGCCACGCCGCGCTTCAGCGTTTCCATGTCGCGTGCGTCGCTGAAGAAGTTCGGGTCGATCACCGGGTCGTCGCGCATGTCCGCACTCGCCAGGCGCACAGTGCCGCGGCTTTTTGGGCGCAGCACGCAGGTGTGCAAGGACAGGCCGCGGAACATGTGCCGGCGACGTCCGTGGTCATCCACCACGCCGGTGCAAAAATGTATCTGTATGTCGGGCCGGTCCACATCAGGCGCGCTGCGCAGGAAGCCGCCGGATTCGGCCACGTTCGTCGTCAGCATGCCAGTGCCATCGCGCTTGTAGTTGCGCCAGCCGCGCAGGATGTCCGGCAGCATGCCTGGCGAGCCGCCGAACAGGTTGCGGTCGCGCACCCGGCGATTGATCGTGTAGTCGACATGGTCCTGCAGGTTGCCGCCCACGTCAGGACTGTCGTGAACCACAGCAATCCCGTGCGCGCGCAGATGCGCCGCCGGGCCCACGCCCGAACACATCAGCAGTTGCGGCGAGCCGAACGCGCCGCCGGAGACGATCACCTCGGCGCGCGCCAGGATGGCGCAATCCGAAGTGCCGGCGCCGCGCACCAGCACACCCGTGGCACGCCGCCCGTCGAACAGGATGCGCGCCACCTCGGTGTCGGTCATGACGGTCAGGTTTGCGCGCGGATTGTCGCCGATATAGGCGCGGCCGGCACCGTAGCGCGAACCGTTCTTCTGGCTGACCTGGTAGTAGCCGAAGCCCTCCTGGTCCCGGCCGTTGAAATCAGGGTTCTTCGCAAAACCTGCCTGCTCGGCAGCGTCCACGAACGCGGCGGCGACAGGATTGGGCGTGCGCAGATCCGCGATGTTCAGCGGGCCGCCTTCGCCATGGTATTCGTCGGCGCCGCGCTCGTTATGTTCCGCCGCCTTGAAGCAAGGCAGCACGTCGGACCAGCCCCAGCCATGCGCGCCGGCGTCACGCGCCCAACTGTCGTAATCCTCGCGCTGGCCACGGATGTAGACCATCGCGTTGATCAGCGCGCTGCCGCCCAAGCCGCGGCCACGCGGCTGGAAACCCCGCCTGCCACCCAAGCCCGTCTGCGGTGCGGTCTGGTAGCCGTAATTGACGCTGTTCTTGCGCGCGGACAGCACGGCGATACCCAGCGGAATGTCCGAAGCTACACCGCCTTTCGGCGGTCCGCGCTCGATCAGCGCCACGGTCATGTCGGGGCGCGCTTCCGCCAGCCGCGCCGCCACCGCGCAACCGGCCGGCCCGCCGCCCACCACCACGTAGTCGAACGTCTCAGACACCGCGCGCTTCCCGCCTCGCCCGCACGCCGCGCCGCATCTTCGCCATGCCGCCGACCCAACGGTCGTACGTCTCCGCCTTAACCTTCATGTAGTTGGCCACGTTCGGATGCGGCAGGATCAGGAACTTGCCCGCCCGCAATCCTTCCAGTGCAGACGCCGCCACTTCCTCCGCCGTCAGCACGCCATCCACATCCGCACCGCCGAAAAAATCGCCTGACTGCACGAAGGGCGTGCGCACACCTTGCGGGCACAGCACGGAGACGCCCACGCCGCGATCCTTCGCCGCAATGGCCAGGCTTTCCGCAAACCCGATCGCCGCGTGCTTCGTCGTGCTGTACGTGGCCGAGCCGATCTGGCTCAGCAAGCCCGCCGCCGAGACGGTGTTGAGGAACCAGCCTGATTTGCGCTCCATCATGCCAGGCAGCACGGCGCGCGCGGCATACACATGCGCCATCACATGCACCGCCCAGGCGCGCGCCCAGGCGGCGTCTGGCGCGGAAGCCGCGTTGTCAAATTCCGGATCGAGCGTGATGACACCGGCATTGCTGCAGAACAGGTCGATCGGCCCGACGGCGCGCTCCGTTTCGGCCACAACGCGCTGTATGTCGCTCTCTTGCGTCACGTCACACGCGTAGGCCGTGCCGCCGACCATCGCGGCGGTCTCTTTCGCGCCCGCCTCGTTCAGGTCCGCCACGCTGATGTGCCGCGCGCCTTCAGCCTTGAAAAGCTGCGCCATGGAACGGCCAATGCCGCTGCCGCCGCCGGTGATGACGATTATCTTGCCTTGGACGTCCATCCGGGTTTTCCCCTTGTTGTTAAGCAAAAATTTTTGCCCCCCGTCGGCGGGTGCCGAAGCGTTCGCCGACAGGGAGCAAAAGTCTTTTGCTTCTTTTCTTCAGAAAAGAAGGCCTTGCTTGCCTAGAATATCTCGAACAGCCCGGCAGCTCCCATTCCGCCACCCACGCACATCGTCACCACGCCCCACTTCGCCCCACGCCGGTGCCCCTCGATCAGCAGGTGCCCCGCCATGCGCGCGCCGGACATGCCATACGGGTGCCCGATCGAAATAGCGCCGCCATCCACGTTCAGCTTGGCCGGGTCGATACCAAGCCGGTCGCGGCAATAAATCACCTGTACTGCGAACGCCTCGTTCAGCTCCCACAGATCGATGTCGTCCACGCTAAGCCCGTTGCGCTCCAGCAGGCGCGGGATGGCGAACACCGGGCCGATGCCCATCTCGTCGGGCTCGCAGCCTGCCACCGCCAGGCCGCGCAGCGCGCCCATCGGCGTCAGCCCGCGGCGGGACGCCTCGGCCGCCTCCATCACCACGCAGGCCGACGCGCCGTCCGAGAGCTGGGACGCGTTGCCGGCGGTGATGACGTGGCCTTCGCCGCGCACCGGCTTCAGCGACGCCAGGCCCTCCATGTTCGTCTCCGGCCGGTTGCCCTCGTCCTTTGCCAGCGTGACGGTCTTGTGGCTGATCTCGCCGGTCGCCTTGTCGGCCACCGCCATGCGGCTCTCCATCGGCACGATCTCGGCGTCGAAACGGCCGGCGGCCTGGGCGGCGGCGGTGCGGCGCTGGCTCTCCAGCGCGTATTCGTCCTGCTTCTCGCGGGTGATCTGGTAGCGCTGCGCCACCGTCTCGGCGGTGTCGATCATCGCCATGTAGATGTCGGGCTTGTGTGCCACAAGCCAGTCGTCGCCGGCGCGGAAACGGTTCATGTGATCGTTCTGCACCAGGCTGATGCTGTCCAGCCCGCCGCCGATGGCCACCGGCAGCCCGTCGAACATCACGCGCTGGGAGGCGATGGAGATGGCCTGCAAGCCGCTGCTGCACTGCCTGTCCACCGTGGTGCCCGAGGTGCTTACCGCCAAGCCCGCACGTATGGCCGCCTGGCGCGCCACGTTGCCGCCTGTGGTGCCTTGCTGCAGCGCGCAGCCCAGGATCACGTCCTCAATCTCGCCAGGCTCCACCTTCGCCCGCGCCACCGCCTGCGCCACTGCGTGGCCGGCCAGGGTTGCGCCTTGCGTGTCGTTGAAGGCGCCGCGATAGGCGCGTCCGATCGGGGTGCGTGCGGTGGATACGATGACGGCTTCGCGCATTAGGCGGTCTCTCCCAGAATGGCCGCGGGCTGGAGCGCCCCGGCGGTGATTGATGAGGCTAAAGGCTTAGGCGGCCCATCTGGACCCCTGCCTGCCTGTTTGCCATAGTCGTGTTTGTTGGGTGTTCACCCTAAGCCGTCAACGCGACCTCTGGCAACGCACCGCCTTGCAGGGGGATCGCGCCCAGGAGGCAGAATGCCAGAAGTTAAGCCAGCCACGCGTGAGCGCATCCTCGATTGCTGCCGTGACCTGTTCAACGAGCGCGGCCCGGCCGAGGTGACCACGGCGGAGATCGCAACCGCGGTGGGCATAAGCGAAGGCAATCTGCACTACCATTTTCGCCGCAAGGAGCAGATCGTCACGGCGCTGTTCGAGCAGTTCGAGGCGGCGCTGGACCGCACGGGTGCGGGCAGCGACAATCTCGGCCGCCGCCCGCAGGCCTACCGCATCTATCTGGCCGGCTGGTTCAACACGATGTGGGAGTGGCGCCTGTTCTATGCCGCCAGCATTTACCGCCTGGCCCCCGACCTGCGGCCGCGGCTGAAACTGATAACCGACAGGGGCCAGACCCAGGTGCGCCGGACCTTGGGCCGGCTGGCAGATCAGGGCCTGCTCAGCGCAGCACCCTCGGAGCTGGACGGCCTGGTAGTGAACGCCTGGATCGTGGCGAGCTACTGGATCGATTACCTGCAGTCCCGCCAGGGCGTAGAGACGATCACGCGCGAGCATCTGCGCTGGGGGTATGCGCAAGTGGAAGCGTTGTTCACACCCTATGCCTCGGCAGCAGCGGGCGTGGTACCGCTTCGGGCGAATGCCGGATAGAAAGGAAGCAGTCCTTTCTGGAAAAGGACCAAAAACTTTTCTCCCTGTCAGCGGCTGCTGAAACAGTCACCGACAGGGAGCAGAAGTTTCTTGCTTCTTTTTTCAAGAAAAGAAGGCCTTGCTTGCCTCAACAAACGGAAACGACACATGACCGAGATGATCGCGGTGCGCGAGCAGCACCGCTTCGATGAAGCCCGTCTGGCCGCATACCTGACGGACGCGCTGCCGGAGATCACCCTGCCGCTCACCCTGCTGCAGTTCCAGGGCGGCCAGTCCAACCCCACTTTCCTGATGACGGACGCGTCCGGCCGCCGTTACGTGCTGCGCAAGAAGCCGCCCGGCGCGATCCTGCCCTCCGCCCACGCGGTGGAGCGGGAGTACGCCGCCATGCGCGCGCTGGGGCCCACGGACGCTCCGGTGCCAGACGCCAGGTTGCTGTGCGAGGACACAGGCGTGATCGGCACGGCGTTCTATGTGATGGACTACATAGATGGCCGCGTACTGACCGATCTGCGCCTGGAGAGCATCGCGCATGCCGAGCGGGCCGGCTACTGGCTTGCCGCCGCGGACGGGTTGGCCGCCTTGCACCGCGTGGACTGGCGGTCGGCGGGGCTAGGCTCGTTCGGCAAGCCCGAGGCGTATATCTCCCGCCAGATCGGCCGCTGGACCAAGCAATACCTGGCATCCGACCCCGAGCCGAACGCGGACATGGAAGCGCTGATCGCCTGGCTGCCGGCGCATCTGCCGCCCGACGAGCCGGCGGTGATCGCGCACGGCGATTACCGCCTGGGCAATTTGATGTTCGCCCATGACGGGCCGCGCCTGCTGGCAATCCTGGACTGGGAGCTGGCCACGATCGGCCACCCGATGGCGGATTTGGCGTATTTCTGTTCGTTCTACCATTTGCCGCAGAGTGGCGGCCCGTTCAAAGGCCTGGGCGGCGCTGACCTGCTTGCGCTGGGCATACCCTCGGAGGCCGAGCTGGTAACGCGCTACTGCGACGGCGTAGGCCGCGCATTTCCGGCGCAGGACTGGCCGTTCTATTTGGCGTTTTCGCTCTTCCGCTCGGCGTCGATCGGCTGGGGGGTGTATGACCGTTCGCGGCGCGGCAACGCAGCCGATGCTCGGGCGCATCTGTATGGAGACATGTTCCGCGCTTGTGCGGCGATCAGCTGGGGGATTGCAGAAGGAAGCAAGCAAGCCGTCATTTTCTGATCAGAAGAGCCGAAAAACTTTACTCCCTGTCGGCAAACTTTCCAGCGTTCGCCGACAGGGAGCAAAAGTCTTTTGCTTCTTTTCTTCAGAAAAGAAGGCCTCGCTGTTTACCTGCGACCAACGCGCCGAAGCGCATCCGCCGTGTAGTCATCAGGCGTCAGCGAATTGCCCATGTAGGTAGGCGCCGAGCCTTCCTCGCTGTGCAACCCCTGCGCCAGATAACGATGCGCCTGCAGATCGAGGAACTCGTAGCCGTCCGCGCCGGTGAGCGGCGCCTCTGGTGCCGTCTCCACGAAGGCAAGCGCCGTGCGCCAGAGCTGGCCGCGCGAGTCGTAACGGTCAGCGATGGCACACTGCCAGCTATCCTCGTCGATATAGAAGGTGCGGCGGGCGTAGATGTGGCGGAAGCCGGGCTTCAGCGTCGCTTCCACCACCCAGACGCGATGCAGCTCGAAGCGCAGCAGGTCCGGGTTCACCGCCTGCGGCTTGATGATGTCGGTGTATTTCACGCCTGGAAGCTGGATCTTGTAGGTGTTGTAAGGAATGTAGACTTCCTTGCGGCCCACCAGCTTCCAGTTGTAGCGGTCGATCGCACCGTTGTACATGTCGTAATCGTCGACCGTCTCGAGGCCGTCGGTGTTCTGCACCGGGGTGTCGTAGTTGATCTCGGGGGCGCGGCGGACGCGGCGCTCGCCGGGGTTGTAGGTCCAGGCCTCGCGCGGCTGCTCGGCCGGATCCTGGTGGCTGATCACCAGCGTGAGCTGGCCGGCAATACGCGGTGGTGCCAGCACTTCCTGCCAGAACATGCTGTCCCACTTGGCGGGATTGTTCATGTCGGGCGTGTTGTACGGGAAGATGATCTGCTCGTGCCACCGGGTCAGCGAGTAGTCGCCGGACGGTGTGGTGACGGCGTTGGCCACCGTGCGCTGCAGCTGGTGGCCGCGCCAGCGCAGGATGTGGTTCCAGATCGCCTCGTTGCCGTTATGCGGAATGGGGAACGGGATGGACAGCTTGGCGTCTTCCACATCCAGCCCATTGGCCGAGAGGTGCGCCCGGCCGGCATTGGCGATGGCGTTGTCATAGATGAACTGTGGGGCGGCGCCGGTGCGGTGCGTCGGATAGACGTCTACATGGTAGCCGGGCAGCGTACGCACCATCGCGATCGTGCCCTCGGCCATCTTGCTGGCGTAGCGATCAACGTTCTGCGCGTTGATCACCAGGGTTGGCTTCTCACCGGCGAACGGGTCCTTGCGGTAGCTGCCGGCCACGTAGCCGGGGCTGGCCGTGGTTAGGCCGCCGGTCCAGGCCGGGATCGTGCCGTCCGCATTGCCGGCCTTGATGGCGCCCATCGGCGTCAGCGAGTGGCCGAGGTCCGCGGCGGTCTGCGCCGCAGCGGGAGCTGCCGCACCTCCGGCCACGAACATCGTGGCCGCAAGCATCGTTGCGGCAAGCAGTGTCTGCTTCATTTGTTCCATCCCTTGAAGAGCGGCGATTTCACGCGCGTTGGCGCATCTAAGCAACAGGGACCTAGGGTGTCCACCCTTGACCCTTGCGTCTGAGAAAAACGCATGGACACGAAAAGTTGATACGCGTTAAGGTTGTCTTCACGAACTCGTGAGGTATTCAATGAAACGCATGTTGCTGGCTGCAACTATTTTGGCAGCCACCCGGATCGTTCTGGTTCCGTCGGCTCCCGCCTGGGCCCAAGCCTCCGAGCAAGCGGACGCTTCGTCCGGTGACACGCAGACGTCGGCTCACCGGCACCACAAGCACCGCCACCACACAGCGGCGGCTGCCGCACCGGAGAGCAACCCGGTGGTGGCTTCGGTGGCGGAAGCGGCAACGCCGGCGCCCGCGCCATCGCACGCTCTGACGCCGATCGCGGCGATGGCCGTGGTTAAGCTGCCAGACACCGCAACCCAGGCGACCGGCGCTGGCGAAGGCCTGACACCGATGGGTGCCATACGCGCCGGCAACGATGACGGCACCATTCCCGCCTGGACAGGCGGGCTTGTCGGCAAGCCGAGCAGCGCCCCTATCCATTCCCGCCCGGATCCGTTCGCAGACGAGCGTCCGCTCTTCAAGATCACCGCGCAGAACGTGGACCATTATACGGACAAACTCGCCGCGGGCACCGCTGCGATGATTCGCACCATCCCCGGCTACCACGTGGACGTCTATCCGACGCACCGGACCGCCGCGGCGCCGCAATACATCTATGACAATGCCGTCGCCAACGAGAGCCGCGCGCACCTGGTGCACAACGGCGAAGGCGTGGAGGGAGCCGCGCTCTCCGTGCCTTTCCCGATCCCTCACAACGGTCCGGAAGCCATGTGGAACGAATTGCTGCGCTGGCGCGGGACGCAGATCCTGCGCAACGCCACCAACGTGATCTCCACCCCGAATGGCGACTACTCGATCCAGAAATGGCACGAGGACATCATGCTGCCCTACAACACGGCAGGCTTCAGCAATACCCGCCAGTGGGACAGCCTGTTCCGCCAGGAAGTGCTCTCCCCGCCGCGTGACGCCGGCGCGCTGACCCTCGTCGTCAACCACGAGGACCCTTACGCCCAGGCACGTGAAGCGTGGAGCTACAACCCCGGTGAACGCCGCGTGCGCCGCGCGCCGGAGATCGACTACGACACGCCGCTGACCGACACGGACGGGCTCGAGACAGTCGATGACTACGACCTGTTCAACGGCTCGCTGGACCGCTTCTCCTGGACGCTGGTTGGCAGGCGCGAGATGTATGTGCCCTACAACACCAACCGGCTGCAGGACCCCTCCATACGCTACACAGACCTGATCGGCCGGCAGTCGCTCAACCCGGATTACATACGCTTCGAACTGCACCGCGTGTGGGTGGTGGAAGCCAAGCTGAAGCCTGAGTTCCGTCATATCTACACGCGCCGCACCCTGTACCTGGACGAGGACAGCTGGCAGGCACTGGTCTCAGACCGCTACGACGGGCGCGGCAATCTCTGGCGCACCGCCATGGCGTTCCCTGTCGAGGCGAGCGAGGTGCCGGTGCTCGGCGCGGACGGCTACGAATACGTCGATCTCTACCAGCACCGCTACCTGGCGCAGGGGCTGCACAACCAGGAGGCATTGGCGCCTACGTTCAATGCCGTGTCGCTTACACCGCGCGATTTCACTGCGGATGCGCTTCGCCAGATGGGGCATAGGTAGGAAGAAAGCGGTTCTTTTTTGAAAAAAAGAACCAAAAAACTTTTGCTCCCCCCGCCTCTGAGCGGCTTCGGTATGTCCTGGGACATACGGTTGCCGCGAATGCGGAAAGACAAAAGTTTTTTGCTTCTTTTTTTCAAAAAAGACTGCTTGCTTCCCGCTACGCTTCCGTTCCGTGCTCCGGCTCCAGCGCCGCCGCGATATCCTCCGGCCGCTTCTGCGGCACGATAAGATCCATCACCCCGATGATCGCCGGCAAGACCACGATCGCGCCCGCCATGTTCATAAAGAACATGAACGTTAGCAGCATGCCCATGTCGGCCTGGAATTGCAGTGGCGAAAACGCCCAGGTAGCCACGCCAATGGACAGCGACAGGCCGGTGAAGATCACCGCACTGCCGGTCTCGCGCAGCGTCTGAATGTAGGCGGCGTTGAGCGTGTAGCCACGGCGCATGTAGTAGGACAGGCGGCTGAACTTGTAGATGCCATAATCCACGCCGATGCCCACGCCGAGTGCGGTTACCGGCAACGTGGACAATTTCAGCCCGATATCCAGCACGCTCATTGCCGCGTTGGCCAGTATGGACACGGCAGCCAGCGGCAGCACGATGCAGATCGCCGCGCGCACCGAACGGAACACACCCAGGCAGATCACGACGATCATGCCATAGACCAGGCCCAGCATGGGAAGTTGCGCCTGCTCGACGACGATGTTCGTGGCCCCGATCACACCCGCCGTGCCGGCCGCCAGCTCCAGCCGAAGCTTGGATTTAGACGGCGTCTTCGTGAAGGCTTCGATCGTCTTGATGACGCGGTCGATCGTCCCCGCCTTGTGGTCGGTCAGGAATATGATCAGCGGCATCGCCGAGCAATCGTTGTTCGACAAGCCCATGGACGGTTCGAACGCCGAACTGTCACGACCCAGCACGCGGCCGTCATGCGGCAGGTAGTCGAATTTCGGGTTGCCTTCGTTGTAGAGCACGTTCACCTGGCGCATCAGATGGCCCATGAACAGCGTGCTGCGCACGCCGGGTACGCCGATCAGGCGATGGTCAAGATTGTCGATACGCCGCATCGAATCGTAGTCGAGGCAGGAGTTGGGGGGGCCTTCGGCAAACACCTCCAGCACGTCCACGCCGACCGAGTAATTGTCCTGGAAGAAGGCGGCGTCCTTGTTGTTCCGGCTGTCGGGACGCAGTTCCGGCACGCCCACGTGCAGGTCGCCCACCACCGGCTGGCCAAGGAACAACGCGCCGCCGGCCACCCCGGCCGTCAGGGCGCAGATGACGATGGCCGAACGCGGCGCGATCAGGCTGGCGAGCAGGCGCCAGAACCCCTCGAAGCGGGCCGCCCCGCGCTGGGCGGCTTCCACGCGCGCCATGGAGATGCTGGCGAAGCTGGCGATCACCGGCAGCACGAGCAGGTTGGTGATTGCCAGCACGGCGATGCCGATGGCCGCGGTCAGCGCCAACTCGCGAATTGCTGGTACCGGAATAGTGGTCACAGTCACGAAGGTCAGCACGGCAAGACAGAGTGCGACCACGCCCGGCTCGAGCAAGTTGTGGAAACTGCCGCGGGCTGCGTCCAGCGCCGTCATCCCCTCGCCTACAAGACGGACGTTGGAGAGTGCGATCTGCACGCCGTGGCTGACGCCGATGGCCAGGATCAGGAATGGTATCAGCACCGAGATCGGGTCGATACCGATATGCAGGATAGTGATTATCCCGAGCTGCCACATCACCGCGATCAGCGAGCAGGATAATGCGGCGGCCGTCAGGTAGATCGAACGCGAGACGATATAGAGCAGGACCGCGGCGACAGCGAGCGCGATGCCGAAGAACAGCACGATCACCTGGGCGCCGTGTTCGATGTCACCCACCGCCTGCGCGAAACCAAGCACATGCACCTGGGTGTCGGCAGTGTTGTATTTGGCGCGTATGATGCTGTCGAGTTCATCGGCGAACTTGCCGTAGTCGAGATGCGCGCCGGTCTGCGGGTCGATGTCGTTCAGCTTGGCGCTGACCACCGCGCTGCGGAAGTTGTTGGCCACCAGGCGTCCGACCAGGCCCGCCTTGTAGATGTTGGATTTGACGGTGGCGAAACCTGCGGCATCGGGCTTGAACGTCGCAGGGATCACCGGGCCGCCGTTGAAGCCGCCTTCAACCACTTCGGCGAAGCGCGTGTCAGGCGTGTACAGGCTGCTGACATGGGTGCGGTCCACGCCAGGCAGGAAGAAGACGTCGTCGGTCAGCCGGCGCAGCGTGTCAAAATACTGCGGCGTGAAGATGTCGCCGTGCTTGGCCTCGAGCGAGATGAGCAGCACGTTGCCGCCGCCGAACTGCGCCTCCACCTTCTTATAGGTGTCGATGTACGGGTTGTGCGAAGGCAGCAGCTTATCGAACGAGGCGTCCGGCCGGACATGTATGGCGAAGCTGCCGAGCACCACCGTGATGATGGCGAACAGGGCAAGCACCTTGCGGCGATTGCCAAACAGCGTGCGCTCGATGAAGCCGATCATTGTGTCACCTCGGCGTGCAAGGCGGGCGTGCTCGTGGGATCGACCGTGTGCACGCCGTCCTCACCCACCACCACCCATTTGCCGCTTTGCGTCTCCGCCACGGCCGAGAGCGTTGCACCGGTGACCGGCGGCAACGTGCGCAACTTTTCCGTCTGCGGATCGAACAGCATCATCAGCCCGTTGCTGCCGACAAGTGCCAGGAAGCCGTTGGCCAGGATCGTGCCGCCAAAGATCGACCGCTGCTCGCCTGTCTCGATTCGCTTCCACGCGACGGTGCCGGACGCCGCGGCGAACAGGCTGCCGCGCAGGCCGAAACTGAACATGGTGCCGTCATGCGTGGTAAGGCAGCCGAACTGCGATCCGTCATAGGGGACCGGGATCGGCGTCCAGGTGGTGCCGTGACGCAGAAAGGCGTGGCCGGCCTCCCCGGTGATCACCAGGTCCGCGCCATGCGCCATGACACAGTTAAGGTGGTAGTCCTCGTCGAGATTGGGCAGCTTCACCGGCGTCCAGGTGCTGGCGTTCGTGGTCTCCAGCATCAATGCGTAGGAACCGGTGGCAACCAGGTGGCCGGGTGCGAGACTGGCCACGGAGAACAGCGCCTGGTCGGTGCCGGGCGCGGAGGACTGCGAGGTCCAGTGCACCCCGGCATCGGAGCTGTGCAGGATTGTCGAGTCCTGGCCGACCAGCCAGCCTTCCGTCGGACTGATGAACACGCCCGAGGTCAGCAACTCGTCAGTGCCGCTCGCCACAGACCGCCAATTCGCACCCTGGTCGTCCGAGAGCAGGATGGTGCCCCGGTCACCGGAAGCGACCAGCCTGTCGCCTGCCCGCATCACGGAGAGCAGCACACCATGGGTCTGGCGCCAGATCGGCTGGTCGGTGGGTGCGCGCGGCGCGTTGGTGCTCAGCGGCGCCGCTGCCAGCGCCGGCCGGACGGTGCCGAACGCGAGGAGAACGGCACAGGCAAGCAGGCCGCGGCGGCGTAGGCCGGAAGCCGGGCAACGAGCGGACGGATTGACCAAGGACACTCACCTCTCACGTCTTTATTGGAATAGCGCCGCCGTGCGGTCAGGCACCACCCGAAACACCCGAAGCAACCAACCGCGACGGCCTGGAGGCCGCCGAGGCAGGTTGCTTCGCGTAGTCCGGTTAAAGCGCGCTGGCCTGCGCTTGTCCCACTTCAAATTTCCGTGTCGCCGGGTTTACAAGCCGGGCGGCCAGGTCAGAACTCGTAGGAGAGCGTCGCACTATAGAAGTCGCGGTCCAGCAGGCCGTCGAACTTGCCGCCATCGAAAACCGGAAAGTGGTTGGTGTACTGCACGCCCAGGCTCCAGGCCTGCAGGTAGTTGAAGGTGACGCCGACGCTGGCCGCCGCGGTGTTCTGCACGAAGGTGTTCACGCCGACCGGGCTGGTGCCGACGAAATCATGCTGTATCGAGATCGTCGGCTTCATGTCGATCGCGTAAGGCAGCAGGTTGGGCACGTCGATGATCGTGGCGATCGTGTAGGCGGCGGAAAACTGGCTGGGCAGTCCCCTGTGGGAGATCAGCGTGTTGCCGTCCACGGTCGCCGTCTCGTTGAAGGCGGAGTTCACGTCCGTGGTGTAGGCCGCGTCGAATATGCCGCGTTCGCGCGGGAAATTCACCACATAGTCGCCGCCGATCTCTCCGATCAACGCGATCTGGTTGATGTAGAGGCTCGGGATGGCGGGGAACAGCTTGGTGAGCGTGGTCTGCGCCTGTATCACCGGGTAGCGTTTCCAGCCGTCGATGATCGAGTTGAAGCCCTCCGGATCTCCCACCAGGCCAACCACCGGGTCATGGTGCAAAGCGTTGTTGAGCGCCAGCTGCACGGCCGGTGACAGGGCGGCCGTCTGCTTGATGGCCGGGAGGTTGACCGCCAGCGCAAGGTCGGAGGCGCTGAGCTGGATCGGCTGGTTGATACGACTGGAAACCTCGCCCTGTATCGCGATGCCGTCCGGCCCGGTGAAGTTCCAGCTCAGGCCGACAAGGTGGATGTCCTTGGGATAATCGGCGAAGAAGCTGGCCGTGGAGGTGTAGGTCTTAGACGCGTAGAATTTCTGCCCGGAGAGCAACTTGCCGAGTTCCGGCGGCAGTTCGGCAAGCAGGCCGCCCAGACCGGATATGTTATAGGCGCCCGTGCGGTTCGATCCGAACGGAGTCCGGCTGTCATAATTCTCGAAATACAGCCCGATCTCAGTATCGTCGAGGCTGGTGAACGTCTTGCGCAACGCGATACCGAACTCATCCAGCCCGGTCGGGTGGCGGTCGCTGCTGCGCGAAAGCGAGGCACCGAAGATGTTGCCGGCGGGCAAGCTCACGCCGTAGATGCTCTTCTGGTTGTCCGGGAAGTCGTTGCGCAGGTTGCCCCACGTGCCGCCGTCCAGGATGGTATCGTTGGTCCCAAAGAACGATCCATCGGGTTCCAGCTTGTCGCGGGTCCAGACCGGCTGCCAGTAGGCTTCCACCGTCAGGTCAGGCACCACCTCCGTTTTCAAATCCACCACCGGGATGGGCAGGAATGCGTTGCGCAGCTCGGAACCTGGCGTGCGCAGCGCGGTCACATCCACCGGGGTGATCGTGTTGATGCCGCCGCCGATGAACGTGCTCTCACCCCAGTTCAGCGCCTGTGCGCCGACACGCACGTCGACAGAGTGGCCAAAAATCATCGGGCGAGCGAAAGCGTATGCGTCGAGCAGGCGCAGGTCCGCACCCACGTCGCGCACGGTAGCGCGCGGCAGCTTCTGGAAGTCCGTGCTCTCGCTGTCGGTGATCGGGTCGTAGAAGCCGGTGGCGCGGATGAAGAAGCCGTAGTCCTCGCGCTTGATCTGCACTTCCGTGGTGATGCGTTGCGTAGCCGCCACAGGAGTATTGTTCTTGTAGTTCAACGTGCCGTTGTCGTTGTTGGCGAGCACGAACTTGCCGCCATTGGCCACGCCCACGAAATTCTGGTTGATCGGAGAGGCGCGCACATCAACGCTGGAGGACAACGTGGTGTCGATGCTGATCTGGAAACCGCCCACGGTGCCGTCATACGCCTGCGCGCTGCCTGACGCTGCAACTGCGAACACCGCAGCGCCGGCCAGCAGAAAACCGCGGCGTGTGCGGATTGCCGCGTTGCCGGACTTCAACATTGATGACTTGACCACGCCTCGTTCCCCTATGGATGCCGCCGGCTCTGCGGCCGGTCTGGCGGTGCCTGACCGACCCGTTTCGGCGGCGCAGCCAGGCTTGACTGATGCGGAACGTTAGGGTGGGCACACTAATCGCGTCAAGCGTGCGACACGGGGGTGTTGCCGGGCAGCAACATAGGCGGATGCCGCGTCTCCTCTAAGGAAGAAAGGCCTTCTTTTTTGAAAAAAGAAGCAAAAAACTTTTCTCCCCCCGCATTTGCAAGTGACGTGCTCTTCAGGAGATAGCCGCTAGCTGCAATAGCGAGGAAGCAAAAGTTTTTTGGTCCTTTTTTTCAAAAAAGGACTGCTTGCTTCCTTAAAGTCAGCGAAGGCCTAGATTGCCGTATGTGCCGCGTGACGGTCCATCTGGAAGCGCACTATAGCGTGGAGAAAATCCCGATCGCATGACCGACTCAGCAGCCCCTTGTGTCGTCATTCTGCACAGGGGCGAACGCTATGCGGTTCGGCTCCTGAAGTGCAACGATCAGCCGTTCGCCGTCGTGTGTTTCGAGTACTGGCTGCCGCAGCCCAGCCTGGACGCGGAATTCGCGGCCGAACGGTTTTTCGCGCACAGGGGCATGAATGCGGTTGGCATCCTCGCGGCGGAGAACGACTGGTTCCAGCATGACGAGATCATGCCGGCACTCGCAACGATTCGTGCGGCTCTGCCAGACCATGAACTCGTCGGCTACGGCGGCAGCATGGGCGGCTATGCCAGCATCAATTTCGCCGACGTGCTTCGCCTGAGCCGGGTGATTGCTGTCTGTCCACAATTCTCCATCGATCCGGCGCGTGCGCCCTATGAGACACGCTGGCCCGCGGAGGCCGCCAGCATCGTGGCCTCCGGCGGGTTCCGCCATGACAGGATCGACCAGGTCACGCCGCCCGCCCAGGGCTGGATGATCTACGATCCCGCCGGCATCGACCGGCTGCACGCGGCAGCGATTCGCAAGTGGCATTCTCTTAAAGAGATTCCTGTCCGCCTGGCGCGGCACCAGGAGATGCGTGTGTTGCAGCAGGCCGACCTGTTCACGCCCATGCTGCTGGACATGATAGGCGGCAGCTTCGACGCCCTCGCGTTCGCGCGGTCGCTGCGCACGGCCCGCCGCCGCAGTGCGGCGTTCTGGCTTGCTTTGTCTGCGGCGCTGCTCGCGCACCGGCGGCCGGAGGCGGCATTGCGCGCCGTGCGCCAGGCGCGGGCCTTGCCGCATCCAGAGCCGGCGGAAATCGACATCCAGGAAGCCGAAGCCCTGGCGGCGTGCGGCGACATCGCGCAGGCGCTGAAACTCGCAACACCTTGGGAAGAGAACCCTGCCTGGAGTTGGGCGGCGAGACCGCTTCTGGCCAGATACCACGCCTTCACGCCGGACCGCGCGGTGGCCACTCCAGCGATCAAACCGTGGCGCCGCTTGCTGCGTTCGCTCAGGATAAGGAGAGCAAGATCATGAGCGGGACCAAGCACGATGACGAGCGTGAAAGCGAAAAGGAAGACGTCGAGCGTGACGACGCGCTTGACGACACTTTTCCGGCGAGCGATCCCGTTGCTATCGGCGGAAGCACCGGGCCGGAAGACACGAAACCTGCCTGACGGGAGGCGCGGCTGGCCGGGTCTGACTGCAGCGGCCGTTTCTCTGGTGCTCGCCGCACTGCCGGCCGCCGGATGGGCGCAACCCTCGCCCGATGGTGCGAGGCCGGGCAACATCATCGGGACCGGCCAGTCGTTGCCGAGGTCCGACAGCGCGGGAAACCTCAATTCGCAGACAACGCATTCGGAACTGGCGCCTAACCTACCGGCCCCGCCGGCGAGCGATGACCTTCAGACGTTGCTGCTGGACGCAAAAGCGTCTCTGCAGGCGGGCCGCACGGGTCAGGCGCAGGAGGCTTTGGAGCGCGCTGAAACGCGGGCGCTGGATCGCACCGTCCTGCGCGGCAACGAGCGCGTTCCAGCAGTCAGCCCGGTTGTCACCCAGATCTCCCAGGCGCTGCAAGCGTTGGGAGCGGGACAGACGACCGAGGCTATCCGGCTGATAGATGCCACGGTGCCTGCAGCCGCTCAGGCAGATATTCCAAGATAGTCTTGCCGGCTGATAGATTGAAGCAAGCAGTCCTTTTTTGAAAAGAAGCGAAAACTTCTATTCCCGGCGTTTGAAGCAATTGCGTGTCTCCGGCCAACACGCGCTGCTACTATGCGGGAAGCGAAAGTCTTGCGCTTCTTTCCTCTAACGATGACCGTCTTGCTCTACACCGAGTAATACATCTCGAACTCCACAGGATGTGGCGTGTGCTCGAACCGGTAGACCTCTCCCCATTTCAGCTCGATGTAGCTCTCGATCTGGTCCCGGCTGAACACGTCGCCTGCCAGCAGGAACTCGTGGTCCGCCGCCAGCGCACCCAGCGCCTCGCGCAGTGATCCGCAGACGGTCGGGATGTCTTTCAGCTCTTCCGGCGGCAGGTCGTAGAGATCCTTGTCCATCGGCTCGCCGGGGTGAATCTTGTTGCGGATACCGTCCAGCCCGGCCATCAGCATCGCCGCGAACGCCAGATAGGGATTAGCGGTCGGATCGGGGAAGCGCACTTCCACGCGCTTGGCCTTCGGGTTGGTGGCATACGGGATGCGGCAACTGGCCGAACGGTTGCGCGCCGAGTAGGCCAGCAGAACCGGCGCTTCGAAGCCTGGTATCAGCCGCTTGTAGCTGTTGGTGCTGGGGTTGGTGAAGGCGTTCAGCGCTTTGGCGTGCTTGATGATGCCGCCGATGTAGTGCAGCGCCGTCTCGGAGAGGTCCGCGTACGCATTGCCGGCAAAGACCGGCTTGCCGTCCTTCCAGATGGATTGATGGACGTGCATGCCGCTGCCGTTGTCGC
>CAXTVW010000036.1:0-27506 GCA_964247675.1 uncultured Acetobacteraceae bacterium
CCACTGGTATCAGAGCGACGATAGTTCTCGTTAGCGAGACGCCGTTTGGACAATGTTGCGCGTGCCTAATTCAGCAGCCGACTCGGACAGGAGAGTTGTCACTAAACGTCTATATGTCCACCAGCGTTGCTGGTGGGGCCTGGCGGGAGATTGTGGCCCAACAGGCGCAGCACTTCTGCCGCTGCATCGATGAGGTTCGTGCCTGGGCCGAAGATCGCCCTCACGCCGGCACGGCGCAGGAAGGCGTGATCTTTCGCAGGGATGACGCCGCCGGCGATGACCTTGATGTCCGGCCGGTTCGCCGCGCGGAGTTGTTCGAGCAACTCGGGTATGTGCGTCATGTGTCCGGCGGCGAGGCTGGACGCGCCGATGATGTCGACGTCCTTCTGAAGCGCCAATGCGGCCGCTTCGGCGGGCGTCTGGAAAAGCGGTCCGGGGATGATCTCGAAACCAAGATCGCCGAAGGCGGAGGACACCAGGTTGGCCCCCCGGTCATGCCCGTCCTGGCCCATCTTGGCGACCAGCATGCGTGGCGCACGGCCGGTGCGGCGGGCAATGGCGGTGACGCCGTCCGCCAAGGATGCCCAGCGCGCATCGGCGCCGAACGCGCCGCCATACACGCCGGAGACCGGTGAGGGCTTCGTCCCGAAACGGCCGAAGACGTCTTCGAGCGCCAGGCTGATTTCACCCAGCGTGGCCCGCGTCCGGGCGCATTCGACGGCGAGCGCAAGAAGGTTTCCACCGCCTGTTGCACCGTCGCGGAGCGCCTGCAACGCCGCTTCGGCCTTTGCCGCGTCCCGCGCCGCTTTCACGCGTCCTATGCGGGCTACCTGGCCGGCGCGGACCGCGTGGTTGTCGATCTCGAGCGTGGCGATCTCGTCCTGCTCGGCGAGCGCGTATTTGTTGACGCCGACGATCACGTCCTCGCGCCGGTCGATGCGCGCTGCACGGGCCGCGGATGCCTGCTCGATCATCGCCTTGGGCCAGCCTGCGGCGACTGCGTTGGCCATTCCCCCTTCGGCAGTCACGCGGGCGATGATCTCCAGAGCGCGATCGTGCAGGTCCTGCGTCAGCGCTTCCACATAGTAGCTGCCGCCGAGCGGATCGACGACCTTGGTGATGCCCGTCTCTTCCTGAAGGACAAGTTGCGTGTTGCGCGCGATCCGGGCGGAGAATTCGGTAGGCAGCGCGATCGCTTCATCGAGCGCATTCGTGTGGAGGCTTTGCGTTCCGCCCAGCACCGCCGCCATCGCCTCGACCGTG
Source organism: uncultured Acetobacteraceae bacterium (assembly GCA_964247675.1). Lineage (GTDB taxonomy): Bacteria > Pseudomonadota > Alphaproteobacteria > Acetobacterales > Acetobacteraceae > BOG-908. The sequence continues at coordinate 1,264 of CAXTVW010000036.1, forward strand.
GTGCGAATGACGTTGTTGGTGGGATCCTGCTCGGTCAGGCTGACACCGCTCGTCTGGCAATGCGTGCGCAGCATCTTCGAGCGCTCATCCCTGGCGCCCAGCCCTGTCATGATGCCGTGCCACAGCTTGCGCGCGGCGCGCAGTTTGGCGACCTCCATGAAGAAGTTCATGCCGATGGCGAAGAAGAACGAGAGCCGTCCGGCAAAGGCGTCGATGTCGAGACCCGCCGCCATGGCGGCTTCCACGTAGGCCTTGCCGTCGGCAATGGTGAAGGCGAGTTCCTGGAGGGCTGTGGCACCGGCTTCCTGCATGTGGTAGCCGGAGATCGAGATCGAATTGAATTTCGGCATGTTGGCGGAAGTGTAGGCGATGATGTCCGACACGATCCGCATGCTCGGCGCCGGCGGGTAGATGTAGGTGTTGCGGACCATGAACTCTTTGAGGATGTCGTTCTGGATGGTGCCGTCGAGCTGGGCCTGAGCCACGCCCTGCTCCTCGCCGGCGACGATGAAGAAGGCGAGGATCGGGATAACCGCGCCGTTCATCGTCATGCTGACCGACATCTTGTCCAGCGGAATGCCGTCGAACAGGATCTTCATGTCCTCGACCGTGTCGATGGCGACGCCGGCCTTGCCAACGTCGCCGACCACGCGCGGATGGTCGCTGTCGTAACCGCGATGCGTGGCGAGATCGAACGCGACGGAGAGGCCTTTCTGGCCGGCAGCCAGGTTGCGGCGGTAGAAAGCGTTGGACTCTTCGGCGGTGGAAAAACCCGCGTATTGCCGGATCGTCCAGGGGCGGCCGGCATACATGGAAGCGCGCACGCCGCGGGTGAACGGGGCGAAGCCGGGCAGGCCGGCATCGGCACCGGAGACATCCGCCGCCGTGTAGAGCGGCTTGACCGCGATCTGCTCCGGCGTGTGCCAGGTCAGATCACGATGTTTCGTTTCCGAGGCGGCGAGCGCCGTCCAATTTTCGAGGCTTGGCCGTTCAGGCATGCCGGGTTTCGAACGCGAAATTCAGCGCCGTGGCCACCGGGCGCCCGTCAATGAACGCCGCTCAACGAACTCGGCGCGAGCCGGTCGATTGCCGCGATGCCGCCGAATGCATGCGGATCCAGGCCCGCCATCAGGCGTCCGTAATTTTCGGAAAGCGCCTCCAGGTTCAGCGCGCCATGCAGGGTGACGACGCGCGCGTCACGCCACGCGCGCTGGATGGGCTCGGCCTCCATGATCGCGGTCGATCCGGAGTTGCGCTGCAGGATCTCGATGGCTTCCGCGCACCATTTCGCCACGTAGGCAGTCTCCACAAGCACGCGTCCGTTGAATTCCTGCAACTCGCGCGAGTCGATGATCCCGCCAGCGGCGGCGATGACGCCGTAGCGGTCGGTCTGCTCGGCATTGGCACGCGCCAGGAGCGCTGAAGAGCGGATTTTTGCGTGCACCTCCGAAAGCAGCAGATGCGTCATCGGTGCCGCAAGCTGGTCCTTGTAGGTGGTGCCGCGTATGGGGCGTCCGGCCGAGCGTTCGAGGAAACGCGCCAGCGCACCCTGTGCAATGCCGATCGACAAGCCGCCCATCAGGCTGAACGCCCAGCCGAGCGTGGGCGCCTGCCAGATCGATCCCTTCAGGCCGTGGTCATGTGTGTTGGCGATGATTTCGCTGAACGGGATGCAGCGGTGATCGGGGACGAACAGCTCGCCGGCTGCGAGGACGACGGAGTTGCTGCCTGACCCTTTCATGCCGATGACGCGCCAGTCATCCAGGAAACCCAGATCCTTGAACGGCACCTGGACGCTCAGCAGGAAGGTCTTCTCCCCCACATTCGCCATGCAGCCGAGATTGGTCCAGGCGGACCACAAAGCGTTGCTGCCGAACGTCCAGGGGCCGCCCGAGATCAGCCATCCGCCTTCGGCCCGAACCGCGCGGCCTCGCGTGGCGGGAAAGTGGCTGGAACCGGCCACGCGCGGCCCGGTCCAGGCAGGCCCGTAGACCTCTTCCACCACGCGCCGTCCCGAGCGGACGGCCAGCCAGTTGATCGTGGCGCCGACCCAGCTCGACCAGCCGCACGAGCCATCCCAGCGCGAGACCTCGGTGATGACCTCAAGCTGCTCGGCGACCGTCAGCTCCAGGCCGCCATACTCCGCGGGCGTGCCGATCCTGTAGACGCCGGCGGCATCCAGATCGTCCACAGTCTCGCGGGAAATCCTGCAGTCGCGTTCGGCCGTGACGGCGCGCTCGCGCAGCTTCGGCCCGATGGCGCGGACGTTCGCGAGCACCCGGTCCAATCCTTGCGGCAGTTCTATGACGTTCTGGTCCATGTCAGTCACTCCAAACCGGGTTGATACCGTGGGGAGGCTAGAAAGCCTGCTCGGCGCGGGGTTTCGTCTAGGCGCTGGGCTTTTCGGGGATGATCGGCAGCTGGACGTAGCAGGCGTGATCGGGGCCCGTGTAGATCACGTTCTCTGCGCCGGTATGGTAGCTCTCGTCGTAGGTACGGCCGGTAACGCCTGGTCCGGGGAAGGGCTGGACGTCCAACCGCAGGCGGTGACCTTTCTTGATCAGCGCGGTGCTTGGCATGAGGCCGATCTCGACCGCCACGATCTCGTTGCCGGACAGCGGCGCGTAATCGGCTTGCGTGTGGGTGTGGACCGGCCAGAAATCCGTCGTGCGCTGCGTGTCGATTTTCCTGTGCGAGACTTTCAGCAGCCCGTAGCCGACCGGGAAGGGCACGCCGGGTTCATTGAGGTTCATCCTGGCGTAGTTGATTTCGCGGTCGTGCTCGTCATAGACGCGCAGCACGACATGGACGTCCATGTCGGTGCTGGTGGACGAGACCCAGAGGACGAGCTTCATGTAGCCGGCGAGCAGGATGCTCTGCGGCAGGGGTTCGGAGACGAAGGATACGCCGGTGGACCAGCGCGGCGTGCCGCCGACCCAGCCCAACGGCAGCAGCACCTGCTTGCCCGGGTCCACCGAAGCCGAGTAGCGCGCGCTGTTCTCTGCGGATGGCGGTGTGGGCGCAAGCCGCAGGAAGTCGCGGCGCAGCCCGTCCCCCTGCCAGTAGGACGGCGTCGCGTCCAGATACATCCGCTGATACTGCGTGCCCGCGACCGGGAAAGCGTCTTCGTAGCGCCGGTAATAGCCGCCGTTTCCCGTACGCATGTCGACCCGGATGCGCGGATCATCCATGATCCCGTTGTCTTCGCCCTTGAGCCAGCAATCGAAGAACCGCATGTGCTCGGCGACGCATTCCTCGGTGTAGCTGTAGAAGAACCAGTCTTCGATCAGATCGAGCTTCTTGTCCTTCACCCCGGTCGAGCGTACGAACGTCTCCACGCTGCCGATCTGGTGGATCACGCCGGTGGAGAGCGAGCCGATGATCCACATCGGCGCCGTGGCTTTTTCCACGTCTGGACTGATGATCGCTTTGCCGCGCGGACCGTAGATGTCGGGATCGTTGAACGGGTTGGACATCATGAGATGCCACCAATCCGTCGTGCGCCGTGCGCCGCAGGAATTTCGTCCGGCGAAACCGTTCCACCACCAGTTCCACCAGCCTTCCGCCATCAGGCCGCCGGTGTAGATATACTCGTTGTAGGAATCAGAATCCGTGCCGATCGCGACCATGCCCTTGAGATGCGGGGGCTGCAGGCAGGCGGCATTGTGCTGGACCATGGCGTAGTACGACATGCCCCAGAGGCCGACATTGCCGTTCGACCAGGGCTGCGTTCCGCCCCATTCGATGGCATCGTAGAAGTCTTCCGACTCCTGGTAGCTGAAAGGCGCCTGCAGCCCGGGGCTCCTGCACACCCCGCGGCCGTCGATGCGGACCACGGCATAGCCATGCGGGACCCAGTCCACCGTGTTGACCGTTTCATGGACTTCGTAGGGCAGGCCGTCAGGGTTGCCGGCAAAATACCTGTCTTCCAGCTCCTCCTTCTTGTGCGCGTCGTCTTCGCTGCAGATGCATTCGTGGTAGAAGCTCTTGCCGTAGGCGCCCATGTTCATGATGACGGGGTATTTGCCCGGCGCCGCGGGCAGGAAAACATCGGCATAGACGTAAGAGCCGTCACGCAGCGGTATCTTCACATCGGTACGCTTGACGATGCCCAGTATGTTGCGCCGCACCTCGTTGCGTGCGGCCGCAGCGCGGACAAGCGTGCGGGGCGCTGCCGTGGAGAAGATGCCCGGCGTAGCGTTCAGTCTTTCCAGCAGCCCGACCACGTTGGGATCTTTCTCAAAATTCCCCCGCTGTGCGGTCAGAACATCGACGAGTTCCGGGTCGATCTCGGCCTGGTTGAAGTTGATGATTGTGGCGCCGACGACAGCGTGGATTTCCGCTGCGATCTGTACACCGTTCTCGGGCAGGCCATCCTGATCCAGGGTGTGGAGAAGGCGCGCCATGTTGGTGAGCAGAGGGTCCGACAGCTTGGCCACGTTGCCGGCAACGCGGGTGGCCAGCTGCGCCAGGTTTACGCGCGGCGCACCCATGACGGTGCCGAGCGCGATTCTGCCCAGGAAAAAGGTGATCGCCTCGCCAGGCCGGTAGGAGAATTCGCCCTGCTCACCCGTAAAACCCGAAAGGGTGGACGTGCTGTATCTGAGTCCGCTTATCGGCCCGGCAAACACGCCGGAGAGAGGAGCATCGGTTTCGGGCGGCGTTGCTGTCATCGTGTGTCTCGCATGTGGACGCGTGCCGCGGGTGCCGCATGCGGGACCAGCCCGGCTCTGCGCCGCTTGTTTACTTTCCAGCCCTTAGCGCCGCAGCCTAGCCACAGCGCCGATGATGTCAAGAGACTTGGTGACTTGGCGTTTAGCCAGGCCGGCGGCCACCGTCATGGCACATCGGCGGGCAAGGCTACTTTGCGGTGATAGCCTTGAGGAACTCCAGATTTCCTGCCTGGCCGAACTGGCGCAGCGTGTTCGTCTTCATGTCCGGGCTCTGGTCGCGGTTGGGTTCCGGCACGGCCGGGTTGCCTGTCCAGGACAGCAGGCGGCATACGCGCCGCTTGATCCGCCAGCCCGCCGCGGTACGCACGAGTTCGTCGTCATACCAGCCCGTTCCCAGCCAGGAGGAACCACCTTTCGCGGCCTCGCGAACCAGCAACCAATTGCCATAGGCGAAAGCATGCGCCGTGTCGCCATTCACATGCATCAAATGGCCCATCATCGTGTGCTGGTAGTTATCCAGGGTCGCGTGGAACTCGCCGAATGCGCGTTTGAAGCTGGCGAGGTCACGCCAGACGGCGCTGGCCGGACCGAAATCCGCCAGGATGTCCTCGGCAAAAATGCGGTCGAACAGATCCCATTGCGCGGTGTCCAGCGCGAACGCGTAAAGATTCATCAGCTCGATGATGGCTGCCTTGTCGTGCTCGACCATTGCTTGTGCTCCTCACCCGTTCCCCGCCCGAGAACCGACATTTTTCCAGGCAAGGATTTTTGTTTTTTCGTGGCAACACGCAGATTGCCGAACGTCTTGCTGAATTGAGAGCTACCTCAGTTTCGTCCGGAGTGTCAATCGGATCGCCGGGCATGGCACAACACCGAAAGCCGCCGTGCCGGCTTACGATGCTGAACGGCAAGGATCATTCGCGACCGGCGCTGGCCAGGCTGGCAGCCTCGGTCTTGAACAGCGCCTCCGCCAGCAGCGACCGTATCTGGACCGAGAGCGAACCGGCTTGCGCTGGCGGAATGATGGCGGCCACGTGACCATCCGGGCGCACGAGGATGGCCACGCCGCCCGCCAGGTCAGCAAACCGCCGCAGCGCACCTTGCTGATCCTCGAAATCCACCCCCTGCGCGACGATCTTCACGGACGCCCGAAGCGAAAGATCGGCGTCCTCCAGTTCGCTCGCCCGGCCCTTGCCGATCAGCAGCGTGAAACGCCTGTCATCCAGCAGGTCCAGAAGCGGAACGATCACGCCGTCGCGTTCCAGCCAGGCATGGGGCATGCGGCCGCCGCTGACGAGAGCCGGCCTGAAATCGGAAACGTCCTCGATATCCTGCGCGTTCGGGCCATAGACGAAGCCGAGTTGCAGGGCGAGGCTGTCGAAATGCTCACGCTGGTTGGCTACCTGCTTCTGGATGTCAGCCTGCGCGGAGGGGTCGCGAAGCCGTTTGAGCAGCGCGCCGGAATCGGTCGCGTCGCCGGATTTAAGCGCCATCTGCAGGTGGAGTATGCGCTGGGCATTCTTGTAGCTCTGCGCCGAGTTGGTTAGCGCCACGCCGTGCCGCTCGGTGTGATAACTGTCGAGCAGCGCGTCGGAGGCACGCCCCTGCTCCACAGCGGCCATCTTCCAGGCAAGATTGTGCGCGTCCTGCAATCCCGTGTTCAGGCCGAGGCCGCCGGTCGGCGGAAAGCGGTGCGCCGCATCGCCCACCAGGAACACGCGGCCGGCGCGGTAGCGGTCCGCCACCTGGGACATCAGCGCCCAGGGCAGCACGTGCTTGATTTCGATGTCGTGCGCGCCGCCGCCGATCGCGTGGCGCACGATCTGCGTGCAGATTTCAGGCGTGAAGCTTTCCCGCGGCGTCACCGCTGGGTCGTGCGGGTAGAGCATGCACCAGCGTCGCTCGATGTCGTAGGCGATCAGCACGCCGGTGTGTGGCGGCTGCATGATCCAGTACAGGATGCCCGGCCGGTCGGCCACGATTTCACGCAGATTGGCTGCGAAATGGATGGTGATGAACGCCTGCGATGCGCTGTCGCCGACCATCCCGGCGCCGATGGCGCGCCGCACGGCACTGCCTGCCCCGTCAGCCCCTATCACGTAGCGCGTCGCTATCCGGGTCCGCTCCTGCGTCTCCGCATCCTCGATCAGCGACGTTACAGTTTCGCCGTCCTGCTTGCAGCCGACCCAGTTCAGGCCGCGCCGCAGCTCGATCAGCGGCGAGCGGGCCACCTCCGCCAGGAGGAAATCCTCGAAGAAAGGCTGCGCCAGGTTGATGAGCGGCGTGGGCGTCACTTCCCGCACCTGCTCGTCCTGCCGCTCGTAAGGCATGACGCCGATTTCTTCGCCGGCGAGCGTGGTGACGAAGCGGACCCAGCCGCCATCCTCGGCCGGCGTGGCGCCGCGGCTGAGCGTCTCCATGTCGAAGCCTGTGGCGCGGCATATCTCCAGCGTGCGCGGGTTCAGCGCATGCGCTTTCGGCGCGCCATGCCGGGTCTTGAAACGTTCGATGATCGTTGAACGCAGTCCGTGCCTTGCAAGCAGGATCGCGGTCATCAGCCCGACCGGGCCGGCGCCGACGACGAGCGCAGCCGAACGATCGGCAGTTTCCTCTCGCATTCCGTTCTGATCCGTTGTCGGAGTTTCCCGCTTCTGAGAGGTATCTCAGTGAGGCGGGCAGGTCAATTTTGGCATTGCAATCCCGGGAGCTCTTTTGGAATCTGCGGCTGGTTGACGGCGTGTTGCCTGAGATTGTAGCTCACCAGGTGAGTCACGGGTGCAGCGGCCCGGGCCTGGCAGCGGAGTGATGATGGACATCGTCAGGTTTGAAGACGCGCCGGCCTATACCGCGCCGAACCACGACGACGTTGCCGCGCGCAGGCTGCAGGGCGGCGAGGCGAGCAGCGCAGATTTTGTCATGGTCGGCCATTCGTTGCTTCGACCCGGGGCGGTGGTCCCCATGGAGGCCGGACCGGCCGGCAAAATCTACGTGGTCACCCAGGGCGCGATCACGATCGAGCAGGCGGACGGCGCGCGTCACGTGCTGCGGCCGAACGACAGCATATTCATTCCGGCCGGCGAGGCGCGTGCAGTTCTCAACGAAAGCGGCACGCCTGCGGCAATGATCGTGATATTGCCGAAACCATCGGCATAGGCTGGAAACCCGTACGAACGCTCGAAGGGCGGCGCTCGGACAGGTGACAGTGCACCGCGCGGCTACGAGGCCTTTTGGTGCAGTTGAAGGTAGGACGCATAACGTCCGCCGGTATGCACCACATGCCGGCCGTGATTGTCCGACGGCACGTTATCGACACCCGGCATGACGCCGCCCAACAGGTGGTGTCCGCTGATGACAAGCCGCAGCTGCTCGCCGGGGTTCAGCGCCAAGCCGATCGGGAACATGTCGATGTCCACCCGGACGATCTCGCCCGGCGCCAGCTTCTCGATCCGGTCGAAGCTGTGGGCGGGTATGGTGTCCGTCGAGGCCGCCGGATCGAGGCGCCGCAAGGAGACGCGCAACCGGCCGTTGGATCCTTTGTATTTCAGGATCGCGGCGCCGTTCTGCGTCAGCGCCTGCATCTTCGGCCCGTGATTGGGTATGTTGAACTGCTCGAGCTGTTCGCCGCCCGCATCCAGCTTTTGCAGGAACACGAAAATGTCCATGTCATCCGAACCGTCCGCCTCGGCCCAAAGGCATAGTTTGGGGTAGCCGACGAACGCCGTGCGTCGATCGAACCGGAGTGTGAACGCCAGGCGGCCGGCTTCGGATCCTGCGTCGTAACTCGCCTTGGCCTCTGCGGCAGGAGCGTCCGCGTTGAGCGTGTTGGCTTCGGCATCGAGGTAATATCTGGTCTCGCGCGCGTCCTCAGGCGGGAATGCACCGGCAGGCTGGTTGATCTGGTCGTTGCCCGTCAGGTCGAGCACCGCATAGCGCACGCGCGGAGTCTCCTGCCAGCCGTTGTCGACTCCCTTCAGATAATGGTCGAAAAAGCGGCGGTGGTCGTCGAGATAGGCTTCCTCGTAGTAGTCCGGCCACTCCATCGTGTTATGGATGCGTAACCACTTCTCAGCCGAGGCGATCCTGCGCCAGCCGCGGAACGTGCCGGGCGTGTGAATCATGTTGGAATAGCTCGCCACGATATAGGCGGGCACGGTGATCTTTTCGAAAGCCGGGATCTTGGTTTCCCAGAAGCTGTCCATCAACGGGTGCTGCTCTGCCTCGGCGACCAGGTCCTCGCGGCGGTTCTTGCCGACGAAGCTCGTCGAGAGCTGGCGCGGAAACGGATGGTCGGGAATGCCGCCGCGCGCCATCAGGTCGCGGTAGATGTCGCTCATGCCCTCCCATGGCGCGATGGCCGCCAAATGCGGTGGCTGTTCGGCCGCGGCAAACCATTGCGAAATCGCAAGGTAGGAATTTCCGGTCGTGCCGACCTTGCCATTGCACCAGTCCTGCACGCCAAGCCACTCGATGAGGTCGTAGTAATCCTGGCCCTCCTGGCGGCTCCAGACGCGTATGTCGCCTTCTGAATTGAAGGAGCCGCGCGGGTCCGGGTTGCAGACGGCGTAGCCGTGCGCGCACCAGAAGGCAGGGTCCGGACCTTCGAACTTCATCAGGCCCGACAGCGTGCTGGTTTCCATGCCCAGCAACCCGAACAGATTGACGTATCGCGGGGCGTTGCCGCGGCTCTTGCCGTAGGGACTCCATGCCACGATGACAGGAACTTTCTCGGTTCCGGCTGGGCGCAACACGTCCACATAGATCGTGACGCCGTCGCGCAGGGAGACTGCCACATCCTTTTCCAGCACGATGTCCACGGGAAGCGGACGAAAAATCGGCTTCACCTGAAAGCCCGCGGGCAAGATGCGCGTGCCCGGCTCGAAGCGGCTGAAATACCCCTCTTCGCTGGCCTCGTCGTAAGCGAATGCAGGGACGAAGACTGGCTGGTCGTCAGGCATGTGCGTTCCTTCCGGCTTGGCTGGCTTACCGCCTATTGGCCGCTTTTATGCAGCGCTGTTGCAGCCCTAGTGGTCGGGCACGCTGGAGATCAGCGTGTCCTGTTCGCGATCCGGTTTGGCGACAGGTGTCATCCGCCCGGAAAGCAAGATTCCGGCTTGGACCTTGCCACAGCACGAGTAGAGCGAAATGAGAGGGTCGTCAATATGGCGGCAGAGAACGCCACGGTCTTGACGGCCTGCACCGCCCGACCTTAGTTGGTCCGGCCGCGCATGCGTGCGCCAGGCGTGCGGCTGGAGCGAGCCCGAAACGCGGCGGGCGGATGTCGGGGCATTGCTGGAACGGCAATTTGCGTATGCCTTAGCGACTGTTTATTTCAACGCCGCCACACGGGACACTACGGTTGGTTGCAAGGCCAGTTAAACGGGTCCTGATCGGATGCGCTTTCCGCAACGAGCGTCAACGCAGAAGATGGTCACGCCAGGAGCGACGAGAATGGCATCCCTTGATGTGTCAGCCGACGGTCTTTCACTGATTGTGACTGGTCCGATCGCGAGGATCGTTATCGATCGCGAGAGGAAGCGCAACGCCTTGCACTCGACGACCTGGGCGGCCCTGCCGGGCCTGATCGCGGCCGCCGAGCGTGCGGCGGAGATCGGCGTGATCATCGTGCAGGGTTCCCACGGCCAATTCGGCGCGGGGAACGATATCGCCGAACTGCAGGGTCTCTCGGGAGACCCTGCCAGGGCCGAGGCCTATGCGCGCGCGATGGCCAATGCGACGGCGGCTGTCGAAGCGGCTTGCAAACCTGTGCTGATGGCGATCGAGGGCTTCTGCTATGGCGCATCAGTTGCCTTGAGTCTGGCGGGAGATCTGCGGATTGCGGCTGACAATGCGACATTCGCGATCACGCCCGCCAAGCTCGGGGCCACCTATCTCCTAAGCGATCTGCATCGCCTGGTTGCGGCGATCGGCGCGGGCCAAAGCAAGAAGATGATCTATTTTGGTGAGCCGATCAGTGCGGAACAGGCCCTCGGCATCGGGCTTGTGGACCTGCTGCTGCCGTCGGACGGCTTCGAAGTAGGTTTGCAGGAACTGGCGGACAAGCTCCTGCGCGGGTCGCCATCGACTTTGCGCCAGACCAAGCAGATGCTTCGCCTTGTCGGCCACGCGGGCACCCCGGAGGAGACCAAGGAAAGCCTCGCCTGGTTCGTGAATTGCACGCAAGGACGCGATTTCAAAGAGGGATTGGACGCGTTCCTGTCCAAACGGAAGCCGCGTTTCCGCTAGCGCCGCCGGGCCGTGGTGTTTCAGCCTTCCAGGGCAGCAGCTTTCCGCTCGTTCGCGCGGCATATGCGCCGGCTTTCGGCGACGCTCAGTCCGAGTATGCGAAGCTGGTATTCCGCCGCGCGGGCCGACACGTCCGCACCTGCGCCGGCGAGCCTTGCGCTGACGCCGGCACGCAGGATGGCCAAGTGGGCGTCGATCACGAACTCGTCGAACGGTTCCTTAAAGCGGCCCTGCTCGATCCCGAGTGCCACGTCCAGGCGCATGTAGCGCGAGACGTCCTCCTTGATGGCTTCGAACTCGTGGAATGCGGCTACCAGCAACCGGCCCCAGACAGGCTCGGCCGCGGCAATCTCGATGAATTGTTGCGTGCCGAAGGCCACGCGGGCCGCGCCGTCTTCCAACAACAGCCGTGCACTGCTCATCTCATTATGCATTGCCAACGTGACCGCTTGGCAGACCGCGGCCACGATTTCGGCCTTGTCGCGGAAATACAGGTAGAACGTTCCGTTCGCGAGCTCGGCCGCCGCCGCGATTTCGCTGACCGAAGTGGCGTTGATGCCGCGTTCTGACATCAGGCGGATGGCCGCATCGGTCAGCCGCCCACGGGTTCGGCCTCGCTTGCCGTCCTGGCCAGGCAGGTCAAGCGACCGTTTCTTCATGCGCCAGCCTTAGCTGAGCGAAGCCGCACCGGCAAGATTGCCGTAACTCTGATAATGAGATAACTCTCATTTTAAGCCGGCAACACGGCCGGATTGTGGCTGCCGCGCCAAGCGGCCGTCAAGCGGGATTGAGCGGTTGTCAGGCAAGAACATCGCCACGGGGGGAACATGGTAACGCACGTCGTAATCTTTTCCTGGATCGCCGGAGTGACTCACGAACAGGTGGAGCAGCTTCGGCAGGCACTCGACCGGCTGGCAGGCGATTTGAGCGGGATCGCCACAATCACCCATGGCGCCGACCTGCATTTCCGGGAGGGCAGCGGTGATTACGCGCTCGTGGCGCATTTTACCGACAGGGCGGCCTGGGATGCCTATCAGGCACATCCGCAGCACAAGGCTTTCGTGCGGGACGTCGTGACGCCGATCCAGGCGAGCCGTCTGACGATCCAGTTCTAGGCGGAGTGCAGGACATGACGAAATACGACGACGGCGGCGCGGCGAACGGAAACGTCTTTGCCGTGTTCGAGGCCGCTTCTCTCGCACGCCCGGAGCGCCCTTTTCTTATCGTCGGCGATGCAACGTTGCTGAGCTATGCAGCCATGCTGGCTGAGACTGCCAAAGCTGCCGCGTGGCTCAAATCCGTTGGCGTGAAGCCTGGCGGCCGGATGCTTGTCCAGGTCCAGAAGTCACCCGCCGCGGTCATCCTCTATCTCGCGTGCCTCCGCGCCGGCGCCGTGTTCATACCGCTCAACACGGCCTATCAGGAAAGCGAAATCGCGTATTTCCTCGCTGATGCCGAGCCGGCGCTGCTTGTCGCCAGCCCCGGCCTGGCGGGGGAGTCTGCCGCGTTTGATGGCACGCGGGTACTGATTGCCGATGATCTCGCATCCGCGCCATGGGCGGCAACGCAAGAGCGTCTGGCTACCGCCGTTCTCTCAGGCGGCGACGCCGCCGCCATCCTGTACACGTCGGGCACGACCGGACGGTCGAAGGGAGCGGTCCTCACCCATGGCAATCTGTCGTCCAACGTGCAGGTCCTGGGCGCAGCCTGGCGCTGGCGCGACGACGATGTGCTGCTGCACGCATTGCCGATCTTCCACGCGCACGGATTGTTCGTGGCGCTGCATTGCGCGTTGTTGCGCGCCTCGCCGGTCCTGTTCCACCAGCGCTTCGACTTGCCGGCCGTGCTGCGTGACCTGCCGCGGGCCACGGTGTTCATGGGCGTGCCGACCTTCTACACGCGCCTGCTGGCCGAACCGGCGTTCGACCGGGCGCTTTGTGCCGGTATCAGGCTTTTCATCAGCGGTTCCGCACCGCTGCTCGACACGACGTTTGAGGCATTCCGGCAACGCACCGGTCACACGATCCTGGAGCGCTACGGCATGACCGAAGCGTTGATGGTGACCTCGAACCCGTATGACGGACCGCGCATTGCCGGAAGCGTCGGGCCGGCGCTCGCCGGTATCTCCGTGCGCGTCATCGCCGAGGGCGGCAAGCCGGCGGCAACGGGAGAGCCCGGGATGCTGGAGATAAGCGGGCCGAACCTGTTTGCCGGATATTGGCGCAACCCGGAGAAGACCGCCCAGGACCACACTGCGGACGGCTACTTCATCACCGGCGACATCGCGACAGAAGACGCGGATCACTTCATCCGCATCGTCGGGCGGGCAAAAGACCTGGTTATCTCAGGCGGATACAACGTCTATCCGAAAGAGATCGAGCTGGCGATCGATGCGTTCGATGGCGTGCTGGAGAGCGCGGTGATCGGTGTTCCGCATCCTGATTTCGGCGAAGCCGTGCTGGCCGTGGTGGCGCGTATGCCAGGTGCGCATCTTGAGCCGAAGACGCTGTCCGCCGCGCTGGCGCCGATGCTCGCCGCATTCAAACGCCCCAAGACGATCGTCATCGTTGATGAGCTGCCCCGCAACGCGATGGGAAAGGTCCAGAAAGCCGAACTGCGCCGCACATTTGTCGACACGTTCGCCGGCGCACCCGTCGTAGCCGCCGCGATTTCTCAAGGTCATACCCATGCAGCTTCCTGAACCGGTCTACAAACCACCTTTCCTGATCACGCGTGCCAGCCACCTGGTCTTCCGCGTGCGCGACCTTGCTGCGAGCCGGGCTTTCTACTGCGACATGCTCGGTATGGTGGTCAGCGATGAGGACCCCGCCACGTTGTGGCTGCGCGGTCTGGAGGAAGCCTGCCACCACAGCCTGGTGCTCAAACGCGGCGAACCGGCCGTGGAGCATGTGGGCTTGCGTGTGCTGACCGAGGATGATCTCGACCTGCTTCAGGCGCATTTCGCCGCTGCGGGCTTCCCCACCGCCTGGGCCGAGGTCGCGTTCCAGGGACGCACCCTGCGCACCACCGATCCGGCCGGTACGCCGCTGGAATTCTGCGCGACGATGCAGACGCGCGAGCGGCTGTTCGCACATGTGGACCGCTATCGCGGAGCGTGTGTCCTGCGGCTCGATCATTTCCAGGTTGTGACGCTGAACGTGCGTGAGTGCCTGGATTTCTACAACACGATGGGCTTCCGGCTCTCCGAATACGTCATGAAAGGCGAAAGCCTGGAGATGATCTTCCTGCAACGCAAAGGCAATCCGCACGACATCGTTTTCGCCAAACGCGAGGGGCCGCGCTTTCACCACTGTGCCCTCCAGGTGCCGGAGACGCATCATCTGATGCATGTTTGCGATCTGCTCGTGGCTGGCGACAACGAGCGGCAGGTGGAGTTCGGACCCGCCCGGCATTTCAGCCCCGGCCTCGCCCGCTTCCTGTATTTGCGCGATCCAGACGGTCACCGGATTGAATTGTTCCCGAGTCACTATCACACGGTGGACATAGAGGACGAGCCGATGAAGTGGGAGGCGCCCGCCTTCAAGGTGGGCGGCTGGACCGTTCCGCCCGACACGTGGTGGAACGACACGATCGCCTTTGCTGACATGGGCGTATCGACTGCGAGCAAAGAACCGTCGCTGCTTTGACAGGTGGACGTAGATCCGTCCGACATCGGCGCTGACTTAGACCGGAGTATAAGATATGCGCATCGTGACCTTTTCGCGGAACGGCAGCGTGCAGTACGGCACGCGGGTGGGCGACCGGGTGCATGTTCATCCTGGCGCGACGTCAGCGGTCGATCTGGCTGTGAACACAAATGGCTATCCCGCCGGAGAGAGCTTCGCGGCATCCGAGGTGACGCTGCTTGCGCCGGTGCCCCGGCCTGGCAAGGTGATCTGCATCGGGCTGAACTATCGCGCACACGCCGTGGAGGGCGGCAACCCGATCCCCGATTACCCGGCAGTGTTCCTGCGCGGCGCGACTTCGCTTGTCGGTCCGCAGGCCGAGATGATCCTCCCCACGTGTTCAGACAAGTTCGACTACGAGGCCGAACTGGCTATCGTCATCGGCAGAACGGCCACCAACGTCGGTGCTGATGCTTTGGACTACGTCGCCGGCTATGCCTGTTTCAATGACGGCTCCGTCCGCGACTACCAGCGCAAATCCAGCCAGTGGACGATGGGCAAGAATTTCGACCGTACCGGCGGTTTCGGACCGGAGCTGGTCACACCGGACGAGCTTCCTGCAGGAGCATCGGGACTGCGCATCGTCTCTCGCCTAAACGGCCAGGTCATGCAGGACGGCAATACGGACGACATGATCTTCGGCACCGCGGTGCTGGTCGCTACCCTATCGGAGGCGATGACGCTGGAGCCAGGCGACGTTATCGCGACGGGCACACCCGCCGGAGTTGGATACGCGCGCAAGCCGCCCGTCTTCCTTCGTGCGGGCGACCGGATCGAAGTCGAGATCGAGCGGATCGGGACATTGACAAACGTAGTCCAGCCGCGGGCCGGAGCCGGACGGTGAACGACGCAGTCGAGGCAGCTGGTCCAACGCGGTCACGCCACCAGCTTCTTGCCATTTCCGGCAGCCTTCGTGCCGGCGCGTTTTCCTTGGCGGTGCTGAAGAGTCTGGCTGAATCGGTCGCGTCGCAAGCCGAGTTCACTTACGCGGACATCGGAGAGCTCCCGCATTTCAACGAGGATTTTTATGCCGGAACACTGCCTTCGGCGGTGACGCGGTTTCGGAGTCAGGTGGAAGCGGCCGACGGGTTGGTGATCGCGTCACCGGAGTACAATCACGGCATCCCGGGCGTTCTGAAAAACGCCTTCGATTGGGCCTCGCGTCCGCACAACCGCTCGCCGTTGCGCAATAAGCCATTTCTCATCGTCACCTCGTCGCTCGCGTTCACGGGCGGCGTTCGGGCGCAGTATCAGATACGCGAGTCGCTGGTCTCGGCGTTGGCACGACCGGTCAGCACGCCCGAACTCGTCATTGGCGAAGTGGGCAAGAAAATTGTGGATGGGCGTTTTGAGGATGTGACGACGATGGCGTACGCGCGAGACGGTTTCGCCGCACTGTTCGGCGAGATCGCGCGACAGGCTACGAGCGGACGGTAGCTGCCGGCCGCCAGGACGTCAGAAGGCGGCTGAGTAGCGTCCAGGAACACCATGGCAGCGGTAGAGACATGGTTCGCTCTACCGCCGGCGTCAGGCGCGACAAGCTTGGCTCTTTTAGAACCGGTAGGTTCCTTCGAAGAAGAACATGCGCGGCAGACCGGGCTGGACGCTGTTGAAGCCCAACGCAGGTCCGGACGGGATGCCGCCTGTGTAGTAGGAGTGATCGAACGCGTTCCTTACATAGCCGGCAAGTGAAAACCCAGTGCCTTTGATGCCGTCCAAAGCCACCCGGAAATTGACCAGACCGTAACCCGCTATGGCCGTGCCCGGCGAGACGGTATCGTTGAGGTTGCTGTAATAGAACTTGGATTGTGCGAAGACGTCCGTTCGGAAGGATGCGCGTCCATAGTTCTGCGGCATATCTGCCGAGAGTTCGGCGAACGTGGACCCGGACCATCTTGGCGTGTCGGCATACGGGCCGAAATCCGTAGGCTCGCCGAACACCCGCGTCAGGCCGTTCGTATAGCGCGCGTCGGTGTAGGTGACGCTCAGTCCTAGATCGAGCCAATCCGCCGGCCGGACTTCCCCGGTTGCCTCGACGCCGGATATCTCCGCTTGCGGCACATTGACCGTGAGGCCGGTCACGGATTTGGTCGTCGGATCCAGGATGTATTCGATGCGCTGCGCGTTGCTGACCCACTGGTTGAAGAGGTCGCCATTGAGGCGGAACGGCACAGAGGCGACCCGTCCCTCGTATTTTGCGCCGAGTTCGACGTCGGTCGTGGTTTCAGGTTCAAAGCCAGGGCCGCCGGTATCGGCATTTCCGGCGATCGGCGGCACGGTGGGATTGAAGCCGCCGCTCCTGAAGCTGTGCCTGGAGACGACATAAAGGAGCAGATCCGGGTTCAACTGCTCCTGCACGCCGAACTGCCAGCTGAGCTTGGTGTTTGATTGCGACAGGTGGTTGGACAACCCAGGCAATCCGTACACCGCGGAACCGGGCAACTCGGTTTCGCTGTACTCCTGGTCTGTGTAGCGGAGGCCAGCGGTGAAGCCCAGGCCTTCCACGCCCGTAAGCCGGCTCAGGTCATACGTACCCTGGGCATAACCCGCGTAGGACGTGTTCGGCAGGTTGTAGAAATAGAGCGTGTTGGTGATGGGAACAAACGGTTCCACACCGAGCACGCTCAGGCCGACGCCGCCATAATTGTTTGTGGTGAGGAAGTAGAAGCCGGCCACGTAGGTGAGCTGGTCATTCAGCGTCTTGCCAAGTATCTGCACCTCGTCGGAGAAATCCGTGCTGTCCGAGTTGAGGCCTTCCTGCAACGTCAGTTCGAGCTGGTAAGGCGCTCCCCCGGCGTCCGTGTAATCGACGGTGCTGGAACGATTGAAACCAAAGATGTTCTTCAGCGTCGTCCCGTCGCCAAGATCGACGGTCGTGACGTTGGAGACGATGGTGCTGTCCGACCGGTGCAGATAGCTTCCCGGTGCATTCACCCAATTTGTGCCATGCAGTTTCTGCTGGAGGACCGAGTCGCCTATGCCCAGCGGGTCGGCTTTCGGATTGGCTTGGAGATAGAGGTCGTAGGCTTCCGGAAAGCCGAACAGCTTGTTCAGGAAAGGGCTGTAGAAGAGCGAGGCTGTATCAGCGAGCGGAATGCCGTTGTTTTTACTGCCCGGCGCGTAGACGTTGTAGATTTCGGATGGCGTGTCCGTTCCACCAGAATGGATGTAATCCACCACGGTCGTGTTCTGCAGCCAGTCTGTCGGCTTGACCTCCAGGGTTATCCGCCCGGCTTCATGCAAGACGGTTCCCGGGGTTGTATTCGAATAGACGTCGTGCACGTAGCCGTCGCGGTGATCGTAGTCGCCGGCAATCCTGAGCAGGACCTTGTCGTTGACCAGCGGGATGTTCAGGGCACCCAAGGTTTCCGTGTAGCCGTAATCGCCGGCGCGCGTGGTGATGAACCCGCTATAGTCATTCGTCGGTTTGGCGCTTGTGATCAGGACGGCGCCGCCCGTGTCGTTGCGTCCGAACAGGGTGCCTTGCGGACCTTTCAGGACCTGTATCGACTGCAAGTCGTAGAAGGCTGATGAGGAATGATTGTCGTCCTGCACCTCATCGAAATACGGCAGCACGCCTGGCTGCGAGTTGCTGAACACGTCAATGGATTGTCCGCGGACTGCATAGTTCAATTGGTTCGAACTGGTGCCCTGCCTGACCAGCAGCCCGGACGTGGCACTCTGAAGGTCGGTCTCTGTCGTGATAGCCTGCTTTTTCAGTGTTGCAGAGGTGAGCGCCGTCACCGCCACCGGCGTCTTCTCGAGCTTCTCGCTCCGCCGTTGCGCGGTGACGACAATCTGCTCAAGTTGCCCGTTTCCGGCACTCTGCTTCGAGGCCCGAACCGTCGCACCGGTGGCGGTAGCGGTTGTTGCTGGCGCACCCTGCTGTGCAGTGGGGGTCTGCGCGTGTGCAGCCAGGACCGGCAAACCGGCAAAGGTGGTGGCTACGATCAGGCGGCCGGCTTTCCTCGGCCGCAAGCCTTCGGCGAAACCCGAACGACTGCTCGGCTTGCATTTCCTTGTCATAGCTTCCCCCATCGTTTCCAGTCTCGGTTGATCCGAGTTCTGGCTTGAGCATCAGCGGTTAGGCAGTCGATAGTGACGGCAAGGCCGGTCGTGGCAGGCGGAGTCGGTCCAACATCGACGCGTCTGGATGCATTCGTCTATAAGTGAGAGCTATCTCATTATGAGAGGGGCGTCAATCTCGTTACGGTCTGCCGGACGCAGGGCAGTCTCGAAGGGCACCACCGAATACGGTCAGCCCCTCGACCGGGTGCCTTGGATCGCAAGCACCATCGGCTCGCCGGCCCGGCGGCCGGGAAACCTTTCCAATACCTCGGACGGCCGCTACTATCGCAACCCATCCTCGGTCAGCCTCGTGGTGACCACTTCCACGGTGATTGAGCAGCGGCATGAGGAAACCGACACACGAGCTGGCGCCGGAGCCGGGCAGGCCGCGTAAGCGGCGCGTCAAGGTCGTCGACGAGATCATCGAAACGCTGCGTCTGGATATCGTAACACGCCGCCTGCCGCATGGCGCGCGCCTGCCGAGCGAAAAGGAATTATCCGAACGGTTCGAGGTCAGCCAGCCGACGGTGCGGGAAGCCATCCGGTCCCTTGAAACGATCGGGCTTGTGGAAGTTTTCCACGGGAATGGAACGTTCGTGCGGAGCCAGGGAAATCATGCTTTGGCCTCGGCCCTCCAGACGCTCCTGCAATTGGAAAACGTAAGCGTCCTGGAGGTGCTTGACGTCAGACAGATGTTGGGCCGCCATTCCATCGAAGCCGCCGCATTGAAAGCGACAGCGGAGGATTTGAGCGCGATCGACGCGGCAGGCGCCCGCTTTGAACAACCGGACGAGATGAGGGATGTCGAGCAAGTGATCGCCTGCATCATCGATTTCCAACAGGCCGTGTCGGCAGCGTCGCACAATCCGATATTGCACTCGCTGGAAGCGTTTCTCCTGGCGTTGTTGCACGAAGTGCAGGTCAACTCGCTGACCGGCCGTGGTGTCCGTTTCTGGCGCGCGAGGGCTCTGCAATTCCAGGCCCATCGCGTCGCCATTCTTGCCGGGCTTCGGTCCGGCGAGCCAAAAAAGGCTCGTGCGGCGATGGACCGTTACTTCGAAGCGCAACGGGCGCGTTTCGAGCAGGATGACACGTTGCGCTCCCTGTCTCTGGGCAGCCCGAAGCTGGTTTCCGTTGTCTCGGACATGGTGCGCCAGTCCAGGAGATGACGCTAGAACGGCTCCGCTTAAGGTAGAAAAGCTAGGACTCCCCCCCTAGCTCCCGGCCTGCGGTGAACGCCTCGGCATTAGAACGTGAGCCGGTAGGTGCCGACCAGACCGGCCACGATTTCGGAGTCTCTTGGTCACTTGCTCTCACTATCGATTCGAAGCAATGTCGTCGATGGGGCGCAAGGCCGAGCGGTAACGAAGAGAGCCGGCTGTGTAGATGATGACAGGTCGGGCGCATCCCACGCTTTGAATTAAGAGCGATCTGAAGGGTGATGTCATGCTTCAAACGGGAATTGTCGCGGGGCCGGTTGCGGGTCTGAGATATCGTTCGCCCACACGTTCCGGGCTTACCGACGTCAAGGGACGGTTTCATTACCGTCCCGGCGAACGCGTGGTGTTTCTGGTAGGCGAAATGGCGCTAGGTTCCGTGCCTGGCGCACCGAGGATCAACCTGGCGCAAATCGTGAGCCGTGTGGACGGCAACATCAATAAACTGCACGACCCGGGACTGACCAACATCGCCCGCTTTCTGTGTAGCCTTGACCGCGACGGTGACCTCAGCGGCGGCGTCGATATCACGCCCGAGGTGCACGACATCGTGGGGCGGCGCCAGATCGACTTCCGTGGCGACGTGTCTTTCGCCGCGCGTGTCGAGCATCGCATCAGCGACTTTGAGCGGGACCCCGACGTCACCGCGCTTCTTGAGGAACTTGGTCGATGTGGCGCCTTTTCGGATCGGGTGCCGCGTCGACTATGTTCCGCGGCGACCGCCCGCAACGAGGTTCGCCGCAACATACTCGGCATCAGGCGGTTTCGTGATGTCAAGATCATGCTCACGAACGGCTCCTACGTGTATGCTGACGTTTTCCGGCCGGATCGAGACGGCGAATTCCCCGTCCTGATGAATTGCGGCCTTTACGGCCGTGCCTTCCATCATTACTCCGTTTGTGATGAAGACGATTTCGAAGCCCACGAGCGCGAGGAGGAGACGTATTTTGGTGGCAACCCCGGCGGCCTGATCTACGAGAACCATGAGACGGTGAACACGGCGGATTGGGTTCCGCATGGTTACGCGGTGGTGCGGGTTGATGGACCTGGCACAGGCCGCAGCCCGGGCCGGCTCGCGCCCTGGGGCATTGCCACCGCGGAGGCTTTCCGCGACGCGATCGAATGGGCAGGTGAGCAGCCATGGTCTAACGGCAATGTCGGTCTCTGGGGCATGTCGTATTACGCGATGACCCAACACGCGGCTGCCAGCCTGCAGCCATCGCATCTGAAGGCGATGATTGCTATCGGAACCGACGTCGATCTCTACGAGGAAGTCGCCTATACGGGCGGCATCCTGAACGAAGAATTCTTTCCGTTCTGGTTCAGGGCGGCCGCGCTCCCGGCCGCATGCGGCGTCCCCGAGCCGGTCGATTTCATGGCGATCATGAAGGCGGCGCCGTTCAAGGATTCCAACCCGGCTGCCATCTTCGGCCCGCAGTCTGAGGTTTTCATGAGCCCGGACATGAGCGCGGTCAGCGTTCCCCTATGGGTGGTCGCCTGCACGACGCACCCGGCACATTTCCATCAGCTCGGGAGCAGCGAAGCGTATCTCGCCACCAAGACGGCACACAAGAAGATCGACTTTTGGGAAGACTGGTTCACCAAATCCTATTCCGCCGCGATGGTGGAAGACCATAGGGCGTTCTTCGATCATTGGCTGAAGGGCGTTCCCAACGGCATAATGTCCAGGCCGCCGGTCCGGCTCGAAATACGCACGGGTGGCGGGTGTTCGTTCGTGCTGGAGGAGGACGCGTGGCCGGTCGCCAGGACCAACTACGTTCGATATCACCTCGACGCCTCGCTATCGGATTGGCAGGCCGATCAGTGGCGCAAGGACTTCCTTCGCCTCTCAGTGCGAGACCAGGTTCCAGCACGCAGCGTGAGCTTTTCCGCAGAAATCCCGATCGAGAGCCGTACAGGTCCCTCCTCGGCCCTGTTGCCCGTCAAGCCGCCATCGGCATTGCTTGCCTGGGAGACTGGTGTTTCTTTCATCAGCGAGCCTGCAGTGTCGGACATGGTACTGGCGGGATACGGCAAGGCCGTGCTCTGGGTCTCGTCAACCTGCCACGACATGGACGTGTTCGTGAGCTTGCGCATCGTGGACGAGCAGGACAGAGAAGTTGATTACGCCGGCCCGGTGACCATTGGCATGTCAACGAAGAACTTCCCGCTTGCCAAAGGGTGGTTGAAGGTCTCGCATCGCAAGATCGACGCTGCGCGCTCGACCGAGTACACAGTCAAGCACACGCACCGCGTCGCCGATTACGCACCTCTGTCAGCCGGTGAAATCGTGCAAGTGGAAATCGAGATCATCCCGACGACAGCGCTTATCCGTAAGGGATGGCGGGTGCGGCTGGATGTTCAGCCGTTCGACGGGTTCGATCACGGCGCCCGGCATGCCTACGACCCTGCCATTCACGACGGCGCCAGTTACACGATCTACACCGGGCCGGAGCATCCGTGCTATGTCCAGCTCCCGATCATCCCTGAGCGCCAGGAGGCAACCCTCGGGTCTGACCGTGACAAAGCTGACAGCAGGTCCATGATCTAAAAGAGCACTAGGTTCGCCATACCCAGAATGAATGCTGTGCTGCAAAGCTATGAGAAGCCGCCTGTCGCCGGTCGTTGGCTCGCGTTCAGAAATGCCGCGTATTCGCGTTGCGCAAACGCCTCGAAGCCGGTTGGTGTGCGGCCGAGAAGCCAGGTCAGCACGTTGGAGTTGCCCAGGAAGTCATGACTGCTGTAGCGCGCCGAAATGGCACGCGCGGCGGTTGCCTGATACGTGCGCGTTTCAGGGTCGCTCCCGCCGAACCTTGCGCGAACGAACTTCTCCGTATCCATCTGCTCAACCCGGATGTCGCGCCCCAGCACGCGCGCGAGCACGCGCCCGATGTCGAAAGCGGTGAAGTGGCCAGGGCCCGCCAACTCGTAGGTTGCCGCCGCATGCGACTCCGGCTGGCGCAGCACCAGAGCGGCCACATCGCTCACATCGTCCAGGTCCACCATCGATTGCCGACGCTCAAGCGACCACGTCAGACGGAATACCCCTTCCTCAAATACCGGCCGCAACCGAAACGGCAGCATGTAGTTCGCCGGTTGCAGGATCGTGAAACGCAATCCGGAAGACAGCAGATGCTCCTCGATGTCGCGTTTGATCTCATGCTGAATCAGGTCGGTCGTTATGGCGTGCAAGACGGAACTGAACACGAAATGCTGCACGGCAGCCTCCCGTGCCAAATCTATGGCGGCAAACCCGATGCTCCTCTCGGCAGGGTGCAGCGTCGGCGCAACGTGGTATATACTCTGCACGCCAGTTATTGCTTGCGCGAGGAACGTGCGGTCCGCGAGGTCACCGACCATCACCTCCGCAACACCTTGCTGGCGAAGCTGCTGAGCCGAGGCCTCGGTCCGCACGCAGGCGCGAACAGGATGACCGGCCCGGACAAGTTTTGGAACCAGCCACTTGCCTTGATTGCCGTGAGCAGCCGTTACAAGGATCATCTCGGCCTCCGTTCAGGTGCAACCTCCTGGCAGATGTCAGCCAGGACGACAAGCCTGCTTGACCAAAGACAGCAAGTGACCTAAAGACTCGAAATGGTTTTACTTTGGGAGGCATGATGACGCTGGAGGAGCTGAGCGCACGTATGGAGATCCACGACGTGCTGCTACGCTACTGCCGAGGCCTTGATCGCGTCGACATGGATCTCGTGCGAGGGGCCTTCCATTCCGATGCCTGGATCCAGTTCCCCAAGAGCCTGCACGTCGGTACCGCGGACGGCTTCGTGGAATTCCTGAGCAAGGAAATGCCACGGTTTGTGCGCACACAGCATTTCCTGGGAAATAGCCTGATCGAGTTTGACGGCCCGAATGTGGCTCATGTTGAAACATACCTGCATGCCGACCATCAAGGCTCGGAGAGCCATCACTGGACTGGTAGTTTCGTCAAGCTTTGGGCACGCTACATCGACAGGTTCGAGTGCCGTGATGGCAAATGGCTGATTGCGCGCAGAGAGCTGTCGGTCGATTGGATGTACAAATATCCGCTCGAGGGCTGGTTCGACGACCATCCGGACGCATCGGCGCGGCGCGAGGGCACGGACCCGGTGCTTCGCAAGCTCTCCGGTTATGCCGGCCTGCAGGAAGCGATCTGACCACAGCGGTTTTGGAGTCGTCTGAACGTGGACGTAACTCCCATGACTCGCGAGGCAATCATCAACGCAAAGCCGCCACGGCTTTTAACGCCGGATTTGCTTGGAGATCGATCAAAGTCTCAACGATCGCACTCACCGCGGCCCGCTATGGCTTGAAGCAGCCAGACGACGCCACGCGCGAGGGATCAAGTTTTTAGCTCTTCTTTTTAAAGAAGACCTTTCGTCCTTTGCTTCCTCCAAACGCGACAGGCTTGGTCCAAGCCTCCGGCATACGGGCCAGTCATATACAATACCGCTCGCCCGTGACGCGGCCATTAGGATCATACGCTAGCTACGAGACACAGGCTTTGAGGAGCGTTCAAGGACGTTCCCTGAATGTGTCCCAATACCAATACCGCACAATTGGCGCCCATAATTTTCTAGGCAGGTCTGGATGTTATGTGCAGCGTGCATGCTGCCCGCGCGGCAGTTCCGCGCAATAAGCTGGAGCGGCTGGGTCTTGGCAATACCCGAAGCGCCCGAGGTGCGGAACAGTGTCTCCGCCGCCGTCGCACAATTATCCCAGACGAACGCGGCGTCCGCATGATAGCGGACCATCTCCGCCGGCGTCGCGTCGTCACCCGTGTCGTGCAGGTGGTCGAGGTCGTCGAGCGCCGCCAAGGCTACGCACCGCGCCGATTTGATCTGCATTTGAACGGCGCCGACGTTGAGGTGGGTCACCGGTGCGTCGCGCTGATGTGCATATGACGAATACGCGATCGGCTTTTTGCCTATACCGTCCAGGAAGACTTCAAGCGCATGCGCCGCCATGCCGACCGCGTTGCCGGTGCCGACCATGACGGACCGCGCGATCCCACCCGTCCGCAGCCCCAGGCCAGCCCTTTTGAGATCAGCAAGCCGCTCCGACAAGATTTGGGGCGTGCTGAACCGCTCGTCCGGAACGAAGAGCTCCTCGGCAACGACGATCGTGCCGCTTCCCGTCGCGGCCAGGCCTATGGTGTCCCAATCGTCGCGCAGCATGTAAGCTTGCCTGGGCAGCAGAACCATGCCGACGTTGCTGTCGTCCTGATCGTCGAGATAGACGGCCAGAAACGCGTGCGACGCATGCACACTGCCGGTAGCGAACGGCCACGCCCCCTTCACCATCCAGCCCCCTTCCACGCGCCTCGCCGTCCCGGACAGGCGGCGCGTGCTGCCGCCCACCGCACAGGTGCGATTGCCGACCCAAGGCGCCTCATAGATCGGCTTGATCACCTGGTCGGGAAAGGCCGCGCTCCACGTGTTGCCGCCGGAGGACGCCCACAGCGTCCAGGACGTGGCCCCGCAACCACGACCGAGCGCTTCGTAAACCCGGAACGCATCCCTGGCTGTCAGATCCGCTCCACCCAACCGTGGAGGTGTGGCGACGCAATAAGCGCCCGCTGCGTCCAGGCGCTCGACCGTGTCCTGGGGTACGCGGCGCTCGCGCTCAGCCTGCGCCTGCATGCCGCGCAGCCATGGGCGCAGATCATCGATACGCCGGATCAACGCGTCGACGTCCCAGGCGACCGGCTTGAGGCTCGTATCAGCGGGCTGTGCCGTTTGTGCCGCACGAGAGATCGAGTTCATCCAGTATGTCTCCACTTACTGCGGACAGGCGCGTCCTTTGCCGAACCGGCTGTTTCAAGGCCGGGGCCGAACGCCTTCACTTTCTCCCATACCAGTGCGCACCATGGAGAGCAAGTGACTTGGAGACTCTTGTCTTAGCCGATTAATTTGGATCGCTCATCCTCAGCGCCTAACCGAAAGTTCGGACGCCTGCTACAATATCTCGAGAGCAACACCCGCAGCGGCTGACGCCCGCGGTTCAGTAGCTTTTGTCAGTCGGCCTTCGAAAGTAGATTGGCATGCGATTGCTTTCCAGACGGGCGCGCAGTGGGCAAAGATGGCGCCTGTTTGCCTGGGCAAGCCGTTCGACTTCAGGTGCACGGGCGGTGACGGCCTCTTTTTCCTGGAGACGGTGCTGTGGATTGCCCGCACCGGTAATCTGGGCGTGATCTGCCGCCGATGTTCGGCAAGTGGAGCTTGGTTAAGCGCTTCTGTGATTGGACCCGCGCCGACGTGCTCGTGCGCTTGTTTCAGGTTGTGTCGGACGAACCAGACATGCCGGCGGACTGACCCAACCTGCGCCGCGTTTGGCTCACAGCCGCCTCTGTGAAGCGATCG
>CAXTVW010000037.1:0-27414 GCA_964247675.1 uncultured Acetobacteraceae bacterium
GCCGATGCGCCACCAATAGGCGGACGATTTCAAGTCGCGCTTGGCCGGCACAGAGCAAAGAAAGCAAGCCGTTCTTTTTCGAGAAGAACCAAAAAGCTTTTTCTCCGCTGTCGCGGACTCACAGGACAGGTGCGCGACAGCGGAGCAAAAGTCTTTTGCTTCTTTTCTTCAGAAAAGAAGGCCTTGCTTACTGTCTTTACTCCCACTCGATGGTTCCAGGCGGCTTGCTGGTCACATCGAACACCACACGGTTTATTCCGCGCACTTCGCCCACGATCCGCCCGGCGACGCGCGTGAGAAATCCCATGTCGAACGGATACACATCCGCCGTCATTCCGTCCGTGCTGGTCACCGCGCGCAACCCGCACACCTGGTCATACGTGCGGTAATCGCCCATCACCCCCACGCTGCGCACCGGCAGCAGAACGGCGAAGGCCTGCCAGATCGCGTCGTACAGCCCGGCCGCGCGTATCTCTTCCAGATAGATGGTGTCGGCCCGGCGCAGTATGTCCAGCTTCTCGGCCGTAACCTCGCCGGGTATGCGTATCGCCAGGCCTGGCCCGGGGAACGGGTGGCGGCCGACGATCGCGTCCGACAACCCCAGTTCGCGCCCGAGCACGCGCACCTCGTCCTTGAACAACTCGCGCAGCGGTTCCACCAGCTTCATGCGCATGCGCTCGGGAAGGCCACCGACGTTGTGGTGGCTCTTGATCGTCACCGACGGCCCGCCAGTCACCGATACGCTTTCGATCACGTCAGGGTACAGCGTGCCCTGCGCCAGGAAGTCCGCGCCGCCGGCGTGGGCCGCCTCCTCCTCGAACACCTCGATGAACAGCCGGCCGATCGTCTTGCGCTTGGTCTCCGGGTCCGTCACGCCCGCCAGCGCGCCCACGAAAAGCGCGCTCGCGTCGCGGTGCACCAGGGGCACGTGGAAGCGGTCGCGGAACGTCGCGACCACCTGCTCCGCCTCGCCGGCGCGCAGCAGGCCATGATCGACGAAGATGCAGGTCAGCCGGTCACCGATCGCCTCATGCAGCAACATCGCCGCCACCGAACTGTCCACGCCGCCGGATAGGCCGCAGATCACCCGCCCGTCGCCTACCTGCTCGCGTATGCGGGCGATCGCCTGGGTGCGGAACGCGGCCATCGTCCAGTCGCCGGTGCAGCCGCAAACGCCGAGGGCGAAGCGCCGGAGGAGCGCCGCGCCGTGCGGCGTGTGCACCACCTCCACATGGAACTGCGTGCCGTAGATGCGGCGCGCCTCGTCGGCGATCACCGCGAACGGAGCGCCTTCGCTGCTGGCAACCACCTTGAAGCCGGGAGGTAGCGCCGTCACCCGGTCGCCGTGGCTCATCCAGACCTGCTCACGCGCGCCGGCTGCCCACACGCCATGGAACAGCGCGCAATCGGCGGTCACATCGACATAGGCGCGTCCGAACTCCCGGTGGTCACTGCCCTGCACGATGCCGCCGAGCTGAGCCACCAGGAGTTGCTGGCCGTAGCAGATGCCCAGAACCGGCAGGCCGAGGTCGAATATCGCAGGATCGGACAGCGGCGCCCCGGCATCGGCGACGCTCGCGGGGCCACCGGACAGGATCACCCCGCGCGGCGCCCATTCTAGGATCCGGGCCGGCGTGGCCGTGAAAGGCCAAATCTCGCAGAACACGCCGGCTTCGCGCAGGCGCCTGGCGATGAGCTGTGTGACCTGGCTGCCGAAATCCAGGATCAGTATGCGGCTTGTCGAGGCTACGGGTTGCATGGCCACATCCAGCACAGCAGGGGGTGCCGCCGCAAGGGACAGGCCGAGCCGTCGGTTACCTTGCTGCTGTTAATGCGCGGTTCACACAATCAGGGCAGCATAGTGGCGTGAAGATGAAAAAATCGTAGCCCTGGCCTTTCAAGCGGAAAGCTTTATAACCACGTCCATTCACAAGCTTGTCATCTAATAACCATAACGTGTCGGAAACCAGACACGACCAAGCCGCGCACACACGCAGGGGTTGAAATGGCTGCACGACCTGAAGTATTCGGACGGCACCCAAGTAGGGCGCCCGAGGCCTCCGCCGCCGGCGCACGCCCGGCAGCCATCGTGCTGCCGCTACGCCGGACCGACTCGCAAGGACGCACACTTGTGGGAGAGACGTCCGGGCATCGCCTCGGCCCGGCGCAAGGCTTGTTCATCGGCCTCGTCCTCGGTGCCGCTTTCTGGCTCAGCCTTGCGGTCTTGGCCTGGGTCCTGTTCCACCACTAGCCGTTTGCGCACGGGGGCGCGCGAATGGACCAGACCGGATACGGTTGCCCCGGTGACGGCCGGTATCAGACCCGCCTGAACACGCGCAGGTAGTCCACGCAATAGTCCCAGCCGGCGCCCTCGTTGGTCATCCCGGCCATGTCCGTACCCTTGAGCGACATGCCGATCTGGTTGGTGATCAATATATGCGCGGGCGGCGCGCGCCAGAGATAATGGCAGCGCTGGACAACCTGCCCGTCCAGCAACCAGACCGGCATGTCCGCCTGCCAATCCAGCGCGAAGACATGATAGTCTTCCGAGAAATCGATACCCGGATCATATTCCCCGCCTGCGAACTTCGACATCAGCACCTGGATGCCGAACTCCTGCGTACGGCCGGCATCCTGCAGATGCGCCGTCATCAGCCGCGGGCGGGGCCGCCCTTGCCAATCGAAGAATTCGAAGATGTCGATCTCGGGCGGCCACGGCGTCGCCGAGAAATGCCCGTCCGGATACTCCACCCCCGGGTTGAGCCAGAACGCCGGCCACATGCCAATTCCGCGCGGCAGCTTCGCGCGCATCTCCACAACCATTCCCTGGGTAACCGGCACCAGCGCCCGCAACATGCCCGATTCGATGCCGCCTGGCCGTAAGCCGCCGCCGGGCGGAATGCGGCCTTTCAAAGCGAGATGATCCGCGCCGAACACATGCAGCGAGCGAGGATCTCCCTCCGGGTAATCCCGATGCTTGGACCAGTAGGAGTCCAGACCGTCCAGCCGGCCGTTGTCGTAGATGTAGCGGAACCGGAAGTGCTTCCGGAGGTCCGCCATGTCGCGCACGGTCGGGTCTGCACGGGCGTTGCCGAAGCGGTAGTCGGCCAGAATGTCATAGCGGCCGATCTCGCCGAACGGCATGAGGGACGTGGAGCCCAGGCCGGCCAGGACGGTTCTTCTGGTGAGGTCTGGCATTACGGGAGCAGCGCTTTTTCGGCCGGGATACACTTAGGCAGCGAAGGAAGGCCTTCTTTTTCGAGAAAAAGAAGCAAAAAGCTTTTATTTGTGCTGTCGCGCCGTGTCGGAGCAGTCGTATCCGCTAACGGAAACACAAGACCGTCGCCCCAGTCGTGCCTACCAGGAAACGCCAAAGCTGCGGCAACGTCGGGGAACAAAAGTTTTTTGCTTCTTTTTTTCAAAAAAGAAGGCCTTTCTTGCTCAAATCAGAAGTGCCGCTCATACACTTTCACCACGTCCCCGGGCGCCAGAAACGAGTGCGGCGTGATCTTGCCCTCGCTAGCCGCACCGCCCACGGTACGGACGTCGCCCGCGTACGCTTCGACCGCGCGATACGTGAACCCGCCCGCAACCGCCACGGCCGTCAGCATGGTCATGCCGGGCGAGTAGCTGTACTGCCCGGGCTTGCTCACTTCGCCCAGCACGAAGATCGGCCGGTAGGCCAGCACTTCCACCGACACCTTCGGTTCCTTGAGGAATTTCTGCGAGGACAGCGTGTCTTCCAGCTTCCCCGCGAACTGCGTCGAGGTCAGGCCGCCTGCCATGATGTTGCCAACCAGTGGCATCGCCACCTGGCCCTGGTCATCCACGTGGAACGTGCCGCTGAGCTGGTCGGACCCGAAGGTGATCACGCGTATCTGGTCGCCGCCGCCAAGGCGATAGGCACCGGGCGTGTAGTCGGCCAGCGGCTGCAGATCGGCGCCTGGGGTGCAGGCCGCGGCTGCTAGCGCCAGAAAGGAAGCAAGAAGTCCTTTTTTAAAAAAAAGGACCAAAAAACTTTTATCTCCCCGCATTTGCGACAGCCACATGCTGCCTGCGAGGCGCGGACGCCGACGCAGTGGGGGAACGAAAGTTTTTTGCTTCTTGCTTACTTTGCTACGTATCAACATCGAACTATCCAGTCAGCTAAAGCGCAAGGCGCAGCGTCAAACGAAACATGTTCTCGGAATAGTTGCTGCCGAACACCTCGCCGTTCGTGAGGAAACCTTCGGGCGAAGCCGCACCGCCGCTGCTGCTGTTTCGCGTCGAGAACGTGTAGTCAGCAGCCAGCTTGACATTGCGGTTCAGGGCATAGGAGGCGCCCACGCCGCCGGTGAAGAAATTCTCGCTGCCGCCGCCGGTGCCGTCGGCCGCCTTGCCGTAATCGTCAAGGTAGAACGCGCCGTGCAAGGAGAGGATCACGTTGCGCAAATATTCGTGGTCCACCTGCAGCTTCAGCGCGGTCTCGGTGAAGCCGACGGTGGCTTCGGCCGCAGAATCCTCGATATAGCGCGCCGCCGATGCGGTGACGGTGGTCAGCCCGGTGGGCGTCCAGGTGGCGGCCCCTTCCACGATCGGCGCCTGCACCGACCGGTAGGCGGCGCTGGCGGTGAAACTACGCTCCTCGTAGCCCGCCAGCAGGCGGAACCCGATGATGCCGTCCGCATCGTAGGCCACGCCGCCCAGCACGGAGGCGTCGTTGAAGTTCTGCCGTGGCTGGCCGGGCGGCGACTGGTCGAAATCGGATTGCGTGTCGCGCACGATCACCACGATGCGGCGCCGTGTCGCGAACTCGTAGCTGCCGACAAGCTCAGGCGAGATGGTCACACGGTCCCGGTAGGTCTGCAGGTATTCCTGGCCGCCGACCGAGCCGTTGTCGAAGTTATAGTACAAGATGTTGACGCCGGGCTGGACGAAGAAGCGGCCGAGATCGACGTGGTAGTTGGCACGCAGATCGTCCACGCGGTAGGCTATGGTCTTGTTCAAGCCAGGCACGTCCAGGTCGCGCGGCGTCTGGTTCAGGTTAAGGTGGGTGTAGCCGATGCTGAGCGTATCGCGCCCGAAATCATGGCTGCCGCCGAGAGCGGCCGTCCAATTGGTGAAGCCCTGGTTCGACTCCTCGGGATATTCGAAATCATCTACCGACAGGGCGCCGGCAAAGCGTGTATCGGACCAGCCGCCGGCGGCGTTGACGGACGCGTTGGTTTCGATCAGCGCGCTGCCCTTTGCGTCGCGCGTGCCGGTCACGTTGTCGTCGTAGCCCACACTCTCCTGCAGCACGGGGGTGATCACGAAACTGCCCAGCCGGACTCCCTGCGCATCGTATTCCGGATGCTGACGGGTGGCCACCGTTACACCGGCGGCCGTATCGTAGCCGGGGATGCCCGCGTTGAGGTATTCGTCGATGACCTGGGCACTCGCGTCATGCGGGAGGAAAGCCCAGAGCCCGACCATCACAGGTGGCAGCGCACCCAGCCTGAGCATGAGCCGGAACGAAAATCTCCCCGCCATGTTAATCTGCCCGGGCGTGCTGGCCCGACGCGTCCCTGCATCGGCGCCCAGCGCCCCCGGTAAGAGAGTACCCGTGTTCAACCCCGCCATCGATCCTGATACACCTTCACCTGCACGGCCCGGGCTGACCCTCACCCCCACTGCGCTGCGAACGCAAGCGGCTTGTCTGCGTTTCACAACCGTATTGCTTTGCGTCTGCCTGTTCCTGCAGCGCCTCGGCGTGCCCGCCAGCTTCTTGTTGTTCCCTTCTACCGGCAGCTACCGGCGGTTCCCGCCGGTGCTGTTTCCCGTGCTGCAGCCGCTGACCCTAGCCCGGCTGCGGCCTACCGTCCTGGCCGCTCCGGTCCGTTAAGCCATGGATACGCAAGCCCCTCCGAACTCAGGCGCCCGGCTCGCCCCGCAAGCCGTGGAGGCTCTCATCGCCCGCCGCCTGGACGCGCTTGGCCACAGCCCGGACCTGCTCGACCGCTGTGCCATTGCCGCCCTGGTGGCCGATGCCGGCGGCTCCGGCCGGCGCCTGCGCAGCAGCCTCGCCGCCACGTTGTTCCTGGCGAGCACCGAGGATGCGCCGCAGATCGACGCGGACCTCGTGCACCGCGCGCTCACGCCAGCCAGGCCGGCGATCATCCAGCCAGGCCCGACGACACAAGCCGCCGCTGTCAGGCCGAAGCGGTTCACCGCCTCGCGTTTTTACCTGCTGGCCGGGCTGGTGGCGCTGGCTGTTTCGCTGACAAGCCTGGTGTTGCGCCCGCTGGCGGGTAAGCCCGTGCCGGAGCCCGCGCAGATAGCGGCACCCGAGAACTCCCTGCCTCCGCCTCCTGCCCGTATCCAGCAACCGCCTTCCGGCGCCACAGCGGCGCGTACCGTTCCTGTCAAACCAGAGACCGAACCTGCTGCCGCGCCGGTTCCTCCGCCAATCCAAGCGCCGGCTCTGGCGCCGCTGCCGCCTGCTGTCGCCGTGCGTAGCCTGCCGGTGCCGGAAGCCAGCCTGCCTGCCGCGGCCCCGCCCAGCCTGCCGCCGCTGCCGGCCGGCCCCCCTCCTGCCATCGTCCTGCTCTACCCGGCGCGCGACCCCGGCGCGCTGGACCGCCTGCGGCCGTTGGCGCTCAAGCTGCAGAATGCCGGCGTCACCGACATACGCGCCAAACCGGTCCATGCGCCGCCACCCCGCCGGGTAGTCTCGTATTTCTATAGCGACGATCGACCCTTGGCGGACACCATCGCGAAAACACTCTCCGGAAGCGACTGGCCCAGGCTGAGCGGCAACGCCCTGCAACCGTCGCTCGTGCTGCCGCCGCCGGGCCTGCCCGGACGCAGTCCCGGGACCATCGAAGTGCAGCTACCTTGAAGCGGCGATGGGTGCGATCCTGGGCGGCGAGGGCTTGCGCCGTGGCGCTAGCCGGCGCCGCGGCACGCTTGGCGCTGCTTGCCAGCCCCGCTTTGGCCGCCTCGCGCCCTGACCCGCGCACCCTGTTCAACCAGGCCGTCACCGCAGACCTCGCGTCCACCGGCACAGAGGGAAGCGCGCGCGCTCTGGCGCTATACCGACAGGCAGCCGATGGCGGCCTGGCCGAGGCCGAGCTGAACGTAGCCGTGATGTACGACAGCGGCCGCGGTACTGCGCGCGACGCCACCCTGGCAGCCGACTACTACGGCGCGTCGGCGACAGGCGGCCTGGCACGCGCGGCGTTCGATCTGGGCCAGCTCTACGAATCCGGCGATGGCGTGCCGCAAAACCTGTCGTTGGCACAGGCCTGGTTCAGCCAGGCCGCGGCCGAGGGCCTGGCTGCGGCCGCCAACCGACCGCCCCACCCTGCGGTGAAGCTGCCGGACACCGTCGCCGCACCCGCCAACCGCTACCCGCCTGAGTCGGCGAACCTTCCCGTCCCCGTCGGCGGCCTGCCGCTCGTTTGGACCGCGGCGGCCACGCCGGCGCCGGCCTCCTACTTCGTCCAGGTGATGCATATCGAGGGGCGTACCGCGTCGTTGGTTTTCAGCACCACCACGGAGGTCTCCGCGGTGCGCATGCCGGCACCCCATCCCGGACGGTATGCATGGCGGGTGTTTACCATCTGCCCGTCGCTCGGGCGCTACGTTGCGTCTGGGTGGGCAGGGTTTTCGCTGAGTTGAGTTATGGAAAAAGTTTCGGGTGCTTTAAACAGCCGACTATGGGGAGTTGGTGGGCACTGTAGGGATCGAACCTACGACAAGCTGATTAAGAGTCAGCCGCTCTACCAACTGAGCTAAGTGCCCTGCCCCTTCGGGAGGCGGCGTGATAGCAGGGGTGGCAGACGGAAGAAAGGCCTGCCGCAAGAAAAATCTGCCGGACCATTCGCCGCGAGGGAAGTCGGACGGACACTCGGGAAAGAAGGCCTGCTTCCTAAACCTCATCCACCCGCTCCACCCCGCTGATCATCTTCAGCGCCTGCCGCAGCCGAGGCGTCACCGCGAACCGCCCGGGCAGCGCGATCTCCACCTCCTGACCTTCCAGCATGGGCATCAGGCTGATCGTCCCGCGCCCGCGCCCCTCGCGTTCCAGCAGCGCGCGTATGTGGGGCACCGCCTCCGTCTGCTTCAGCCAGATGCGCATGCCGGCGCCGGCGTCCACCGCCGCCTTTTCCAGCGTGGTCACCTCCTGCGCGGTGATGCGAAGCGCCTCGCCTTCGATGCGTATGTCGGCCGTGACTAAAAGCGACGCGCCCGCGGTCATGTGCGGGCGCGCGGTGCCGAGCACCTCGCTAAACAGCGTCACCTCGCAGGAGCCGACCGCGTCCGAGATCGTCACCCAAGCCATGCGGTTGCCGGTCTTGGTGGTGCGCTCCTTGCTGGCCACCACGCAACCGGCGATGCGCACCCTGGCGCCGCCCGCTTCGGCGCGCGCCTGTAACGCCGTCGTCGGCACGGCGCCGAGGCGCTTCAGCAGCCCGGCGAAGCCGTCCAACGGGTGCGCGGTGAGGTGGAAGCCCACCGCCTCGGCCTCGTAGCCGAGCTTCTCCATGTCCGGCCAGTCATCCACGGCCGGCAGGCGCAGCCGCTCCGGCTCGCCGCCACCGAACAGCCCGATCTGGCCGCTGCTCGCCTCCTCCGCGCGGGCCAGGGCGCTGCGCCAGATCGTCTCCGCACCGGCGAACAGACGCGCCCGGTTAGCGTCCAGCGTGTCGAACGCGCCGGCGCGCGCCAGATTCTCCAGCTGCATCTTGGTCACCTGGCGCGCGTCGATGCGGCCGGCGAAATCCGACACGTCACGGAACGGCCGCGCCCCGCGCGCCGCTTCCACCGCCTGCATCGCGGCAAACCCCACCTTCTTGATAGCCGCCAGGGCGTACCGTATCGCCAGCGTGCCGTCCGCCTGCTTCTCGACCTTGAAGTCCGCGCCGCTTGCGGCCACTGACGGCGGCAGCACGCGCAGGCCCATGCGCTCGGCCTCCTGGCGCAAGGCGGCCAGCTTGTCCGTGTTGCCCATCGCCAGCGACATGCAGGCTGCCAGGAATGCCGTCGGATGATTGGCCTTCATCCAGGCTGTCTGATAGGACACCAGCGCGTAAGCCGCCGCGTGGCTCTTGTTGAAGCCGTAATCGGCGAACTTCGCCATCAGCTCGAACACCTCGACGGCCTTGGCTTCCGGTATGCCGCGCCGCACGGCGCCGTCGGTGAACACCTGCCGCTGCGAATCCATCTCCGCGCGTATCTTCTTGCCCATCGCGCGGCGCAGCAGGTCGGCCGCACCAAGCGAGTAGCCGCCCATCTTCTGGGCGATCTGCATCACCTGCTCCTGGTAGACCATGATGCCGTAGGTCTCGCCCAGTATCTCGCGCAGCTCCTCATGCGGCGGCTGCCATTTCTCGCCGTGTTTCCGCCTGCAATAATCGGGGATGTTGGCCATCGGCCCCGGCCTGTACAGGGCCACGGCGGCAATCAGATCCTCCAGCCGGTCGGGCCGCATCTGCCGCAGCACGTCGCGCATGCCGGCACTTTCAAACTGGAACACGCCGCCCGCATCGCCGCGTGACAGCATGGCGTACGTCTGCGCGTCATCGAGCGGCAACCGCTCCAGATCCACGCTCACGCCCAGCTCGCGCAGGTATTCCACCGCGCGCTGCAGGATGGTCAGCGTGGTCAGCCCGAGGAAGTCGAACTTGACGAGCCCCGCCTGCTCCACCCATTTCATGTTGTATTGCGTGACCAGCGTGCCCTCGCGCGGGTCGCGATACATCGGCACCAGATCGACAAGCTTGCGGTCGCCTATCACCACGCCGGCCGCATGTGTGCTTGCGTGGCGGTACAGGCCCTCCACCTGCATCGCGATTTCCAACAGGCGGCGTATGGCTTCCTCGCCGTCGCGCATTTCCTGCAGACGCTTTTCGCCATCCACCGCCTCGCGCAGCGTGCACGGTTTCGCGGGGTTGTTGGGGATCAGCTCGGCCACGCGGTTCACCTGGCCGTAAGGCATGCCCAGCACGCGGCCCACGTCACGCACCGCCGCGCGCGCCTGCAATTTTCCGAACGTGATGATCTGCGCCACCCGATCGTCGCCGTATTCGCGGCGCACGTAGCTTATCACCTCGTCGCGCCTGTTCTGGCAGAAATCGATGTCGAAATCCGGCATCGACACGCGTTCCGGATTGAGAAAACGCTCGAACAGCAGGTCGAACCGCAGCGGGTCCAGATCGGTGATCGTCAGCGCCCAGGCGGCCACCGATCCCGCGCCCGAACCGCGTCCCGGGCCCACAGGTATCCCCTGCGCCTTTGCCCACTGGATGAAATCCGCCACGATCAGGAAGTAGCCCGGAAACCCCATCTTCGCGATCACGCCGAGTTCGTATTCCAGCCGCTCGCCGTAGCGCGCCCGCTGCACGCCGTCCGCGTCCACCGCGTCCATGCGGCGCGCCAGGCCCTCGCGCGCCATCGCCGCCAGCGTCTCCTCTTCCGTGCTGCCCGCGCGCACCTTCGGGCACACCGGCAGCAGCGGCTTGCGGGTCTCCGCCATCACCGCGCAGCTGCGCGCAATCGCCAAAGTGTTGTCGCAGGCTTCCGGCAAATCGGCGAACAACGCGCGCATCTGCGCCGCGGTCTTGAAGTAATGCTCCGGCGTCACGCGCCGCCGGTCCGCCTCGCTCAGCAGCCGCGCCTCGGCGATGCACAGCAATGCGTCGTGGGCCTCGTGCATCGCGGGTGCCGCGAAGAAACACTCGTTGGTGGCCACCAGCGGCACGCCGAAGCGGTCCGCCAGCGATATCAACCCAGGCTCAATCGCCCGCTCCACCGGTAACCCATGCCGGTGGAGTTCGACGGCCAGCCGGTCGCCAAACGCCTCTTGCA
The DNA here is from genome assembly GCA_964247675.1 of uncultured Acetobacteraceae bacterium. GTDB lineage: Bacteria > Pseudomonadota > Alphaproteobacteria > Acetobacterales > Acetobacteraceae > BOG-908. The sequence continues at coordinate 10,831 of CAXTVW010000037.1, forward strand.
TGCGGCCAAGAAGCACAGCCGCCTCCGCCTCCCGCCCCTCCGCCAGCAGGCGAGCCAGCGGCCCGCGCGTGCCGCCGGTCAGCAGCATCAGCCCGTCCGCCTGGCCGGCCACCACATCGAAATCCAGCTGCGGCGCCGCCGGATCGCTGGTCAGGAACCCTGCCGAGGACAGGCGCTGCAAATTGCTCAGGCCCGCCGCATCCTGCGCCAGCAGCACCACAGGGTCAGCACCGCCGGCGCGCGTGAGGCTCACCTGGCAGCCGATGATCGGCTGCACGCCTTTGGCGACGCAGTATTGCGAGAACTCCAGCGCGCCGAACAGATTGCCGGTGTCGGTAATCGCTACCGCTGGCATGCCGGCTTCCCGGGCCAGGGCGGCTATCTTGTCGGGTCTGATCGCACCTTCGCTCAGGGAGTAGGCGGAGTGGACTCGCAGGTGGACGAAGCTGGCCATTGGCGCAAGCTAGGGCAGGCAAGGGAGCAGGCAAGGCCTTCTTCTTCAAAAGAAGAAGCAAAATCTTTGTCAGTGCAGTCGCGGGGCTGGCGAGGCATCATGTGCCGTCCGACCTGCGGCTGCCCGCCGAACAGGCCTCTGCTAGAAGTAATATCTCAGCACGATTCTCTGTACGCACACTACGACCGTCACTATGGGGAACAACGCCACCGGCCAGGCGCCGAGTGCGGCCACGCGTGCGCCGGACGTCGTGGGCCGCACGAACAACAGCCCTGCCACCAGTGCCGGCTGTAGGAAGTAGCGCCCCTGCATGCCCTCCACCGCGACCGCGCCCACCTTTGTCCACGTGAGATACTGGATGGCGAACATGCCTGCCACGCCGCCCAGCACCGCCAGACCGGCAATGCTGACGGCATAAGGCGCGCGCGCCCCACGCCCGGCTTGCCAGGCCAGCAGCGCGGCCCAACCCAGTATTACCTCGGCCGCCGCCCTGAAGCCGGCGGGCAGCGCCAGGTTCAGCCATCCGAGCTGGCCGATGAACTGCGCAGTGTAGTTCGCGCGGGCCATGCGCAATGTGTGATAGGCGATCAGCACCAAAAGCCAGGGCGCCCGCAACAGTCCTGCTGCCTGCGCATACGCGTCGTTTCCGTTGAGATGCGCTGCGTCCACCCCGGACAGCGTGATGGCGAGCCAGGACCAGCCGGCGACCAGGCTCACCACCGCCAGCACGGCTACGATCCGGACGCCCAGCGGGACCGAACGGGCCAGCAGCGCCAGCAACGCGAACGCGGCCAGCGGCGGCCGCGCCATGCCCACAAGCGCCACGCACAGGCAGAGCAGCGCGAGCCACACCCAGCCGCGCCGCTCCGCAATCTGCAGGCGTAGCGCGCAGGAGACCGCCAGAGCCGTGCAGGCGATCATCGGACCGTCCTGCCCGCATGCCGCCATCTGCGCCAGGCACATCGGCAGGCTGAGCACGGCGAACAGCCAGACCGCGGCGGGTCCGGCCAGGGCGACCGCCAGCACCCCGATTGCGACGGATGCCGCGCCCGACAGGAAACGGCACAGCTTAAGCGTCGGCAACACATCCAGCCCAGCCCACTTGCCGATGCGGATGGCCAGCGCCGCAGGCAGGTAGAAAATGGGTGGATAAAGCGCGGTGTTCGGCGCGCCCGCGACCTGACGGCCGCCCCAGCCAGTGGGCGCGTACATCGCCCGAGTCATGTGAAGCTGCGGGTCAGCGCCAACTTGCAAGAACGGCAAGGCCGCGGTTACGACCCCGGCATCGACAAGCGGCGGTGCCGACGGACCGCTACGCGCCAGCCAGCCCCCGTTGGAGACTTGGTCGGCGCGGAGGAAATGCTCGCGCTCGTCAGGGTTCTGGTAAGGCGGCATGACTGTCGCGAGCAACAGCACCGCCAGCAGGCCAAGCAACCCATACAAAGCCGCCAGCCGGCGCGGCGTCAGCCCCAGTTGCCCGGCGCGTGTGCTGTCAGCGGCGGCTACGGCCCAACCCCCAGCCGCTGCTGATACCGCAGATGCGGATCGTCCGAACCGCCACGCGGCAGCGACTGCAGCTCATACGGGACGAACGCCGCACGCGGCAGCTGCTCGCGCAAATCGTCGGTCAGCGAGCGCGCGTCGCGCTGGTTGTGCACCACATGCGGCGTCAGCAGCACCAGCAGTTCGGTGCGCGAGCGCTGGTTGCTTTGCGTGCTGGTGAGGAAGCTGATCACCGGGATGTCCTTCAGGATGGGTATCCCGTTGTTCACGCGGCTGACGTTGTCGCTGATGAGCCCTGCTATGCCGACCGTCTGACCATCCTGTGCCACGATCCGGCTCTGTATCGCCCGGTCGGTGAACGTCGGCGAGTTGATCGATGAGCCGGACGTAGCCGTCGTGGTGCTGCCGGGTGCGATGCCCGCCACCTCCTGGCTGATGTCCAGCGTCACCAGCCCGCCGGAGTTCACCCGCGGCGTCACCTGCGTGATCACGCCGGTCTTCTGGTAATTGATCGAGTTCGTGACGGCATCGTTCGCCGATACCAGGTTCGTCGTCTGCGCCGACAGGTACGGAACCAGGTTGCCCACCTGCAACGACGCCGTCTCGTTGTCGAGCACGAGAAGTTCCGGCGACGACAATATCTTCACGGTCCCGATGCTTTGCAGCGCCTGTATCACGAGGTCTCCGCTGGCGCCCGATACGCCGAACGAGAACCCGCCGTTGGCAGCGCTTGGACCACTGGCTCCCAGGATGACCGAAGCCGCCTGGCCGAGGGCACCCGTCAGCCCGTGATGGCGGAAATAGAACTCCGTCCCGTATTGCAGCGCGTCAGTCAGATCGACTTCCGCAATGATCACGTCGATGCGCACCTGCAACGGCAGGATGTCTATCTTGTGCAGCATTGCCTCGATCGTCGCCTCCTCCTCGCCCGTTGCGTAAACCAGGATCGCGTTGTTCTCCGGGTTCGGGATGATGCGCATGGCATTCGCCGCCGCCGCACCGCCGCTATTGGACAACCCGCCCAGCAGCGGATTGGCGCCCGCCGTCCCGCCGCCGTGGGTGGGCGTGCCCTGCCCGCCTGAGCCCGTCGCACCGCCGGTGGCCCCGCCGCCGGACAAACTGCTCCCCAGCCCGCCGGTGCTGCCGCTGCTACCGCCGATGCCCGAGCTGCCGCTGCTGGTGCCCCCGGCGCCGGTGCCGCCAAAGCTGCCCGTCGTGCTGGTGCCGGAGGATGCGGCCCCCGCCAGCCCAGATTGCTGCGTCTGCTCGCCCTGCCCGTGCGCGGTCGGCTGCGCGGTGACGTTGTCCGGCGTGAACGCCTGCTGCAGGATGTAGGCCGTGTCCTGCGCCGTGCTGTTCTGTATGTAATACACGTGCCAGGTGCGCATCGTCTGGCGCATGCCGCGCTCGACGACCGCGTACACCCGCCGCGCATCGTTGAGATAGCGCGGCGAACTGGTCACCACGAGCACCGCATCCACACGCGCCAGCGGCACCACCTTCACCTGGCTGGCCAGCGACCCGCCCGACTGCGCGCGGAACGCCTGCTGCAAGGCGGTGGCGAAGTCCTCCGCCGCCCCGTTGGGCACCGGCAGCAGCGCGTAGGACTGGCCGGCCAGCACGTCTATGTCGAAGGCGCGCACCAGGTCCACCAGCGCGTCGCGCTGCGCCGGCTCGCCGCCGATCACCAGCGCATTGCTGGACGGGATAGCCACCAGCCGCGCGCCGCCCTGCACGTAGGGAGTCAACACCTTGGCCAGGTCTTCGGCCGCCGCGTAACGCAGCGGCACCAGCATGCCGCCCGCCGTGCCGGCGCCGCCGGCCACGCCAGCCGCCAGCGCCGTCGGCAGCACGCGATACACCCCGCCATTGGAGACAAGCGTGGCGCCGTTCTGCGCCAGCAGGGATTGCAGCACGGGGATAAGCTGGCTCTCCGCCAGCGGCGAGACGGTGCGCAACGTCGCCGTGCCGTGCACGGACGGGTCGATCGCGTAGTTCACATGCAGCGTGTTACCCAGAATTTGGGCCACCACCTCGCGTATGTCGGTGTCGGCGAAATCCAGCGTTATGCTGCCGCCGCTGGCCCCCTGCGTGCCGGCCCGCGCCGCCACCAGGATGCCGGGCCCGTTGCTGACCGCGGCCTGCAACGGCGGCGGGTTGCCGGCCACGCTGCCGTTGACGCGCGGGGTCGCGCTGTCCAGCCCGCCGGCGAGCGGCGGCAACGGCGGCAACAGCCGGGGCTGCGCCACCGGCATGCATCCGGCGGCATACAGCAGGGTGCTCGCGGCAAGCCAGCGGGCTTTCCCCCAAGGTCGCTGGGCGTGCGTCATCACTCTCTCCGTTGCGGAATCATGTTGCCGCGCAGCATCAGCGGTGTTGGCGGAGCCTGCCCGTTCTCCTCGCCCGGAAGCTGCGACGGCTGGGCAGGGTTCTGGAACGGCGGGTTCGCGAAGCCTCCGGGTATCGCCGGGTTGAACCCGGGATTGCCGAAGTTCGGGTTGGCGAACCCGGGGTTGAAGGGCTGGAAAGCCGACACGCCGGTGGCCGCCCGGTTCTTGTCATAGGTCGGCAGCAGAACCGCGCCGCTCGCCAGCGTCACGCGGTCCGGCAGGATGCGGCGTATCGTGCTGTCGTTCACCGCGGCGCCCTCCGGCAGCACCAGCTGCTTGCCGCCGCCCTCCGGTGCGAAGATCGCCCGCCGCCCGGAACGCGTGATCATGATGCCCGCCAGCCGCGCCTGCCCCGCCGCCACCACACCCAGCCCATGCGAGACGACACGTGGCGGCCGGCGCGAGACGCTGAACAGCGGCCGCGCCAGCACCGCGCTCACCCACGCGCTGGTGTCGCGCGCTGCCAGCGCAGGCGCGCGCGCCTGCACCGCCACCCGCGCCGGCGAGACGGTGACGCCCGCCGCACTGCCGCCCGGCCAGACCCATTCCAGCACCAGCAGGAACGCCAGCGCGCCCAGCATCGCCCAAAGCGCACGCGGCAGATCGCCTTTCACGGCTGGTCCTCCTTCGCCGTGCCGATGCGGAAGGCATACACGGTGAACGCGCAATCCATCGGCAATTGCGTGTTCTGCGGGCCGACCGGCGTGGCCGTCAGCCGTATGTCATCGACCAGCATGCTCGGCTGCGCCTGGTCGATCGCGCGCAGCAGCGCCACCACCACCGCCAACTGCGCGCTGAGCTCCAGGCGCACGCCGATGCGCCGGTAATTGCCGACCTGCTCGGCCGGCAGCGTCTCTATGCTGGTAAGCTGCGCGTTGGCCGAACCCGCCATCGCCTGCACCTGCTCCTGCAGCGAGGCACCCGCGATCGCATCCGAGTTGCCGGTGAGCACGGCCCTGGCCGGCGCCTGTGCCGAAGCTGCCGCCTCGCGCTTGATCAGGGGCAGCGTCTCGATCAGCGCCGCCTCGCGCGCTACCCGCGTCTGCAGCGACGTAACCTGCTCGGCCTGCGCACCGTAGAAATCCAGTATCGGGCCGATGACGCCTAGCCAGACGAACAATACAGCTAGGACGGCCAGGCCGGCTGCCAGGATCTGGCCGCGTTGGCCTGTGGGGAGGGCGGCGATCATGGGTTACTAGGGAGGCAAGGAAGGAAGGCCTTCTTTTTTGAAAAGAAGAAGCAAAAAACTTCTGTCCCCCGCCTGCCCGACGGCGCGTCCCGACCTTGCAAGAGGGCGCACTGGCAGAACTGCGCTAAGCCTTGGCGCAAGAATTTCTCGGTTCTTTTTTTCGAGGAAGAAGACCTGTCTTCCTTCATTGTGCCAGCTCCGCCCGGATGGCGAACACATCCAGATGATTCGTCTCGCTCTTGGTGACCGGCGCCGTGAACGCCGGGTTCTTCACCCGAGGGTCCGCCGAAAGCCCGCTGATCAGCCTTGGCGCCGAAGCGCCCAGCCCAGACATCGTGATCTTTCGCTCGCGCATGGTGAACTCGGTCAGGTAGCTGTCGTCCGGCAGCACCTCCGTCAGCGCCGCCAGCGCCTCCAGCGTGTCGCCCAACCGGCGCGTCTCTGCTGCCACCGCATCGCCGCCCGCCGAGGTTCCCGCGATCCGGCGGCGCAGCGCTTCAACCTGATCGATGCGTGGCGCCATGACTGCAAGCTGCGCGTGCAGGCTGGACAGGCGGATCGCCTGCCGCAGGAACGGCGAGACGACGACCAGCAGTGCCAGCACCCCGCCCGCGATCGCCAGCGTGCGCACGGACAGTCGCGTCTGGCCGGCGACACCTTCGCGCGCCAGCTTCAGCACGCGCGGGCCGTCCGGCATCGCCGCTTCGACCGCGGACGGCACCGCGCCGAGCGGACGCAGAAAGCCGATCGCGTCTTCCAAGGCGGCACGCCGAACCATCGTCAACCGCAGATTGATACGCGCCCGCGCCCTGTCGCGCAGCAGGACTGTGTGGTCCCATACCAGCTCGGCCGCCGTGAACGGCGTCAGCCGCTCCATTTCGTAGCCCAGCACGCGGGCCAGGTCCCGCTCGGCGGCGAGCGGCAGGCTTACCGCGCGCTCCAGCACCCAGGACGCAGGCACCCGCAAAAACACCGGCTCGCCCCTTGCCCGTCCGCCAATTGCGGCCCGCAGGCCCGGAGCGCCCGCGTCATCGCCGCGCATTTCTGCCACACGTTGCTCGACCCCTCGCCGGCGGCGCCGCATGGTGAGCGCGCCAGGCACGCTGACATCGGCAATCAGGGCGTCCTCGCCGCCTGGCTGGCTGAACAGCCGTGCCGGCAGGAGCGTGCTGAGCTGACCACCCCACCACTCCAGGAACTCTACGAGCAAACAGCCTCCGCCCCAAGCTGCGCGGCAACCCGCGCGTCGCGGTGGCGTTACCGTGCTCTTGTGCCGAAGGAAAGCACCGCGTGAGTGCGTTGCTAGATGTTAACCCGTTTTGAAGCCAGGTTGGCGCAGCGTTGTCTTTTTTTCCAGAAAACGACTGAAAAGCCTTTTCATTATGCATCCGAAAAAGCCGGGTGCATTCCGCGAGCAAAAGCGTTTCGATTTCGGGGTAGCGCAAGTTTTTGCTTCTAATTTTCGAAAAAGAAGGCCTTCCTTGCTGCGCCGCAAGAAACGCATTGAAATCCGGAAACTAGTAAGCCACCTTACCTTCCACTCGCAGTCAGACAGGCATCCGGCTCCCGATGGGCATCGTAAAATTCGCGCTGAAATACCCCCACACCTTCTACGTGGTGGCCATCCTGATGCTGTTCCTCGGCGTCAGCTCCATACTTGTGGCGCCAAAGGACATCTTCCCCGCCATCAACATCCCTGTCGTCAGCGTCATCTGGCAGTACACCGGCCTGACGCCGGAGGAGATGGAGCAGCGCGTAAGCACCTATAGCGAGTACTCGATCAGCTCGTCCGTCAACGACATCAAGAACATCGACAGCCAGACCCTGTCCGGCATTTCCGTCGAACGGATCTACTTCCAGCCAAACGTCAACGTCGATCTGGCCATCGCACAGATCGTCTCCGCCTCCAACTCGATCCGCGCCCTGATGCCGACGGGCATCCAGCCGCCGACGATCGTTCAGTATAACGCCTCTTCCGTGCCCGTGCTCTCCATAAGCCTGTCGTCGGACAAGCTGAACGAACAGCAGCTCTACGATTACGGCATCTATCAGATGCGCCAGCAACTGGCGCCGATCCAGGGCATCACGCTGCCCACCCCTTATGGTGGCAAGTACCGCCAGGTCATGGTCGATCTCGACCCCGACGCGCTGCGCGCCCAAGGCCTCACCCCCAACGACGTCGTCAGCGCCGTAAACGCGCAAAGCCTGACGCTGCCATCCGGCGACGCAAAGATGGGCGACCGCCAGTTCATCATACGCGTCAACGCCTCCGCACAGTCCATCGAGGCGCTGAACAACGTGCCGATACGCCAGGTCGGCGGCACCACCGTCTATCTGCATGACGTGGCGCATGTGCGCGACGGCTGGGCCGTGCAGCAGAACCTCGTGCGCACGGAAGGCCAGCGCAGCGTCCTGCTCACCATCATCAAGAACGGTGACGCCTCCACGCTGGACGTGGTGAACCGCGTCAAGGCCGCGATGCCCGGTATCCAGAAAGCCGCGCCGCCCGGCATGAAGATCTCGCTGCTGTTCGACCAGTCGGTGTTCGTGCAGAACGCCATCAGCTCCGTGCTGCGCGAAGGTGCCATCGCCGCCGGCCTGACCGCGTTGATGATCCTGATCTTCCTGGGCTCCTGGCGCTCGACGGTGGTGGTGATGGTCTCCATCCCCCTGGCCATCCTGACCTCGATCGCCGTGCTCACCGCATTGGGCGAGACGATCAACACCATGACCCTGGGCGGCCTGGCGCTGGCCGTGGGCATCCTGGTGGACGACTCTACCGTCACCATCGAGAACACGCACCGGCTCCTGGATGAAGGCGGCGATTTCGAGGAAGGCGTGATGGAGGGTGCCGCGGGCATCGCCATCCCGACGCTGGTCTCCACGCTGGCTATCTGCGTGGTGTTCGTCAGCGTCTTCTTCCTGCAGGGCGCGGCCAAATACCTGTTCACGCCGCTGGCCGAGGCGGTGGTGTTCGCCATGCTGGCGTCCTACGGCATCAGCCGTACGCTCACGCCGATCATCATCCGCATCATGCTCCGTAAGGAGTACGAGGGCGGCCACGACGAGCACGGCCGGAAAGGCTGGTTCGGCCGCTTCCATGACGGTTTCAACCGCCGCTTCGACGCGTTCCGCAACTTCTACGGCTGGCTGCTTGGCGTCATCCTCGCCCGCCGCATCATCACGCCGCTGGTGGGCCTGTCCGTTGTCGTGCTGGCCGGCTGCCTCAGCATGTTCGTGGGCCGCGACTTCTTCCCGCAGGTCGATGCCGGACTGATCCAGCTCCACGTCCGGGCGCCTGCCCGCACACGCATCGAGAGCACGGAGAAGATCTTCCAGGCGGTGGAAGACAACATACGCGCCCACATCCCGGCCAAGGACATCACGCTGCTGCTGGACAATATTGGCCTGCCGGCGCGCCTGTACAACCTGGCGTTCACCGACGGCACCACAATCGGCGTCAATGACGGCATCATCCAGATACAGCTTGCCGAAAACCGCAGCTCCACTACGGCCGCCTTCACCCGCCAGCTGCGCGACGAGTTGCCGAGCGCCTTCCCCGACGTGACGTTCTACTTCCAGCCGGCCGACCTGGTGACGCAGATCCTGAACTTCGGCGTGCCCTCGCAGATCGACATCCAGGTGCAGGGCAAGGACCGCAAGGCCAACCAGAAGATCGCGGCGGACATCGCGAAGAAGATCGGCGCCGTGCCTGGCATCGTGGACGCCCACGTGCAGCAGGAGCTGAACGCGCCGGAAATGTTCTACACCATAGACCGCACGCGCGCCGAGGAACTCGGCCTGACCGTCAACCAGGTGGCACAGGACCTCAACATCAGCCTCAGCTCGTCCGAGCAGGTGACGCCGAACTTCTGGACGGATCCGAAGAACGGCATCCCCTACTACCTCGCAGTGCAGACTCCGGAATACCGGCTGCATGACCTGCAGACATTGAACAACACGCCGATCGCCGGCTCAACCAATTCTACCGGTGCGGTCATCCCGGACCTTCTCGGCAATGTCGCCACCGCCCGCCGCCAGGAAGTGCAGTCGAACTACAACCAGTCCAACATCCAGCCGGTGTACGACGTCTATGCCAGCGTGCAGAGCTCCGACCTCGGCAGCGCGGAGACGGCGATAAACAAGGTGGTGGCCGAGGAACGCCACCATCTGGGCGTAGCCGACAAGATCAACATCCTCGGCCAGATCAGCAGCATGGACAACGCGTTCACCAACCTGACAATCGGGCTGCTGTTCGCCGCGGTGTTCGTCTACCTGTTGATGGTGGTGAACTACCAAAGCTTCATAGACCCGCTTGCCGTGATCCTGGCGCTGCCAGGCGCCGGCGCCGGCATCCTGCTCCTGCTATTCGTCACCGGCACCACGCTCTCCGTGCCTTCGCTGATGGGCGCCATCATGTCCGTGGGCGTGGCATCGGCGAACTCGATCCTGCTCGTCACCTTCGCGCTCGAGCAGCGCATGGAGGGCATGAGCGCGATCGAAGCGGCGATTTCTGCCGGCACCACAAGGCTGCGTCCGGTGCTGATGACAGCCGCCGCCATGCTCGTAGGCATGGTGCCGATGGCCATCGGCGGCCCGGGTGAGGAGCAGAACTCCGTGCTTGCCCGGGCGGTGATCGGCGGCGTGCTCGTTGGCACCGTGACGACTCTGCTCTTCGTGCCTTACCTCTACTCCGTCTTCGGCGCCTTCGACCGTGCCGAAAAGCCGGCACGCGCCGCCGACAGCAAGCGCGATGCCGGACCACGCGTTCTGTCCCAACAGGGAGCCGACTGAGCCATGAACCACATCAGCAATCCAGAAGGTCCGCAAACCTCGGAGCGCCAGCCGGACGCCGGCGAGGAAGACCGGTTCCTGCCTGGCCTGGAGAACGCGCCAGGCCAGTCGCGCGCCGAGCCGCCCGCGAAATCCACGGGCCAGCAAGCGCCAGGCGAGCACGCGGCCGATCCGAAGCGGGCGCGCATCGCCCGCCTGGCCGGCATCGGGGCGGTCGCCGCGGTTGCTGGGATGGTGGGCTGGGGCGTCTGGTCCCATGTTGCGACGGCGAACGCGGCGAAGAACGCCACCGAAACCCGCCAGAATGCCGTGCCCCAGGTGCGCGTGATGACCGCCAAGGCCGATGACAGCCCCACCGTGGTCGATCTGCCGGGCACCATGCAGGCTTTCGATGCCGCAACGCTCTACGCGCGCGCCACCGGCTATATCGCAAAGCGCAACGTCGATATCGGCAGCAAGGTGCATACGGGCGACATCCTTGCCGTCATCGCCGCACCCGATCTGGACCAGCAGCTTGCCCAGGCGCGTGCCCAGCTCATCCAGATGCAGGCGGCGATGCGCCAGGCCATCGCCCAGCATGGCCTGGCCAAGGTCACCAACCAGCGCACCTCCCGCCTGGTGACGGAGGGCTGGGACAGCCGCCAGCAAGGCGACCAGGATTCGACCACGCTGAACACCAGCGGCGCTGCCGTGGGCGTAGCCCAAGCCAACCTTGCGGCCCAGGCTGCCGCGGTAAACCGTCTGGTGGAGCTGACGGGGTTCGAAAACGTGTTGGCACCGTTCGGCGGCGTGATCACCGCGCGCCAGATCGACGTCGGCAACCTCGTGACCGCCGATTCTGCTTCAGGCACCTCGCTGTTCTCCATCGCCCGCGAGGACGTGCTGCGGGTCCAGGTATACGTCCCGCAGGAGGACTTTTTCGGCCTGAAGGACGGCCAGGACGCCACCATCACCGTGCCCCAGCTCCCCGGTCGTATCTTCCACGGCCGCGTGGCGCGCAACGCCGCGGCGCTGTCCACCAACACCCGCACCCTGTTGGCCGAAGTCGATGTTGAAAACCAAGACGGCGCGCTCTCCGCCGGTCTCTACGGCATCGTGCATTTCAAGGAGCCGCGCCCCGAGGCGGTCATCACCATCCCCACGCAGGCGGTGATCTTCAATGATCAGGGCCTCAGTGTCGCTGTCGTGGACAACGGCAAGATAGAAGTCCGCCACCTGGACGTGGCCGCCGACGACGGCGCACAGGTGCGCGTGCGTGGCGGCCTGAAGGACGGCGATAAGGTAATCCTGAACCCGCCGGTCAATCTGGTGCCAGGCGAGAAGGTGGAGGTGGCGGCTAAGTAACATCAGCCGGATTTTTACGGTATCGTTACGGAAGGCAAGCAAGGCCTTCTTTTTTGAAAAAAAGAAGCAAAAAACTTTTGTTCCCACGCATTTGCGGCGAGCGTGTCATTGAGAAGCACCTAGCTGCCGAAAAGGCGTGGCATGAAGAGTTTGCTGATTCAATCATGAAAGGAATGCTTGCGTTTGCCTTGTCACCCGTTTCGGCGGCTGGAGATTTAGCCAGGCAATTTCATCTTTCTCGGGAGCGTCTCGCATGGACCGAAATGTCAGCCCTCCGCGACAGCGCAGATAAAAGCTTTTTGCTTCTTTTTCTCGAAAAAGAAGGCCTTCCTTCCTACCCTCCGGTCACGCTCATGAACCGCCCGACCTTACCCTCAAGCCCCCGCCGCCCAACCACGAAATCATGCCCCCGCGGCTTGCGCGAGATCGCCTCGTCGATAGCCGAACGCAGGTTTTCCCCGCGGCGCAGCGGACCGCGCAGGTCTGCCGCGTCCTCCTGCCCCAGGCACATGAACAGCGTGCCAGTCACGGTCAGCCGGACCCTGTTGCAATCCTCGCAGAAATTGTGGGTGAGCGGCGTGATGAAGCCCAGCCGGCGCCCGGTCTCGCGCACCGTCACGTAGCGCGCCGGCCCACCTGTGCGATAGGCGGACTCATCGAGCGTCCACCGCCGCCCCAGCCTTGCTTTCACCAGCGACAACGGCAGGTACTGCGACATCCGGCCCGCCTCGCCGATTTCACCCATCGGCATCGTCTCGATCAAGCACAGGTCGAAGCCCTCCCGACCGCACCATTCGACCATAGCGTCGAGCTCGTCTTCGTTCTCGCCTGCCAGTGCCACGGTGTTAATCTTCACCGCCAGCCCCGCGGCGCGCGCTGCGAACACCCCGTCCAGCACGCGGTCCAGCCGTCCCCACCTGGTCAGCCGGGTGAACCGCTCGGCATCCAGCGTATCCAGGCTGACGTTCACCCGCCTGACGCCGGCGGCCGCCAGCGCTTCGGCATGGCGGGCGAGCTGGGTGCCGTTCGTGGTCAGCGTCAATTCGTCCAGCCCCTGCCCGAGAAGCCCGCCCAGCCGTGCGATCAGGCCCGTGACACCGCGGCGCACCAGCGGCTCGCCGCCGGTGATGCGCAGCTTGCGCACGCCAGCCTCCACGAAGGTGGCGCACAACGTCTCCAGCTCTTCCAGCGACAGGATTTCCGCTTTCGGCAGGAACGTCATGTCTTCGGCCATGCAATAGACGCAGCGAAGGTCGCAGCGGTCCGTCACCGAGACGCGGAGATAGGTGATCGGCCGTTGGTAGGGATCGGTGAGCATCCCCCTCAGGTCGCCCTTGCCTGCCCCGGGGTCAAGGCAAGCGCTGCATGCGGCGGTCTCTCTGAGGAAACAAGCACGCTGAAACCTTTGAAACAGCTAGCCTGGCGAGCAGGCTGACGTATGTCTTGGAACACCGGAGACACGCGCAAGACGCTCGCCCGAGCTTGCTTAGCGGTCTCCTGGCTTTCGCTCCAGCTGCGACCCTGCCCGGGTTGTTTCATGCGCTGAGATAGAGACTGGTTCTGTTCTCCTGTGGCGGGTCAAGCACGGCCGGGTCTTCGCGCTTGGCGTGTGCTCACAATGCGGTGTTCGCTTCCGAGCGCACTGGCTATAAGGCCACAGTCTCTTCTTGGCGGTGCGCGCGTAATGACCACAGGCAAAGCCCTGTTTCTGCTCGACGCAGCGGCGATGCTGGTCATCTGGCCGTTTCTGCTGCATTTCGGTTGCTGGGGCCCTGAGTGCTTCCGCGCCACGCCTGATGGCGCGGCAGCCCTTCTCTACCCCGTCGCCAACCTGGTCTCCTTCTACGCGCTGGGTCTCTACCGGCGCGAGGCCATCATTCAGACGCGCGAATCGCTTAGCCGCGTTCCGCTGGCCGTCAGCCTCGGCGCGGTTGGGACGGCCGTGCTCATCAGCCTGCTCGCGATGTGGGTCGGCTCGCCATTCAACCGGGTTCGCCTGTTTTCCGGCGCGGTGATCGGCTTCTGCGTCGCCGGCCTTGTCGCCCGGCTCGTGTTCAGCGGCCTCAAGCGGCGCGGCACCTTCCAGCGCCGGCTCCTCATCGTCGGCGGCGGCCAGCGTGCGTGGGACCTGCTGTGCATGCTGCGCAACGAAGGCAGCCGCCCGACCTACCAGATGCACTTCGTCCACCACCCGGACATGGGCACCATCGACCCGCGCCTGATCGCCGCCACAGGCGCCGGCATCCAGGTCTGCGACCAGACGGACGTCCTCTCAGCCGCCCGCCTGCTGCACCCGGACGAGATCGTGGTCGCCCCGGACGAGCGCCGTGGCATGCCGCTGGACCGGCTGCTCGCCTGCAAGAAGGAAGGCTACCCGGTCATCCAGTACCTCGCCTTCCTGGAGCACGAGATACGCCGCGTCGACATTCGCCGTGTGGACGTAAGCTGGCTGCTCTACTCCAGCGGGTTCTATTTCGGCACCATCGACAACGCGTTGAAGCGCCTGCTGGACATAGCGGTGAGCGCGATCCTCCTGGTCGTCTTCTCGCCCTTCATCATCGGCGCCGCCATCGCCATCAAGCTCGATGACCGCGGGCCGATACTGTACAGCCAGGAGCGCGTCACCCGCGGCGAACACCATTTCCGCATCTACAAGATGCGCACGATGCGAACCGATGCGGAGAAGCTCGGCGCCGTCTGGGCCGAAGCGCGCGACCCCCGCATAACCCGCGTCGGACGCTTCCTGCGCCAGACACGCATCGACGAGATGCCGCAGCTCATCAACGTGCTGCGCGGCGACATGTCGCTCGTTGGCCCCCGTCCCGAACGTCCCACGTTCACGGCGCAGCTTGCCCTGCAGCTTCCGCTCTACCAGGAGCGCCACATGGTGAAGGCTGGCCTGACGGGATGGGCGCAGATCAACTACCCGTACGGCGCTTCGTTGGACGACGCGCGCTCCAAGCTCAGCTATGATCTGTATTACGTGAAGAACTTCTCCATTCTGTTCGATCTGCTTATCTTGTTGCAGACCTTGCGCGTGGTGCTTTGGCCTAGCGGGGCTCGGTAGGAAGTAAGCAAGGCCTTCTTTTTTGAAAAAAAGAAGAAAAAACTTTTACTATCCCGCATCCTCAGCAGTCGCGTATTTCCAGCCAAAGACGCACGCTGAAAGCGCGCAGGAGAAAAAGTTTTTTGCTTCTTTTTTTCAAAAAAGAAGTGCTTTCTTCCTTGCGTGCACGTTCCCGGCCCAATCAGCAGATTAACGCGCGAAGACAAGCTGCTGGCCGGCCTGGACCTCGCCCACATGTCAGGCCTGGAGATCGGCGCTCTCGCTTCGCCCATGCTTCGTCCACCAGTAGCGCGCATGAAGTTTGTCGATCACGCGGACACCGCCGCTTTGCGCGCCAAATACGCCAACGACCCTGCCGTCGCACTCGACGACATCGTGCAGGTGGATGCAGTCTGGGGCGACAACACGCTCGCCCAGTGTTTCCCAGGCGAACGCTTTGACTTCGTCATCGCCAGCCACGTCATTGAGCATGTGCCTGACGTGATCGGCTGGCTTGGCGAGGTGGCCGACGTGCTCAACCCTGACGGCAGATTGATCCTGGCCATACCGGACCGCCGTTACAGCTTCGACCTGCTGCGGCGCGAGACGACGCTGACCGATCTGGTCGATGCCCACCTCCGCGGCGCCAAGCGCCCCACGCCGGGCCAGGTGTTCGACGTGAACGCCCACGCCGTGGCGCATGACCACGTGGCCGCCTGGTTCGCACCGCCCGCGGTCCCGCCGCGCCATTATGCCTCGCATAGCTGGGCTTTGGCGCAGGCCCGCGAAGCGCAGGCGGGCGTCTATATCGACGGCCACTGCTCCGTATTCACCGCGCGCTCCCTGCTGGAGTTGCTGGACGGGCTGCTGGAGCTGAAGCTGCTTCGCTTCGGCGTCGAGCGTTTCCACGTGGCGCCGGTCGGCAGCGCCGAGATGAGCCTGGTCCTGCGGCGTCACTCCGAAGGCGCCGACACGGCGGCCGCGCGCCAAGCCATACGCGCCATGCTCCAAGCAGGCCAGGACACGGAAGGCCTGGCCGTCGACACGTCAGGCGAGGCCGACTCGCCGGACTCTGCCCTGCGGCGCCAGATCGCCGAGCTGGAAGGTGCGCTGGCAACGATGCGGGCCAGCACGTCCTGGACGATCACCCGTCCGCTTCGCACGCTGGCCGGATATCTCAAACGGAAATGGCTGGAAGGAAAGCGTCCCACCGCCTAGACTTGGGGCATGATCACCCTGACCATAAACAACCAGAACCACACGGTGGATGTCCCCGCGGACATGCCCGTACTCTGGGTTCTGCGTGACGTGCTGGGCCTGACCGGCACCAAATACGGCTGCGGTATCGCGTTGTGCGGCGCCTGCACCATCCATCTGAACGGTCAGGCCGTGCGATCCTGCCAACTCCAGGTTGGCCATGTGGGCGATGCGCACATCACCACCATCGAGGCGGCGCACACCATTCCCGAGGGCGCGCGCGTGCAGAAAGCCTGGCTGGACCGCGAGGTGGTCCAATGCGGCTACTGCCAGCCGGGCCAGATCATGTCCGCCACCGCGTTGTTGACCCACACGCCGCGCCCGACCGACGCCGAGATAGATGCCGCCATGTCCGGCAACATCTGCCGCTGCGGCACCTATGTGCGCATACGCGCGGCCATCCATGAAGCGGCAGCCTGACGTGCCCGGAGCAGACAAGAAAGGCCTTCTTTTTCGAGAAAAAGAAGCAAAAAGCTTTTATCCGGCTGTCGCGGTTCTGTCCTGCCCGGCGCGACAGCGGAGTCAAAAGTTTTTTGCTTCTTTTTTTCAAAGAAGAAGGCCTTGCCTTGCCTTCTTCGGACACCAATCGGCGAGATGACCATGCACC
>CAXTVW010000038.1:0-25981 GCA_964247675.1 uncultured Acetobacteraceae bacterium
TGCCGCTCGCGTTGCTTGCCGCCACGATCCTGGCCCGCGGCCGCTTCCCGGGCCGCTTTCTGCTGAACGCATTCGTCCACCTGCCGCTCATGCTGCCGCCCGTCGTCACAGGCTGGCTGCTGCTGCTCGTCTTCGGCGTGAACGGCCCCGTCGGCGCGTGGCTCTGGCGTTGGCTGCACGTGCGGCTGGCGTTCACCGAAGCAGGTGCCGCACTCGCCTGCGGCGTGATGGTGTTCCCCCTGATGGTGCGCGCCATACGTCTCTCGCTGGACGCCATCGACCCCCAACTCGAGCAGGCCGCCCGCACCCTCGGCGCCCACTGGCTCAGCCGTTTCTTCAGCATAACGCTACCTTTGGCCGCTCCTGGCGTGCTGGCCGCGGCGGTGCTGGGCTACACCGCCTCGCTCGGGGAGTTCGGAGCCGTCATCACCTTCGCCGCCAACATTCCCGGCGAGACGCGCACCCTGCCGCTGGCCATCTACAGCGCTCTGGACACGGCTGGCGGAGAGGCGCAGGCGGCTCGGCTGGCGTTGATGTCGGTGGCGCTGGCGATTGGGGGGCTGCTTCTGGCGGAGGTCTTGGCGCCTCGGCGGAGTAAGGAAGCAAGGCCTTCTTTTTTGAAAAAAAGAAGCAAAAAACTTTGACTCCGCTGTCGCCGGCTCCAGGACCGGCGCGGGTGCTTGCAGCAGCGTCAGGAGCAAATGTTTTTTGGTTCTTTTTTTCAAAAAAGAACTGCTTGCTTCCTTCATGACCCTACGCGTCTCGGTAGAGCACAGCTTCCCAGCCTCCACCCTGGCCATCGCCTTCGAAGCGCCGACCCCAGGCGTCATCGCCCTGTTCGGCCCGTCCGGCGCCGGCAAGTCCAGCTTGCTGCTGGCCATCGCCGGCCTGCTGCGAGCGAACCGCGTTCGCGTGGAGCTGGACAACCTGCCGCTCCACGCGCTGCCGCCGGAGGAGCGCGGCATCGGCTACGTGTTCCAGGAAGGCCGCCTGTTCCCCCATATGTCGGTGGCCAGCAATCTTTGCTACGGGCTGCGCCGCGCCGGCCCCGGGCGCCTGGCGTTCGACGACGTGGTCGACCTGCTCGCCTTGGGCACGCTGCTGCGCCGGCGCCCCGGCACGCTATCCGGCGGCGAGCGCCAGCGCACCGCCATCGGCCGCGCTTTGCTCAGCCAGCCGCGCCTGCTGCTGATGGACGAACCGCTCTCCGCGCTGGACCAGCCGCGCCGCGACGAGATCCTGCCCTATCTGGCCCGGCTCCGCGCGTTCGGCCTGCCCATCGTCTACGCCAGCCACGCGCTGGACGAGGTGATGCGCCTGGCGGACACGCTGGTGCTGCTGGCCGGCGGCCGGGTGATGGGCGCCGGCCCGTTGGGCGAGGTGGCCACCGACGTGCACCTGCCGATCGCGGCGCGCGAGGGCGCAGGCGGCGTGCTGCGCGGCAGGATCGCGTCGCACGCGCCGGAGCGCCGCCTGAGCGCTGTCGCCTGCGGCGCGGATCTGTTGTGGGTGCCGATGACGGACGCCGCTTTGGGCACGCCGGTGCGACTGCTAATCCCGGCGCGCGAAGTGGTGCTGGCGCTCGACATACCGCGCATGATCAGCGTCAACAACATCATCCCCGCCACCATCATAGACGTAGCCCCGGACGAGCCGGCCCACGCCGCGCTGGTAAGCCTGGAGCTCGGCGGCGGCCAGCTCCTCGCCCGCGTCACGCTGGACGCCGCCAGCCGGCTCGGCCTGCGCCCTGGCCGCTCCGTGCTGGCGTTGATCAAGGCAATGTCGCTAGACTTGCTGCAAGAATAGCAAAGGAGACACGACCATGAACCAGATGACCGACGTCGCCACCGAGCAGACCATCCGCCGCGACCTCGCCGCCGCCTACCGTCTGGTGGCCCTGCATGGCTGGGACGACCTGATCTTCACCCACATCTCCGCCCGCATCCCCGGGCCCGAGCACCACTTCCTGATCAACCCTTACGGCTACACGTTTGACGAGATCACCGCCAGCAGCCTGGTCCGCGTGGGCATGGACGGTCAGGTGGTCGGCCAATCCGAGTACAACGTGAACCCCGCCGGCTTCACCATCCATTCCGCCGTGCACGAAATCCGCGAGGATGCCGGCTGCGTCATGCACGTGCACACGCCGGACGGCACCGCCGTGTCCTCGTCACGCGAGGGGCTGAAGCCGCTGAACCAGACGGCGCAGCTGATCACCGGCGACCTCGCCTACCACGACTACGAAGGCGTGGCCCTGGACCATGACGAGCGCCCGCGCCTGCAAAAGGACCTCGGCACCAAGAACCTGATGATCCTGCGCAACCACGGAACGCTTACCGTGGGCCGCACACCGGCGGAGGCGTTCATCCGCATGTACTATCTTGAGCGCGCGTGCACGATGCAGGTGCGCACACGGATATTGGGCACCGACGATTACCCGACGCATCCTGAGGTGATCGACAGCAACGAGAAAATGGGTGCGGCTGGCGGCTTCGCTGCTTTGGCAAACAAACTGCTGTGGCCGGCGATGTTGCGCAAGCTGGATCGGCTGGATCCGGGATACCGGAACTAGAAAAACAAGGCCTTCTTTCTTGAAAGAAAGAAGCAAAGAACTTTTGCTCCCTGTCGGGTGGTAGCGATAGATACCCGGCGGTTCACCGGGCGCGCGACAGCGGAGTCAAAAGTCTTTTGCTTCTTTTCTTCAGAAAAGAAGGCCTTGCTTCCTTCCTACAACAAATCCTCAACCAAGATCGGCGTCTTACGCACACGCACGCCCGTAGCGTGGTACACCGCGTTCGCAATAGCCGCGTTCATCCCGACGATCCCAATCTCGCCCACCGCCTTGGCACCGATCGGGTTCACCACAAGATCGTCCTCGTGGATCGTTTCGACCACAACCTCGCCGATATCCGCGTTCGTCGAAATGTGATAGCCGGCCAGGTCCGTGTTGGCGAAGCGCGCACGTGGCCGGTCCACCTGGCTCTCCTCCAGCAACGCGAAGCTCGCGCCCCACACCATGCCACCAGCCAGGTTGCTGCGCGCCGTGCGCGGGTTGATGATCCGGCCACAGGCGAACACGCCCACCATGCGGGCCACGCGCACCGTGCGCAGCAGCGGATCGACATGCACCTCGGCGAACTGCGCGCCAAACGAGTAGCTCGCGTATTTTTCCGTGGTCGGGCCGCTGAACGCCATGCCGCCGGCCAGGCCTGCGCGCATCTGGTCGTCGCTGAGCGAGTCCGGCTTCCAATCCGCCGTCTCCTCGATCACGCCGCCTGTCACTGCGCCCACAACTTCGGCCACCGGGCGGCCGTGCCCGTCCGGCCCGATCACCTGGCCACCGGCCAGGCTCCAGCCTGCGGGATTGCCGTCGCCGGCTGCTGCCAGCAGACGATCCCGCACAGCCAGCGCCGCCATGTGAACGGCGGCACCGGAAGAGCCAGTGGTGATGGAGCCACCCGCCACAGGGCCGGACGGCAGCGTGCTGTCGCCGAGATGCACGCGCACCAGTTCGTCCGGGACGCCAAGCACGTCGGCCGCCACCTGGCCGAGCACGGTGTAGGCGCCGGTGCCCAGATCATGCGCGCCGCAATACACCACACAGGTGCCGTCAGCCGACAGCCGCACCCGCGCCGAAGACGGCGCCATGGCCGACGGATACGTGGCCGTGGCGCAACCCATGCCGATCAGCAACCCGTCCGGCGTGGTCATGGAGCCCACTTCCGGGTTCCGCTTGGACCAGCCAAACAGCTCCGCACCCCGGCGGAAGCACGGCACCAGCGAGCGGCTGCTCCACGCCAGGCCCTTGACCGGATCACGCTCCGGCTCGTTTCGCACGCGCAGCTCTACGGGATCCATGCCGAGCTTGATCGCCAGCTCATCGACGGCGCTCTCGAAGCCGAAGAACCCTGGCGCCTCCGCCGGCGCACGCTGGAAACCGGGCGTGTTCACGTCCGTGGCGATGGTCGCCTCGCGCATGCGTATGTTGGGCGAAGCGTACATGCGCGCCGTCACGTCGGTGGCCGGGAACGCCACGTGGTCGATCACCGCGCTCTGGCCCACTTCGTCGTGCAGCACGGCTGTTAGCGTGCCGTCCTTCTTGGCGCCCAGGCGCACCCGGCTCCGCGTGGCAGGGCGGAAGCTGCCCACGGTGAACATCGCCTCGCGTGGCACCACCAGCTTCACCGGCCGGCCCAGCCGGCGCGCCGCCATCGCCACCAGCACGGTATGCGCCAGCAGCGTCGCCTTGCCGCCGAAGCCGCCGCCTATGTAGGGCGACTCGATATGCACGTCCTCCATCGGGATGCCGAAGATCTTGGCCAGCGCGGCCTGCTTGCCCTTCACCCACTGGCTGGGCGTGTTCACCAGCAGCTTGCCGTCCCGCCACGCGCACGTTGCCGCATACAGCTCGATCGGGTTGTGATGCTGCGCCGGGGTCAGATAGGTGGCATCCACCGACACGTCCGCCGCAGCGAACGCTGCCAGCGCATCCCCCACATCGATGGCTTTCTTCTCCATCGGCTCCTCTTCGTGGCCGGGATCGTCCATTGCGGCTGAGGCGTGCTGGGTCGCGTATTCAACCGCCACCAGTCCGGCCGCCTGCTCGGCCGCCTCCTGCGTGTCGGCAATCAGCAGGGAGACGATCTGTCCGGCGTAATGCACCTCGTCAGAGGTGAGCGGCATGAAGGAGGACTGCATGTGCCCGCCCTTCATGGCGAACGTCTCCTCGCCGATCCCTTCGTTCAGGCTGTGATGCGTCAGCACCATCTGCACGCCAGGCACCGCCTCGGCTGCCATGGTGTCGATCTTGGTGATACGCCCGCGCGCCACCTTGCTGGTGACCAGCGCCGCATAAGCCGTGCCGGCGTGCGGGAAGTCGGCCGCGTATTGCGCGGCGCCGCTCGCCTTTGCCGCCGCGTCCCGGCGGACGACGGGAATACCGATGCTACCATCCATGACTCAAATCCTCTTGGCTGCGGTCAGCGCCGCGCGGGCCACGACGCGGCGGCCCAGTTCAATCTTGAAGGCGTTTTGCCGGCGCGGCTTGGCGCCTTTGAACGCCGCCTCGCCCGCCTCCAGCCCCACCGCTTCGTTCAGCTTGCGACCGGTCAGCGCCGCCTCGGCCTCCGGCGAACGCCAGGGCTTGCTCGCCACACCACCTAGGGACACGCGCGCCGATGTCACCGTCTCGCCCTCCATCTCCAGCGCCACGGCGGCGGAGACCAGCGCGTAGGCATAGCTCTGCCTGTCGCGCACCTTCAGGTAGGTAGAGGCCCGGCCGGCAGGCGTCGCCTGCACGGTGATCGCGGTCACGATCTCGCCGGGGCGCAGCACCGTCTCCACCTCCGGGTTCTCGCCATACGGCAAGTGAAAGTCGCTGAACTTGACGGTCCGCGTGCCGGCAGCCGAGCGCAACTCCACCGCCGTGTCGAACGCGGCAAGCGCAGTGCCCCAATCGCCTGGGTAGTTGGCCAGGCAGCTCTCGGACGTGCCGAACAGCGCCATCTCCCTGTCTTCGCCATCAACCGCGGAGCAGCCCGAACCGGGCACGCGCTTGTTGCAGTCGGACACGCCGTCGCGGAAATACGGGCAACGCGTGCGCTGCAGGATGTTGCCGCCCAGCGTGGCTGCGTTGCGCAATTGCTGAGACGCCGCGAGCTGCAGGCTCTCCACCAGCGCGGGATAATGGCGCTTCAGCGTCTCGTTCTCGGCCACATCCGCCATGCGCGCCAGCGCGCCGAAGCGCAGCACCGGGCCATCCGTCTGCACGTCCGCCAATCCCGGCAGATGCCCGATGTCGACAAGCCGCGTGGGCCAGGCCAGGCCGCCACGCATCAGGTCGACCATCGTGGTGCCGCCAGCCAGCACGGACGTGCCGGGCTCGGAGGCCGCATGAAGCGCTTCGTCCAGGCTGGCAGGACGCAGATAGGTGAAGGGCTGCATGGCTCAGGCCCCCGCCACGTGACGCACCGCGGCATCTTCAGCGACGCGCCGCACCGCGGCGACGATATTCGGATACGCGCCGCAGCGGCATAGATTGCCGGACATGTACTCCCGTATCTCGTCGTCCGAGCTGGCATGCCCCTCCGTCACGCAAGCAACGGCCGACATGATCTGTCCGGGCGTACAGTAGCCGCACTGCAGCGCATCGTGCTCGGCAAACGCCGCCTGCATGGGATGCGGCGTGCCGTCCGCGGCCGCCAGGCCCTCGATCGTGGTGATCGCGCGGCCTTCCACGGCAATTGCGAGGATCAGGCAGGCAAGCTGGCGACGGCCGTCGATGTGCACAGTACAGGCGCCGCACGTGCCGTGGTTGCAGCCGACCTTGGTGCCGGTCATGCCCAGATGCTCGCGCAGCGCATCCAGCAGCGTGGTGCGGGTATCTAGGGCCAGGGTATGGGGGTGGCCGTTTACTTCAAGGGTGACGGTGTTCATGCGGCCTCCGGAAGGAAGGAAGAAAGCAGTTCTTTTTTGAGAAAAAGAACCAAAAAACTTTTGCTCCCTGTCGGCGGCTGCTGAAATGCGGCGCGACAGCGTAGTAAAAGGTTTTTGCTTCTCTTCTTTAGAAAGAAGGCTTTGCTTAGTTAGGTTTAGTGATCGACAGCCACAGCGGAAACGCTGTTGTAAGGGCTGCCCTCAGGCGTAAGCGCCTGCGTGGACCAAACGAGATACACGAGCACCCGTTTCTCCTTGTCCCACATACGCGTGACGCGGATTTCCTTGAACAGCCAGTTCGCACTCGCCCCGAACACCACTTCCTTATCGGGAAGCTGGCCCTTCAGTGAAACAGGCCCTGTGGCGCGGCATGCGATGGAGAAGCGGCTCGGATCGGTGGCAAAGCCGAGGCTTCCTTTCACACCGCCCTTCTCCGCGCGCGACATGTAGCAGCTTACGCCGTCCACTTTCGGATCGTCATAGCGATCGACCACAATCTGGTCGTTCCGTCCTAACAGCTTAAAGGTCGTGCTGACGTCACCGATGCGGGTAGGATCGGCCGAACCCGCCAGTGCAGGCACGGCCGACGCCGAAAGCAGAAGGGCGGCGGCGAGCAGGCGCCTCAAGCGGCTGGCACCTTGAGAAGATCGGCATCCTGCTTGCAGTGAGTACGAGCCTCCGTCCACCCGGGGCAGCCATGACCCAACACTGCTATTGCTCGATCCGTCTCTTCCATCTTGCGCGGCTCCTAGATTGAAGAAGCAGGTGGCGATGTGGTTCGCGGAAAGGAACCCCCTACCGCTCCAACCACCCGCCACCTTCTGGATCACGGTCGGCAGCAAGGAAGACTTTCTTCCCGGCAAAGAAGCGAACCGCCCCCGTTTCGCTGTTGCAAGCTAGTCCGTGCGGATCGAGGCAGCCTCCGGACCTTTCTGACCCTGCGTGATCTGGATGGTCACGCGCTGACCCTCGGCCAGATCGGTCAGCCCGGCGCGACGCAGGGCGGAGGCGTGCACGAATACGTCCTTGCCGCCGTCTTCCGGTGCGATGAAGCCGAACCCTTTCGTCGCATTATACCACTTCACGGTGCCTGCCTGCTCCGGGCCGGAGGCGACAGGCGCGTCGAAGCCGCGCCGCGGTGCGCTGAACCCGCCACCACCGCCGCCTGCGTACCCGCCGCCACCGCCATACTCGCCCCGGTCCTGACGTGGTGCACGCGGGGCCGCGGCGGGCGCCGCACCCGCGGTGCTCTCGTCAACCTCGATAACTTCGGTCACCTGTGGACCTTTCTGGCCCTGGCCGGTGCGCACTTTCAGCGTGGCGCCAGGGTTCACCGCGGTCACGCCGGTGCGTGCCAGCACGCTGGCGTGCAGGAACACGTCACCGCCCCCGTCGGTTATTTCGACAAAGCCGAACCCCTTCTCGGCGTTGAACCATTTCACGATGGCCGTGCTCTCCGGCCCGGTCGCCATCGGCATCGGCGCGGTCGGGCGCCGGGGGAACGACGGCATGGGCGTAACCGGATCGGGTGCGTATTCGTCAAATCCCTTTTCGGACCGACGCCGTCTCTGCCAATTTTCCGTCTTCGCCATGAAATCGTCCACGCATGTGTTGCATGGGCGTAGCCGCGCCGCCAAGGCGCATCGCCCATACCACCGATCATACACCGGAAACGGATCGGATAAAGCCCTGTTCATCATCGGGGACATTTGGACCGTCCCGCGGCGGACCTGCCGCACCAAGCCTGAACACCGCGGCCTCGTTGTGGTGCTGAGCGGCTGATTACGGCCTCGGAAGCCGAGCTGCAGCATGGACGCGAGACTTCTCAGCGTTCCCCGTCAGGGAGCAAAAGTTTTTTGCTTCTTTTTTTTTTAAAAAAGAAGGCCTCTCTTCCTACCGCAATCCCAGCATCTTGTGCGTCTGTGCACTAAGCCGCCACCTGGGATGCGCCAGACAATACGCCACCGCGTCGCGCGTGTTCGCCACCACATCCGGCCCGTCCATCGGCTGCAGCAGGAAGTGCCTGAACGCCAGGTGCTCGAACTGTTCCGGCAGAGCACCGGGCTGCGGGAAGACCAGCTTGCACTCGTCTCCACCCTGCAAAACCAGCTCGGCGCCGGCTTTCGGGCTGACGCACACCCAATCCAACGCGGCAGGGGCAGGCTGGGTGCCGTTGGTCTCCACGGCCACCTCGAAACCCTCCCTGTGCAGCGCTGCCACGAGAAGAGCATCGACTTGCAACAAAGGCTCGCCTCCGGTCAGCACCACCAGACGATCCTGCAAGCCGCCCGCCCACTCCGCTGCGACCGCCGCGGCCAATGAATCCGCGTTGGCAAACCGTCCGCCGCCCGTGCCGTCCAAACCCACGAAATCGGTGTCGCAGAAGCGGCAGGTGGCGGCGGCGCGATTACGCTCCAGCCCGGACCACAGGTTGCACCCGGCAAAGCGGCAGAACACCGCCGCACGCCCGGCCTGCATGCCTTCGCCCTGCAGCGTGAGGAAGATCTCCTTCACGGCGTAGGACCGCGCGGCCGTCAAGGGCGCGCGATCCGCAACGATGTGATCAGCCTGGCGAATGCTCGGATTTCTCCAGCAGGCCGCGGACCTCGTCCATCGCCTCCTTGAACCGCTCGCTCAGCACGGTCAACGCCTCGCCGTTGGAGCGCTGTATGAGGTCGGAAAGGTCTCGAATGTTGGCCACCGCGCGCTCGTAGGATTTCTTCACCAGCTCGGCCTGGCGCGCGGCCTTGGCCTGCGGCGTCTCCGGCGTGGAGAGCTCCCGCATGTGCTCGGACAGCTCCGTCATCGTCTGCTGCATGATCTCCATGTGCCGGCGGGCAACGGCTTGCGCCCCTTCCAGCGCCAGCCGGTTGGCGTTGGACAGCACTTCCATGTTGCGGCGGTGCGCGGCCAGCAGGGCCGAGCTGTCCGGGATCATCGTCGGGAACCGCATCTCCGTGAAACGGCGGGTCATTTCCGTCAAGATTGTCGCAGGATCGCTCGCTTCGGCCATGTTTCTTCTCCCTTGCTGCCGGTCGTGTGTACATGCGCGCTGGCTGGATAGGAAGAAAGGCAAGCGGTTCGTTTTTGAAAAAACAACCGAAAATTGCTTTCCGGCCGGCGATCCAGCCGCAGCTAGGCTGTGCTCAGACTGTGCCGGCGTCGAAGGAAGGTGGGTCCGCAGCGCCGCTTATGGCAGCGGCCACAGCCGCTTCGTCCTCCGGATCCGGCTCGGGGAACGGCTTGGGCTGCGGCTCCGGCTCCGCAGCTTCCGCGGGCGTGTGGTGCAGCCAGCCAGCCACCCGCTCGGCACGTGTCAGCGCGCGGTCCAGCGCGGCCATGGTACCGGACAGGTCCGGCGAGTCATCCGTTCGCCACGCGCGCAGGGTGTATAACCATACGGCCACCATGCCTTGCGCAGCCAGCGCACCGCGCCAGCCAGAAGCCGATACCCCCGCCGCCTCGAGCATCCAGCCCATGCTGTTGCCGGTAGCGCCAGCCAGAACAAGCGCCGTGCCGGGGTCCAAAGGCAGGCTGTCCAGCAGCGCCAGCACGCCTGCGCGGTGCTGCTGCAGGGCGTCGAACCGGCGCATCACCACGTCGAACAGCCGCTCGCGCACCGGGCCGCTGTCCAGCGCGTCCGTCAGCGCCTGCTCGTCGGCGCGTTGGCCGAAGCGCAGCAGGATGGCCTGCGCGTTTGGGAAACGGACACGCGCCTGTTCCAGCTTCAACCCCGCCTCGCGCGCTGCTGCGGCCGGCGAGACGGCGGCCCAGCCGGATGCGGCGGCCAGGGTAAAGGCGGCCGAGATCAGCGCCTGGTCGAACTCGTGGTCGGTCATGAAGGGCGGCTTCCTGCTTCGGCTTGCGGACAGACTGAGGTTGGGGTGGTTGCGGCAAGTCAAGCAAGCAAGCAGTCCCTTTTTGTGAAAAGGACCAAAAAACTTTTACTGCGCTGGTGCGCCTCTGTCCGTCAGCCGCCGATAAGAAAGCCTTGCTTACTCCGCCAGCTCCCGAGACCGCGACGTAGCAGCCAGAAGCGCCCGCCTGATCGATGCAGGCCAAGCCGCCTCGTCCATAAGCACCGCCAGCGCCCGCTCCGTCACCCCGTTCGGGCTGGTGACATTGCGCCTGAGCTGCGCGGACTCCTCCTGCGAGGCGGCCAGCAGGGCGCCGGAGCCGGAGACAGTCTTGCGCGCCAGTTGCCGGGCCAGCGCTGGCGGCAGACCTTGCGCCATGCCCTCCTGCTCGAGCAGCTCAGCCAGCAGGAACACGTAAGCCGGCCCGCAGCCGGATACCGAGGTCACAGGGTCGATAAGCGCCTCGTCTTCCAGCCAGGCCAGTTCGCCCGAGGCAGCCAGCAGGCGCGTGCAGAGTGTGTGCTGCGCCGGCGAGACACCAGGACCGGCCACGGCCACGGTCATGCCCTGGCCGATAGCGGCCGGCGTGTTCGGCATCGCGCGCACGATCGCGCTCGGCGCACCGAGCAGCGCCGACAGGCGCAGGATCGGAAGCCCTGCCAGTATGGAAAGCACGACCGCCTCTGCCGGCAGCAGCTTCCCGAGCACGGGCAGGGTTTCGGGCGCCATCTGCGGTTTGATCGCAAGGATGACGGCGCCAGGCTGAAAGCCGGCGGGCAAGGCCGAAAGATCGGGCAGCAGCCTGTCCTGCGGCCGAGCGACCCCAGGTGGCAGCGCGGGATCCACGAGCACGGAGGGCGGCAAGCCTTGCGCAGCCCAACCGGCGAACATCGCGGCGCCCATCCGCCCCGCACCGAGGAGCAGGATCGATGGCAGCCCGGCTTCGGTCAACTCTGTTGCCTACGCCTCGCCCACGCATTCCAGCATGGCGGCTTCCAGGGCTTCGGCCGGCGCCTTGCCACCCCAGAGCACGAACTGGAACGCCGGATAGAAGCGCTCGCATTCGGTGATGGCGATATCAATCATGTCCTCGAGGCTTTCGGCCGAGGCACCTGGTGCGCCGCGCAACAGCACGGAGTGGCGGAACAGCGGCATACCGTCATCGCTGTCCATGCCGAAATGGCCGATCCACAGGCGCTCATTGGCGCGTGCCAGCAGCTCGTAGAGTGCGGCACGGCGCGGTGCCGGCACCTTCAGGTCGAAGGTGCAGGTGAAGTGCATGGCGGAGATTTCGGCAGACCAGCTGAAATACAGCCCGTAATCGCACCATTTGCCTGGTGCTTCGGCCGCCATCTCGGCGTCCGAACGGCGGTCGAACACCCATTCGTTGGCGGAGACGATCTGCTCCATGACATCGAGCGGGTTGGCGGCGGGGCTGGCGTGCATGCTTAGAGACATACGGATATCCCCATGAGGCAGCGCCGGGCCGGCACTGCTTTCAATAACTTAGGGGCCGAAGTGGAGTCGCGGCAAGAGGAAGGCAAGGAAGCAGTTCTTTTTTGAAAAAAACCAAAAACTTTAGACTCCGCTGTCGGGCGCCGTCCGGCCAGCCGCCGACAGGGGAGTAAAGGTTTGGCCTTACTTCATGCTGATCGAAGAAGCGGTAAGATTGCTCACGCCATATACCACAATCTGGCTGCCATCCTGCAGGTTGAGGATGCTGTCTCCATAGCCATACGTGATCTGCGGCGCCGTTGAGCCGTAGCCGGACAGGTCGATCGTATCCTGGCCGACCACGAAGCCGCCGATCGTGTCCTGTCCGTCGCTGCCGTTGAGGAAGTTGAAGACGTCCTGGCCGCCGCCGGACTCCAGCAGCGCGTGGCCTGTGCCGCCCTGGAACGTGTCGGCACCCAGCCCGCCCCACAGCGTCTCGCTGCCGGCGCCGGCGTTGAACACGTTGTTGCCGAAATTGGTTCCGCCGAACACGAAAGCCCCGGCGCTTCCGGCTACGGTGTTGTTGGAGCTGCCGCCCAACCAGGCGTCCAGCCCGGCGCCAGCGGCGATGTTGTTGTTGCCCTGGTTGACAACCACCGTCGAGCCGGACGCCGGCGTCGTCAGGATGAGGTTGCCCGAACCGCCAAACACATCGACCGGCGCGGCACCACCCTGCACGTAGGTCTCGCCCGAACCGCCGACGATCGCCGCGGCGCCGGTTCCGCCGATGAAGTTGGCGGAACTGTTGGCAGCGAAGAGCAGGCTGCTGCCAGAGCCGCCATACATGTTGATCTGGCCACCCTCGCCCACGACGATGGACTGCGTGGCGCCGGCCTGAAAGTTCAGCGTGCCAGAGGCCGGGCCGAACGCCACGTTGTGCCCCAGGCCCACCGCCGCGTTGACCGTGACGCTGTTTACCGGTCCGGCGCCACAGATGACGGTATCAGACCCATCGAGCGTGACCGTGTTGTTGCCGCCCGTGCCGAGCAGCACCTCGCTGCTGCCGCCGCTCGTGGTGACGGCAGCCGAGTCATTGTTGGTCGAGATCGTGTCGTTTCCGCCGCCGTGGATGAACACGGTGTTGCCGTTCGTGGTGTTCGAAGCGCCAGTCAGGTTCGTTTCAAACAGGGTGTTCGCTCCGGCCGCGCCCACCAACGTGTCACTACCGGCATGCGCATAAATGTTGCCACCGCCGGAATTGCCGACGATCAAGTCCCCACCAGCACTGTTGTCGGACAGGGTAAGCGGCTCACCGCCCTCCGCGATGAGCGCGGTATAGCCCGGCAGCACTTTGAACGCGGAAAGCGGGCCGCTGCCGCTGACACCACTCTGGGTCAGCGGGCCGACCACTTCCATGTAAGGCAGGAACGGGGCCATCCAGTCATAGCTGGTGGACGGCGCCTGGCCGTCTGCGGAGAGCCATTCGTTGAAGGTGTTGATGCCGAGGAAACTGTTCACCTCAGAAATCGCGTAGCCAAGCCCCGCATTTTGCAGATTTGCGTCGAGGCTCTGCTGGTTGACCTGAAAACCGGTATCCGTTGATGGATTTGTCATAAAATTTCCCTCTTGCCCGGACGTATTGTCCGGCGCTGCTGTCAGGATGGTTCCGCCGCCGGCCGATCCGGTGACGGTGAAGGCGAGGCCGGCCTGGTCTCCCAGAAGGGTGAGCTGGGCCAGGGTCTGGGTACCGGCCTCGATGGTGAGCACGCCGCTACCCGGCGCGGTCTGCGCATAGCTGGCCGAGGTGGCGCCCTTAGCGGCCAGGAGTATCTGGTCGCCGACGCCGAAATCGGCGATCTGCGGAGAGTTGGCGAGCGCCGCCGCGCCGAGCGCCAGCGTGCCGCCGCCGGCGAAATCGGCGGTGAGCTGGCTACCGGAGGAACCCGTCAGTGCCAGCTCGGCGCCGACACCCACCAGAAGCGTGCCGGTGCCAGACACCCCGCCCAGCGCCAATGTGCCGCCCGATGCGACGATGGTGCCGTTATCCGCAATGCCGTTCGCGGCCGATACGCTGCCGGCGCCCGAGAGCACGCCGCCAGCATCGATCTGCACGGTGCCGGCAGCCGCATTTTGCAAGCCGCCAATCTCTGCAGCGCCCGCCAGGCCTGCTAAAAGCGCGCTGCCGGGGCCAGCGAGCGTGAGTGCGCCCGCCTCGACCAGGCCGGAAGCCACGTCAAGCACGCCGCCCAGCCCGGCCGTGCCGAGTGCCAGCGTCGCACCGACCGACAGATTGCCGCCGTTCAGCGCAACACCGCCGTCGATTAAGGCCACGCCAGCCGAGACCGTAGCGCCACTTCCGAGTGCCAGGACGCCGGTCGGGCCGCCCGTCCCGCCCACGGCCAGCGTGCCAAACGAAAAAGCACCGGCCAGCGCCACCGTCCCGCTGATGCTGAGCGTGGCCGCGTTCGCCGGCCCGTCCAAGGCAAGCGCCGCACCGTTGCCGCCGGCCACCGACACGCTGTCGTTCAGCCCGGGCGCCACTGCGGCCGGGGTCTGGCCGCTCGTCTGGTCGGTCCAGTTGCCAGCGGCGGACCAGAGCGGCCCCTGGCCGCCACTCCAGACATAGGCGTCCGGCGTAGCGGTGCCTGCGGGTGGTCCGCTGGCCGCCTGCGTGCCTACGGTTATCTCGGTGCCAGTCCCGTCCGGCTGTACGGCAAAGGTCTCGCCCGCAAAACTGCCGGCAAGCAGGAGCTGCCCTATAACCTGCCCGGCCTCGCTCAGCGTCAGGGACCCCAGTCCGGCGCTGCCTTGCCGATAGCTGACGCTGTCAATTGGCGTGTCGGCGGTGACAATACCGTCGCCCGCCTGGAACCCCGAGATGACGCTGGCAGGCAGCGCGGCTCCGCCTATGAGCAGGGTGGCGCCGTTGCCCGCAAAGCCAACCGGGCAAGTGTCTGCCGCCAACAGCGCCAGCGTGGCCCCTGTGCCGATCTCCAGCGAGCCGGATCCGCTGACCGTGCCCAGAGTAAGCGTGCCACCCTGGGCGAGGATGACGCCGTTGTCGGTGACGCTACCGGCTGCATCGATCGCGCCGCTGCCGCTCGCCAGCGCGCCGGCGTCGATGGTGACGGTGCCCAGCGCCGCCCCGCCGAGCGTGCCCACCTCGACCGACGAACTTACATCCACGCTGACCGCGCCGCCGCCCAGGTCTAGCGTCCCACATTGCACGCCACCATGCGCGAGGGTGGCCAGCAGCGCGCCGGTGGCGAGCGACAAGGTGCCGGAAACCGCAAGCGCCGCGCCGATGCCGCTGGCCAGCATCTCGGTGCCGGCAAAGGCCGCCTGCGCCGCCGTGAGCGTGGCGCCCACACCCAACACCAGCGCACCCGCGCCGCCCGTCAGCAAACCGGTGGCGAAAGTGCCTGACAATATGGTGTTGCCGCTGGCGGACAGGCTGGCGCAGGTGCCCTGACCGGTGATGTCCTCGAACACCGTGCCGCCAGGGCCCGCGATCACCACCGGCGTCTGTGCGCCAGGGGGTGCGCTGGCCTGGGCACTCTGGGTGTTGTCGGTCCAGTTCGCGCTCCGGCCCCAGGCACCGCTGACCGGATTGGTCCAGGCGAGCTGGTCCGTGCCGGTCTGCTGACTGCCGCCGCCGCTGCCGGTAGTGCTGGTCAGCGAGATCAGGCTGCCGCCGTTACCGTCCGGCAGCACGACAAAACGTTGGCTGGTGAAGCTGCCGGCAAGCGACAGCCTGGCAACCACGGCGCTACCGTAGCCGAGCACCAGCGTGGCGCTGCCGCTACCCTGAACGAGTTGCACGCCGGTGAGCGGACTGCCTTCGAGATCGATGGCGTCGCCCGCCACCAGTCCGGTGATCAGGCCGGTGGGCGCGGCACGTCCGCCGGCAAACGCGAGCACGGAGCCGCCATTGCCGGCAGAGCCGAGCAGGCTGATCGGATCCGAAGTGGCGGCAAGCAGCTCGAGCGTGGCGCCCGCGCCCACCGCCAGCCTGCCAGAACCGGATACGGCACCCAGGCTCAGCGTTCCGCCGGAGGCCAGAATGGTGCCGTTATCAACGATGACGCCGTACGGGTTGATGCTGCCGTTGCCGTTCAGCTGCGCGCCCGCGTCGACGGTCACCGCACCCGCCGCGGCGTGTCCGGCGCTGCCAATCTCAAGGGTGCCTGTCGGGTCGGTCACGATGCTGTCGCCGGCGCCGCCGCCCATCTGCAGCGTGCCGGCCTGCACGGAGCCGCCGGCGGTCACGTCAAGCGCGGCCGTAGGCTGGCCCACGCCGAACGGCGTGCCGCCAATCACGAGCGTGCCCGAGGCGGTCAGGGTGGAAAGGCTGCCCGACACCGACAACTCGCCGTCCGACACGGCAGCCGACACCGCGGTCAGCGTAGCGCCAGCCAGCAGGTCCAGCGTACCGGCGGCATAGGCAGCGCCCGTGATGTTGCCGACCGCGAGCGTGCCCACACCGAACGCACCGGTGAGCGCCACCTCCCCAACAGTGGTGAGCGAGGCGGCGTTACCCGGGCCGGCGATAACGTCGAAGGTCGCCGCTGCGCCGGTGATGGTGACCAGGTCGTGCGAGCCGGGGGCCAGGTTGGCGGGAGACTGGCCTTTCGTGATGTCGGTCCAGCCGGCGGCCACGTTCCACCGCCCTGACGACCCGCCGATCCAGCCATACTGGTCCGGCGTGCTGGTGCCAGGCGCCACACCACCGCCGCCGGAGGCGGAAGCGGCCAGCGTGACCAGCGTGCCGCCCGCGCCATCGCCGGAGGTCAGGAACACGTCGCCGCCATAGCTGCCCGAGAGAAGCAAGGTAGCAGCAACCTGCGTTCCGTAGAGCAGCGTCAGCGTACCGCCCTGTGCGCCCGCGGCCTGGAAGCTTGCGCCTGAGATCAGGCTGCCTTCCACGTCGATGGCGTCCCCGGCCGCGAACCCGCTCAGCACGCCAGCGGGCGCGTCGAACTCTGCCTGCAGCGCCAGCGTGGCATTCGCCCCGGCGAAGCTGACGCCCTGGCCGGCCGCGCAGGCGCCATCCAACGCGAGGGTGGCACCCGCGCCTATCACCAGCGCGCCGGTGCCGGACAGGGTGCCCACGGCCAGCGTACCGCCCTGTGCCGAAATAGTGCCGTTGTTGGCCACGGCGCCGAACGCGTTGGCGTTGCCCTGGCCGGACAGCGTTCCGCCAGCATCGACCGTGAGCCGCCCTGCGCGCCCCTGCCCTGCGCCGCCGACTTCGAGCACGGAAGCCGTATCGACGTAGATGCTGTCCGTTGCCGCGCCCAGGAACAGCGAGGCCACCGATGCCGCGCCGCCACCGGTCACGTTAAAGGCCGCCTGGCCACCTGCGCTGCCCAGGCCCAGCGTGCCACTCACCGACAGGCTGGAGCCGGCGCCGGCGAGCAGGCTGCCGGAGACGATGTTTGCCGTGCCGCACTGCAGGGCCGCATTTCCGGCCAGCTCCAGCAAGCCGCCAGAGGCGGCCTGGCCGAGCGTCAGCGCGCCGATGGAGAAGCTGCCCGACAGGAGGCTGTTGCCGGTGAACACCGCCGCGGCCGCCAGGCCAGGCCCGGTGATCGTCTGCACGGCAGCGCCCGTAGGACCCGTCACGGCAACATTATCCTGGGCACCGGGCGCGAGCACCGACGGGCTTTCCCCGTCTGTCGTGTCCGCCCAGTTGGAACCTAGTCCCCATGCACCACCCCCGATTGAGAGCCACACAAAACTGCGTGCCGTCATGCTAAACCTCTCGCGGTATGCGCGAGGACGTTTTGGACACGTAACCCTTAATTGCAGTTAAACGTTACGGTTGCAATAGCATTGCGCAGCTTTGCGATTGAATGTTTTACGTCCTGGTCACGATTCGTCCCGAGCCTGGCCGGCAGGTTGTAATATTAGCCTGTTCTGCTACCCGTTATGGGCTCGCGTTACGGCTGATCCGCGCAACTTGCGCCTGACAGTGGCCGTTCACTCGAGGGAGGCATCATGAATTCAAGTTCTCAAGCCGCGCCCGGACCCTTGTCCAAGCCGGCGGGCCTGGCAGACGCCTTTCGCGGAGTTCGCGCGCACACCGAGGCGTTGGCGGCCTGCCTGTCTCCAGAGGACCAGTGCGTGCAATCCATGCCGGACGCCAGCCCGGCCAAGTGGCACCGCGCCCATACAACCTGGTTCTTCGAGACCTTTGTGGCCATGCCGAACGTGCCAGGCTACCAGGCCTTCGATCCACGCTTTAGCTTTCTGTTCAACTCGTATTACGAGACAGTGGGCGCGCGTCATCCGCGGCCTGCCAGGGGGCTGTTGACCCGCCCCTCCGCCGAGGAGGTTGGCGCCTACAGGCAGGCTGTCGATGCGGCTGTTCTCGGCTGGATCGACGCCGCGCCACCAGAAGCGCTCAAATTGATAGAGCTGGGTCTCCAGCACGAGCAGCAGCACCAGGAGCTGCTGCTGACGGACATGCTGCAC
Organism: uncultured Acetobacteraceae bacterium; assembly: GCA_964247675.1. Taxonomy (GTDB): domain Bacteria; phylum Pseudomonadota; class Alphaproteobacteria; order Acetobacterales; family Acetobacteraceae; genus BOG-908. The sequence continues at coordinate 18,204 of CAXTVW010000038.1, forward strand.
GCGTTCTCGCAAAGCCCATTGCTGCCACCGGTGCTACCCGACTGGCGGGAGCCAGCCTACGCGTCAGGGCCCACATGTTTCGTCGACCTGCCTGGCGGGATCGGCGCCATCGGCCACCGGGAGGCCGACGGCTTCTGCTTTGACAGCGAGACGCCTCGCCACCGCGTTTTGCTGGCTCCCTGCCAGCTCGCCAACCGCCTGGTGCGCAACCGGGAGTATCAGGCCTTCATGGATGATGGCGGCTACCGCCAGCCAACGCTCTGGATGGCCGATGGCTGGGATAATCTGCGCCGGGAAGGCTGGATCGCTCCGCTATACTGGAGATGCGAAGCCGACGACGCGCCTTGGCGGCAGATGACGCCAGGTGGATTGCGGGACCTCGATCCCGACGCGCCGGTGCGGCACATCAGCTGGTATGAGGCGGATGCTTTCGCGCGGTGGACGAACTCGCGCTTGCCCACCGAAGCTGAGCTGGAAACCGGCCATAGCCTGTCCGGCACCGACACTTTGGCCGAGTTGACAGGCCACGTCTGGCAATGGACGAACAGTGCCTACCTGCCCTATCCCGGTTTCCGGGCGGCGCCTGGTGCCATTGGCGAATATAATGGCAAGTTCATGATCAACGGCATGGTCCTGCGCGGCGGCTCGATGGCCACGCCGCCGGGCCACACACGCCCAAGCTATCGCAACTTCTTTCACCCTTCGAAACGCTGGCAGTTCTCCGGCCTCCGTCTTGCGCGTGATGTCTGATATGAAACGGGGCTGATGCCCACTACAAGCAAAGAAAAAGCAGTTCTTTTCGAGATGTTAAAAGAAACGTCGTTTCCACCAAATCTGCAGCAGTCGAAGTCATCCGGGCAAACACGCTTACAACAAATGCGGAGAAGTAAAAGTTTTTTGCTTCTTTTTTTCAAAAAAGAAGGCCTTTCTTCCTATCGGAACGTCAGCAGTCAAGATGGTCGGTTTGATAGCCGTTGCCATTGGAGCGACAACGGCTCCGACCAATGTTCGCTGGAGCCACAAGCAAGCAAAAGGAATTCGTAAGATGCCATCCAATCTATCCGTGAACCGGACGATGCTCGCCTTACTGGCCGGCGCGCTTCTGGCAGACACTGCCACAGCACAACCGGCACCTGCCACGAAGAGTGCGGTGATTAAGCCGCCGGCTCACGTCGATCCGGGCATGCAGGTGAAACCGAAATCGCAAGCGGCAATGCCCACGCCCGTGGTAAAGGCGCCTGCGACTGTGGTGCCAAAATGAGGCGGCAGTTCCATGAAAGCCAGAACGGCATTTCTGGAACTGCACTCGGGGACCACGAACGCTTTGAAGGACTAGAGTAGCAAGGGCTTTTTAGTCATCATACCAAGCGGAACTTTTGCTCAGAGCTTCCTGTTTGCCTTGGCAGGCGTAAGCTTCCGCTCTCCCTGATCTGCGAGCCTGTCCGGGAACTCGCCGAGGTTCTCCTGGATCGAAGCTTCCTCGACGATCTGAACTCTGTCAGGATCCGCACCAGGCAGGCTGGCCGGGTTCGGCAGCTGCCCGGCCTGCGGGCTCTCTTCCATGCCGACCAACTCCTGCGCGCGCTCCCAATACTCGTCCTGCCGCCCGTGCGGGCCGCCGTCGGCTTCCCAGAGATGGTAGGCGCGCTCGCGTATGCGCTGCTGGCGCACCTCGTCGCTGTCGTCGAGCGGGTTGTCCGACATCGGAATCTCCTGTGTTGCAGCCCCGGCTAACGCCCCCTGGTGACGCGTGTTTCGCGCAAGGCTGCCGCACGCTAGACGATTTGAGCGTGCGGGGCGAATATCATCGTAGCGGGCAACGTGATGCCCTGGAGACAAAGCGATGGACGCACAGGTCGCCACCAACAGCCTGGATGCTTTCTGGATGCCGTTCACGGCGAACCGGCAGTTCAAAGCGGCGCCGCGCCTGCTCGTGGGGGCACAAGACATGCACTACACCTCGCATGACGGGCGCCAGGTGCTGGATGGCGCCGCCGGGCTATGGTGCGTGAACGCCGGGCATTGCCGGCCGCGGATCGTGGAGGCGATCCAGAAACAGGCGGCGCAGATGGATTTCTCGCCGGCATTCCAGATGGGCCATCCGCTGGCCTTCGAGGCGGCGCAGCGGCTCTCCGCCATGCTGCCGGACGGGCTGGACCACGTGTTCTACGTCAATTCCGGGTCCGAGGCGGTGGATACCGCGCTGAAGATCGCGCTGGCGTACCATCGCATGCGTGGCGAAGGCGCCCGCACGCGGCTGATCGGACGCGAGCGCGGCTATCACGGGGTGGGGTTCGGCGGCATCTCGGTGGGCGGGATCGGGCCAAACCGCCGCCATTTCGGCACCATGCTGGGCGGCGTGGACCATATGCCGCACACGCATGACCTGGCGCGCAACGCGCATAGCCGCGGCCAGCCGTTGCACGGCGCGGAACTGGCGGACCAGCTGGAGCGCATCGTGGCACTGCACGACCCGAGCACGATCGCCGCGGTGATCGTGGAGCCACTCGCCGGCTCCACAGGCGTGCTGGTGCCGCCGGTGGGCTACCTGGAGCGGCTGCGGGAGATCTGCACGCGGCACGGCATACTGCTGATCTTCGACGAGGTGATCAGCGGGTTCGGCCGCCTCGGTTCGCCGTTTGCCATCGACAGGTTCGGCGTGGTGCCGGATCTGGTGTGCCTGGCCAAGGGCATCACCAACGCCACCGTGCCGATGGGTGCGGTGGTTACGAGCACTGCGGTGCATGACGCGTTCATGGCGGCGCCGGCGGGCATCGAGTTCTTCCATGGCTACACCTACTCCTCCCACGTCCTGGCCTGCGCGGCCTCGATCGCTACGCTGGACACGTATCGGGACGAAGGCCTGTTCGAACGCGCGGCCGAGCTGTCGCCGTATTTCGAGGAGGCGGCGCACAGCCTGGAGGATCTCGACCACGTCACCGACATACGCAATCTGGGCATGGTGGCCGGCATAGAGCTGGCGCCGCGGCCAGGTGCGCCGGGTGCGCGCGGCTATGAGGTGTTCGTGGCCTGCTACGAGGCTGGCGTGCTGGTGCGGGCGACGGGAGACATATTGGCGATCTCGCCGCCGCTGATTATCAGCCGGGCGCAGATCGATGAGGTGTTCGCGGCGCTACGGGCGGCCATCCTGAAGGTGCTGTAAGCATTGTTGAAGACGCCGCATCCGGTTCAGCGAAACAGCCGGATGCTAAGGTGAAGCAGGACACTTACAACGCTGCCTATCAACCCTGTTCATGATGACACAAGGCGGCGAATTCTCGCCCTTTGCGCACGCGCTCGATGGTTGTTGCTGCCGGGCTGGGTTTTGTAGTCCTCACGCTGGAAGTAGAGCCATCCTCGATTGACGAAGCTACCGGCCCAGCCGCCGCAGCATCGCCTGCGCTGCGTCTGGCGCGCGTTCTTTGTCGCCGCTGATGAAGAACGCAAAGCATTCGCGCCGTCCGCCGGTGCGCGCGGCTGGCGAAATACATTCTAAATCCTCGACGATCCGGCCGTCGGACCAGCGCCGAAGCCGCTCCTCCCAGCCGTCCAAATCAGGCGTTGGATAACCCTCCCCCGCATCGGCCTGATTGCGTTGCAGGCGCGCATAGACGAAGTCGGCCGTCACATCGCCGCGCAACGCCTGTTTGTCGCTATCGATGATGGCGATCGCGGCGCCATAGCGTGCGGCCAGCGCGGGCCAGGCCGGATCGAGAAAGCTCGTGTGGCGCGCCTCGATCACGTGCCGCAGCCCAACCCCGTCCAGGCTCACCGGCAACATGGCGAGGAACAGCTCCATCGCGTCCGGATCGAATTTCTTGGTGGGCGCGAACTGCCACAGGATCGGGCCGAGCTTGGGTCCAAGCTCCAGCAAGCCCGAACGCAGGAAGCGCTCGATCGCGGCGCCGGCATCGGCCAGGTCGCGGCCTTGCGTAGTGGCGCGGTGCGCCTTGACGGCGAATACGAAGCCGTCCGGCGTGGTGTCCCGCCAGGCGGCGAAGCTCGCTGGCGTCTGATGGCGGTAGAAGGTGCCGTTGATCTCGATGGCGGTCAGGCGGGCGCTGGCATAGGCCAGTTCCTGGGCATGCGGCAGGCCGTCGGGGAAAAAGCGGCCGCGCCAGGGTGCGTAGGTCCAGCCGCCTACGCCGATGCGTACAGCGGCAGCACCGCTGGGCGGCAACGCGCCGGTCACAACCGTCCTTTGCCGGGAAGCTGCGTAAAGGCACCGAGCTGGCAGATGTTGCCTGTTGTGTTGGTGCGTATGGTGACCAGGTTCGAGCAGATCTCGTCGGTTGCCGGGTTGGTTGGCTCGTAGGTGAAACCGCGCGAGTCCGAGCGCAGGCCAATGCAGACGAACGGCAAGGTGTTCTTGTAGACGGTGCGGTCGTGCATGACGAAGAGGATCGTGCTGTCGTCCGGGATGTCCGTCCGGAAGATGTCGTAGCTGCGTATGCAGACGGGCGGGGCCGCGGCGACGCGCGACTGCGGACCGTGCTGGCAGGTGGCGAGGCAGAGCAGCGCGAGGAGGGGATAGGGCTTCATGGCTTCCTGATGATGAAGTAAGGCCTTCTTTTTCGAGAAAAAGAAGCAAAAAGCTTTTACTGGCGCTGTCGCGGATCGTCGAAGCGTCCGTCTCCACAGAACGCATCTAACGGAGACAAAAGTTTTTTGGTTCTTTTTTCCAAAAAAGAACTGCTTTCTTGCTTCCTATTGCAGGCCGCCGCCGTAGTTGCTGAAACGCTCCCGCCGGCCTATGAAGCCGCGCCAAGGCAGCGAAAGCACGGCTCCCATGGCCCCCGACCAAATCCTCCCCGAGACGATGCGCATAGCAGAGGCGCTGGCGTTCGACGACGTCCTGGTGGTGCCCGCCTATTCGCAGGTGCTGCCCAGCCTGACGAACACAAGAACGCGGCTGACCAGGACGATCTCGCTGAACATCCCTTTGCTCACCGCCGCGATGGACACGGTGAGCGAGGGGCCGATGGCGATCGCTATGGCGCAGCAGGGCGGCATCGGGGTGATCCACAAGAACCTGACGGTAGACGAGCAGGTGGCGCAGGTGCGCTCGGTGAAGAAGTTCGAATCCGGCATGGTGGTGAACCCGGTCACGATCCGGCCGGAGCAGACGCTGGCCGAAGCGCGCGCGCTGATGGCGCAATGGCGGATCAGCGGCATTCCGGTGGTCGAAGGCAACGGCCGGCTTGTTGGCATCCTGACAAACCGGGACGTGCGTTTTGCCACCGACCCGGCAATCCTGGTGCGCGAGCTGATGACGCACGAAAAACTTGTGACGGTGACAGGCAATCCCGGACCGGACGAGGCCAGGCGGCTGCTGCACCACCACCGGATCGAGAAACTGCTCGTGGTGGACGAGGCGTTCCGCTGCGTTGGCTTGGTGACCGTGAAGGACATGGACAAGGCCCAGGCGCATCCGCTGGCCAACAAGGACGAGCTCGGCCGCCTGCGCGTGGCGGCCGCCACCGGCGTGGGCGATGACGGCTGCGCGCGCGCCGAAGCGCTGATTGCGGCCGGCGTGGATGTGATCGTGGTCGATACCGCGCACGGCCACAGCCAAGGCGTGCTGTCGCAAGTGACGCGCGTGAAGCTACTGTCCAACGCGGTGCAGGTGGTGGCCGGCAACGTGGCCACGCCCGAAGGTGCGATCGCGTTGATTGATGCGGGCGCGGATTGCGTGAAAATCGGCATCGGTCCGGGCAGCATCTGCACCACGCGCGTAGTGGCGGGTGTCGGCGTGCCGCAGTTCTCCGCCGTCATGGAGACGGCGGCGGCGTGCGCGGCGCGCGACATCCCCAGCATCGCCGATGGCGGCATACGCACGTCCGGCGATATCGTGAAGGCGCTGGGCGCCGGCGCGGAAGCCGTGATGATCGGAAGCCTGCTGGCAGGTACTGACGAAGCGCCAGGCGAGGTGTTCCTCTACCAGGGGCGTTCCTACAAATCCTATCGCGGCATGGGCAGCATCTCGGCGATGGCGCGCGGCTCGGCGGACCGGTATTTCCAGCAGGAAATTACCGACAGCCTGAAGCTGGTGCCTGAAGGCGTGGAAGGTCGCGTCGGGTACAAGGGTCCCATGAGCGGCGTGGTGCACCAGCTGGTCGGCGGGTTGAAGGCGGGGATGGGTTACACCGGTTCGGCAACCGTTACGGATTTGCGGGCGAACACCCGGTTCCGGCGCATTACGGGAGCCGGCCTGCGGGAGAGCCACGTGCATGACGTGGCGATCACGCGAGAGGCGCCTAACTATCGGCAGGAATAAGCAAGGCCTTCTTTTTTGAAAAAAAGAAGCAAAAAACTTTTATCACTGACGCTGCTTCCGCCGGCTGTTTCGCTCCAAACGTTGTCAACTGCTGATGCAGGTCCCGCGACAGCGGAGCAAAAGTTTTTTGCTTCTTTTTTCCAAAAAAGAAGTCCTTTCTTAGGCTTTCCCAAGTGACTCCCTCCGCCAGACTACTAGCCGCGATAGAGCTGCTCGAAGAAATCGGCTCCGCAGGCCGCAAACCCGCAGATGCTGTCGCCAACGGCTTCTTCCGCGAACGCCGCTTTATCGGCTCCGGCGACCGACGCGCGGTATCCGACCGTGTTTGGGGCGTGTTACGGGCGCGCCGGCGGCTGGGGTGGTGGCTGACCAAGGCGGGAGCGTTCCCGTCGGCACGCCTGCTCGTCGGCGCGGCGTTGCTGCTGGAGGGCTGGACCATGGATGGCGTCCTGCAGGGGTTCTCCGGCGGCCAGTTCGCGCCGGCGCCGCTGGGGGCTGAGGAGCGCGCCGTGCTCAAGCCGCTGGAAGGGCGCGCGCTGGACCACCCGAGCATGGGCGAAGCGGTGCGGCTGGAAGTACCGGACTGGATTCTGCCACATCTGCAGGCGCGGTTTGGCGAGTCGCTGGCGCGGGAGATGGCGGCAATGGCTGAGCCGGCGCCGCTGGACCTGCGGGTAAACATCCTGAAGGGCGGCGTGGAGGCGGCCCAGGCAGCCTTGCTGGCGGAGGGGATCGAAGCGGCGGTCACGCCCTACTCGCCCTGGGGCTTGCGGGTGGCGCACCGGCGGGCGGTGACGTCGGGCGCCGCCTTTCAGACAGGTGCCGTGGAGATACAGGATGAGGGCAGCCAGTTGGTGGCGCATCTTGTAGGCGCCATACCCGGAATGCGCGTGGCGGACTGGTGTGCGGGTGCGGGTGGCAAAACGCTGGCGATAGCGGCGCTGATGGCTAACCGCGGGCACGTGGTGGCATGCGACGTCAGTGAGGTCCGGCTTGAGGGCGCGGTAAAGCGGCTGCGCCGGGCGGGGGTGCACAATGTGGAGCGGCACCTGACGGTGGAGGGAGACAAATGGGTCAAACGCCGGGCGCAGACTTTCGACCGGGTCCTGGTCGATGCGCCCTGCACAGGAACGGGCACGTGGCGGCGTAATCCGGATGGGCGGCTGCGGTTGAGCGAGACGGATTTGGCCGAGCTGCTGCCAAAGCAGGCGCGCATCCTGGACACGGCGGAACGGCTGGTCCGGCCAGGCGGCCGGCTGGTCTACGCCACGTGCTCGCTTCTGGAAGACGAGAACGAGCGGCAGATCGAGGGATTTCTGACACGTCATGCGGGCTATCGCGTGGTGCCCGTAAGCGAAGCCTGGACACTGCAGGCGGCGGTGCCCTGCGCTGATCCGTATCTGACGCTTACTCCGCTTCTGCATGGGACGGACGGATTCTTCGGTGCCGTGCTGGAGCGGGCGACTTAGTTCAAAGTGAGCAAGCAAGGCCTTCTTTTTTG
>CAXTVW010000039.1:0-25540 GCA_964247675.1 uncultured Acetobacteraceae bacterium
GCCTGTGCTGGGGTAGAACAGCGTCGCCCCGAACGGCAGGCTCACGTGGATGCCGACGGTTTCCTCCGACAGCCCGAAGCACTGGCGCTGGCCGTCCGGGAACTTGGCCTTCACGGCTGCGAGCACCTTCGCCTCCTCCGAACGCCCGCATCCGGACAGCGTCAGCACCAGCGCCGTCGCCCAGGCTCGCCTAGCGGACCGTGCACGGCGCTTGGCGATCGGTTCGCCCACCTTTCCTGTCCCGAGACGGACGGGCGCCATGCTCACTGCGCTGGCGGCGGGTTCGCTGGCGCGACGGCGTACGGGGCCGGCTGGACCACGTAAGGGCTCGGCTGGACCACGTAGGGCGCCGGCTGGACGATCACCGGCGCGGTGACCACGACCGTCTGCGGTCCCTGCACAAGGTTCCCGCGCGAGGACATGCAGGCGGCGTAGGTCGAGTCCAAAAGGGCCTGGATGCGGGCGTCGCTCGTCGCGCCCTGGTCGGCCGCGACCCCGGTCCCGCCGATGGCGCCCGCGCCCGCCCCGATCGCGGCGCCGCGCCCGCCGCCGATCGCCGCGCCTAGGCCGGCGCCGAGCGCGGTGCCGATCACGGCAGTGCCCAGCCCGGCATAGGCAGCCTGGTCCATCATCGGACGGACCTGGTTGCCGGCGAGTATGGAGCAGTCGTGCTGGTCAAGCTGGAAGGCGGCGAACGGCTTGCCGGCGGGCGGCAGGACTTGGACGGTGGGCACGATTCCCTGCGCGCACGAAGCGAGCGTGCAGAGTGCCAGGAGCGGCGCCGTGAGCCGGCGCGCACGCCGCGTCGTGGCGTCGATTGGGCGCACGGGCTCTCCAGAAGACATCGCGGGTCTGGAGCTTGTTGCCTTGGCCATTAAATCTCCGAAAAAGGCAGGAACACTCGGAGAATACTCCGTGGAAGTATTTGCCGCAAGAAGGTCTCTTCTGGTGGATGGGAGACGACATTCGGCGGGTGTTTGCGGCCAACGTCCGGGCAGCGCGTCTCAGGGCTGGCCTTTCGCAGGAGGCGTTGGCCGAACTGGCGGACGTCGACCGAACATACATCAGCTCCCTCGAACGTTGCGTGTATGCGGCGTCTATCGACGTCGTGGACAGGGTCGCTAACGTTCTGGAGGTCGAGGCGGCGGAACTGCTGCGTCGGCCTGGATGACGGGCGGTTGTGGCGAAGGCGGACCCACGCGACTTAAGTCCCACGGGTCCGCGCAGTGGCTTGCGCCAGGGCCAGATCCGCCGACTCGCGCGTGCCGACGCTGATCGCCTTGGGTTTCCGTGCGATGGCGAAATCGTAGATCGCTCGCGGCCTAAAGTGGGAGTGCGATGCCGCCGAATTCCTGAACAGGACAGGAACGTTTCCTCGACAGATGGCCCTTTCCAATGTAGCGCTTCCGGCAACTGCCAGGGCCAAATGTCCAATGAAGGTATACCTGGCTGGCCCGCTCGGCTTTTCGGAGGCCGGGCGATATTTCCAAGATGGCATGCTGCTGCTCGCGCTCCGCGGCATCGGCCTGGAGGTCGTGGACCCGTGGGCACTCACCGATCCCGCCGAGGTGCGCGCCATCGAAGCGATGCCGGCCGGCGAGGAACGCGTGTTTGCATGGCGGCGGCTGAACCACGCCATCGGCGAGCGGAACCGCCACGAGATCGACGCCTGCGACGCGGTCGTCGCTGTTCTGGACGGCGTGGACGTGGATAGCGGCACCGCCGCCGAAATCGGATACGCATTCGCGCGGGGCAAGCCTATCCTTGGCTACCGCGGCGACTTCCGACTGTCCGCCGATAACGAGGGCGCTGCGGCCAACCTCCAGGTGGAGCACTTCATCCTAGCCAGCGGCGGCGCGATCGTGGGCTCGGTCGAGGTGCTGGCCTCTTGCCTTCGCGCCAAGGACGAGAGTGCGGCGTTGGCGCGTGGCTGCACCTGAAACCACAGGCTGGGCTAGGCTGGGCCGAGCGACCCGGGCCGGCGCTACGCCGCTGGAAGCTTCCTGAGCGTAGCGACGGAAACATGGGGCCACTGCAGCCCGGCGAACTCTAGCATGACCGTCTGGCTGTACTGAAGCTGCAGGAAATCAGGCTCGCCGCTGGCCCCTCCGACAGTTTCGATCCAGAACGAGGCGGTGACGAGGGTGGCCTTGGCATTGGCGCGGCCCTCGCCCTCGCCGAGCAGGAACGCCGTGTTCGCAACCCCTCCGCCCGCGACCGGAGTAGGCCCAGATGAGATGTTGATCTGCGTCGTCCGCTTGATGTCCTGGTTGGTGGTCGCCTCCACTAGGAGGGAGTTGGGATTGTCGATCATCCCTTGGGTCACGCCCCTCATCTGTTCGCGGGGCGAGCGAAACGGTGATTCGCTCTTCAGGTCGGTCTCCAGGAACGGAGGTTGCACGTTGGGCGTCGCGACGACGAACGGCGCGATGCTGACGTTCGGTATGTTCGGACGGCCTGGTGCGGCGATGCCGACGCCCTGCGCGAGCACGCTCGTGCCGTGCGGAATGGAGGCCATCCGGACGATCGTGGCGGGTTCCAGCGGATCCACGGTGGATGGCACTGTCGCCCAAATGCCCGGCTCCAGGTGGAGTGCGTTCGACGTCACCGCGTCCGAGATCTTCTGCATGTAGTGCAGGCCTCGCATCGAGATGTCTCCCTGGAGCAGCCCGCGGTTCGGGATGTCCCCGGGAATCTCCTCGAAATTAATGCTCTCCTGCGTTAGGTTGGGTTCGAGGAAGTGGTCCTGCCCCTGCTGATTGGACGGGCGCCAGATGACGTTGAAGCCGCTTCCTTTCCAGGTCCCGAGCAGGTCTCGCAGCAGACCCAAGTCGGGGGCTGACTGCACGCCGGCCGCGGGCTGCCCTGCGACGGCACGCGCTCCGGGCGACGGCGCCGCGATCGTGCCGGGATGCGGCTGGCCGGGAGAGGGCTCGAGCGGCTGCTGGATGGGGGCAGGGTGCGGCTGCGGCGCCCAGATGCCGGCGCTTGGCAGCGGGGCATTCGCCGGCACCTTGGTGAACGCCGCCAAGTCCGGCTGGGGCACGAACTTGAAATCCTTGCCGACGTCCATCTTGATGCCTCATCACGCTATGACAGTCCACGCTATGCGAATCGACGCCGAGTCGCCCAGCCCCGGGATTCGCGATTTGGTTGCTTGGACTCACCGAATGCCATGACCCTCTCGAGCCTTGTTGGTGCGGCGACGAATTGGAGATGGCCGTCCGCACGCGTTGGCGAAGCGGACCGGGTGGCGCCGAATTTCGGCACGCCTCGGGAGCGTTTCCGCATCCGCATCAGCCGGCTTATGACCGTTCCGAGTTGGTTAGTCACTCAGGCGATAGACGTCGACCCCACCATCATAGTTGGGCACGTACACCTGCCCGCCATCGATCACCGGCGGATCGAACTTGTTGAAGGTGAACCGATTGCCTGACCGTTGCGAGTCCCAAAGAACCTTCAGCGATCCGTCCGGGGCCTTATGCACGGGGTCGTAGACCAGGAGGCGGCCGTTCGTGACGGTGGCGTTGGCGTCGCCGTAAGGAATAGTGCAGACGAGAAGCGCGGAGTCGGGATCGGCGCCGTTGCTAGAGCCGGAGCAGAAGCCACCGGGCATCCCGCCGGGCGGCCGCGCACGAGCGTCCACGCTGGCGTATTCGTTGCCCTCGGCGACGTAGCTCAGGCTGCCGTCCTTCGCCACCGCCCATTTGTGCAGCTGCGAATTCTCTCCCCACGCGAAGATCGTCCACGAGCGGAGGAGCGGATCGAAGAACTGCACCGGCGTCATGTGGAGGTGCGCGGTGTCACCCCAGGGGAAGAAGTTCAGCGTCTTCGGATCCTGAGGGCACGGATCCACCGGACCAGGGGTCATGGTTAGCCAAGCGGGGGGTGCCGCCAGCTTGGCGCAGTTCCTCTTGGTGTCGTCGAGATCCGCCACGGTGGTGCCTCCGAGACCAGAAGTCCGTATCGGGTAGCCGATCCCGTCCTTCCCGGTGGCGATGCACACCCCGATCGCGAAGATGCAGGCGGGTCCGGCGGAGCCCCAGTCCTCGTCGGACCAAGCACCGCTGGCGATTGCCGGAAAGACCAGCATCACGGGCTTGCCGCGCTCGTTCATCGACGCCGTGACCTTCGCGTTGGTCATTGGCGCGGCCATGCTCCCGTTGACGGGCCGGACAGCGGCCGACGGCGCGCTCATTCCCGCAAGCTTCGTGCCGGCGGGCCGGCGCCCCCCGGCTCGGGTGGTGTCTGTCCATGGCGTCCAGTGATCGATCACCCGAAGCTCCGCGGCCTGTCCGTCCCTGGGCGGGAGGTAGCCGAGCTTGAGGAATGACTCTCCCCACTGGCTCGTGCCGTCGAAGTCGCCGTTGCCCGTGATGACGTAGAGATGGCCTTCGGCGTCCGCCGCCGCACCCTGTCCAGCCATCCAGACGCCGGCCCCCTCACCGGCGGTCAGGGACAGCATCGCGCTCACCGCGTTCGTCGCGACGTCGTACGCGAAGCAGAAGCCGGACGCGACGCCAGCCTGGGTCTCGTTGATGGTGCCGGAGCAGCCGAACACGGTCTTGACGCCTGCGACGTCGGTTTCCACGAGCGACGACCGCTGCTTGCGCATCGCAGCGCCGAAGTCCTGCGTCCCGCTGCGGCCTTGAATTTCAACGGATGGTGCGGCTGGGGACCCATCGCTGACGTTCAGGGCGAACATGCGCCAGCGCGCCGTCGTCGGATCGCCGCTGCGGTCCGGCGACACCCAGCAGACCTGGTAGAGTCGTCCGAGCTGCGGGTCGATCACGCCGGTGGACAGGCAGCCCCAATGGTCATTGACTTGATGGAAGTCTATGCCTTGCGAACCATTTACGGGCACGCCGAGCGTGACCTGCCAAATCGCGGAGCCGTCGTGCGCGTCCACGCCGCGAACCACGTCGGCCATTGACGGCAGGACCATGACGTCCCTCATGCCCCTGCTCGTCCGCACGTTCGGCAGGATAAGCGGTTGCGCCTCCATTCCCCTCGCGTCGCCGACGACCGGTATGATCGTGCTTCTAACGATGCCCCTCGCGGCAACTGCCGCCTGCGTCAACGTCTTCTCGTTCTGGTTCCAGCCGCTGCGGGAATTGTCCGCCGACCTCGTTAGCCAGGGCGTCATGGCTGGATCGGCGAGGCAAGCTCCCGCCCACAGCACGGCGGCGGAAGCTAGCAATGCGAGGTGGACGCGTTTCATGAGGCTTCTGGTCCCAGCGTGCAGGTGCGGAAAGAGCAGCGCCAATGCATAGCATCCTGCGGGAGGGGTGGCTAACCCTCCGCCACCTGCCACCGCGGTTGGCGTAGCGACGAATCGAAGGCGGAGCCTATCAATGGGCGCGGAAGTGTTCCGAGTCGCAGGTTCCTGAGGGAAGCCGATGTTCATACTGGTCCTTAGCCAGTTCGATGGCGAAACCGCCGAGTGGTGCCTGAGCGCCAGTTCCGCATCGCGTTCGAAGCTGGAATCACTGTCATGCTACGATGACCCGCCGCGCAACATCTCGAAGGCGGCGTATCGGGTTTTAGGGAAATGGCCGCTTCCCCGGCCCTTGAAGCCCTGCGGGAGGCCGGACGCCGTGGCCGTCACAGGCACGATCTACGAGCTGGAACTGGTGGAAGAGGATGATTGATTCGCGACTGCGGCTCCTGTTGATGATAGCGACGTCGGTCGCAGGCTGCACCCACGACCAGGTGGTCGGCCGGTTCTCGCGGGCGACCTGCGAGACGATCGTCGTGCCGCACCTGGGAGATACGCCCCCGTCCGATGTCACGCCTGTGCCGGCCGCTGCCCGTCCCTGTGCCTCCGTCCTGCCGACGGCCAGCGCCTCCGCGTTCACGGTGGCCACACCTGCTGCGGCCGGTGCGGCGCAGGTGCCGGCCGGGGACGAACCGGCATTCCACCGCACCATGATCGTCACGGTCAGGAAGGAGGGGCAGTTCAATCCGGCGGATCGCCTTGAGGCGACCGACGTGACCATCAGGCCCCGAAATGCCAGGTTCGAGGGGTGGGACGCCATAGCCACCGCATACACGGCCATCAACGCCGGGAGCGTGCAGCTGTCGCAGGCCAGAGGCTTTACCGAGAGCCTGACGGCCGGGACGCCCGCGTCTGCCCCGGCGTCCGGGTCGCTGTCGCTCGGCGCGTCTCAGACGGACACGCGGAACGAAACCTTCACGGCGCAGTCTCAGGCGGAGACCCTCACGGCGACGCTGTCTGATGGCGGAACGACGCTCAGGATACATCGCCAGGGTGGCTACGGCATTGACCTGACCGGAAATACGGTCCTGAAGGTCGACCTGGCCTACGACGGATCGACGGCGCCGGGAGGCGCGGCCCGCAACGGAGTGCTCTACAGGACTTGGGCGGTGAAGGCCTATGCCGACGCCAAGGGACACAGGCTGCAGCCGCGCGCGCTTGAGCTCGTCGCAACCGATGCCGCGGGCCTGCCGCCCGGCACGCCCGTTAAGGCCGACGTCTACCTAACCTACACGCTGAGGCACGTGATCTCGGGCGAAAAGACCTATGAGGAACGTGACGACGTGGTCCGCGAGATCACCGCAGGGCCAGTAGGCACTCAGGTGACTTTGATCTCCTCTCGGGAGGCGGCAGCCACCGGCTTTGGCCTCGTCGTCAGCTCCCGCTCGGGATCCAGGTCGCGCGTGTCCGTTCGGGAGCGCGGCGGCAGGCCGGAACAGATATGCTTCTCGGGCCGGCGTCAGGCAGAGGAACTCGTTACGTTCCTGCAAGCGACTTCAGTAACCTCCGTGGGCCCTCTTGCCAACGTTGATGTCGGAATACTGAGGTTGGAGCGTAACCCGGATGACCCTCCTTTAGTCCCCCTCGATCGCGCACAGATCGCCCGGCTCTCGACTATTGCAGGCTGCTTCTAGGACATCGTGATATTCCACGTATGGAAATTGCCCGACGCTAGACGCAGGCAGTGCTGCGTTTGGCCGTGTCCTCGCTCGGAGGTTTGATGAGAAAGGCCTTACCTCTCGCGTCCCTGATTTTCCTCCTGGCGCTTGCGTCATTCAGGCAACGACGCAAGCACGAAGATGAGCAGTCCGGCGGCAACGGTCCAGGAGATGAAGATCACGGTGTAAATCCCGGCCTTTGGCCGCCCTTCTCCACTGCGCTCGATCGCTTGCTTGCTCAGCACGCAACCGAGCGCGACGAGGCCAAGCGAGCCGAACGTCGCAAGACAAAGCTCGAGGTTTGTGGGCTGGCCGTCCTGGCCACCTACACTGCGGTCACCGCTGGCATATTTTATCTCCAGCGGTCCGCGAATAATATCTCCCTCGGCAACTCCGTGGCCCAGACCAGGGCATGGCTCCACCCCGACGAGCTGTCGGTTGCGATCATCCGCGATATGTCGAAGAATCCAAAGGTCCTCACCTTTGCGATCCATGCGCGCGTGGTGAATGTCGGGCAGTCGCCCTCCTTGGGGACCACGGTCCATTTGGAGCTCGCTGCCGGTTTCGGCCCCTACAAGGCCCAACGAAGCATCTGCGGCCAGAGGAGCAAGGAGAACGTCAGCAGCGGTGAGGCCGTTTTTCCCGATCAGGACTTTTCGAAGACGGATCATCCGGTAACGATCGACCTCACTTCCTTCGAAACCCTTCCCAAGCCAAGAGTCATCTATCTTCTCGGTTGCGTGGTTTACAGGGTCGTGGGCGATCAAGAGCATCACCATACGCAAGTCATCAGAACGTTGGTCGGTCCGGATGGAATTGCTCCGAACACAATTTCGGGCCTTCTGGCTAATCCACTCACGCTCGACAGCAGCTTTGCCGAGGATGCTGACTGAAGCTAAGAACAGAAACGTGGCCGCAACAGCCAACGAGAGTCGGATCCGTGTCGCTTTATAATCTGACATCATCCTTAGCTCCCTGGGGACTGAAGAGTCCCTCGCCCGGAGCCAACCGAACGTCTTCATACTTTGTTCGGATTCGTGGTCGTGCATGATCGTTCGCGCAAGCCGCTGCCTGCCACCACGTCATTTCTGCGTATGCACTTTGCGCAGGTAATAAACCACCGCCGACGCCGAGAGCGGCTGCAAGCCATTGCGGCCGGGGAAGACGAACTTGCAGGATGCCGTTGCGGCCCGTCGGAACTCCTCCGTCAGAGAAGGCAGTATTTCACCGGACACACTGAAGCCGATGGTTTTGGCGAGACCATCTCCCGGCACATTGTTTCGTCGCAGAGCAAGCACATCGGAGAGCGGCACGCCATGCAGCACGCCTGTGGTCGCCGTCAGCAGCGCCAAATGCTCGCGCCGGCTCGTCACGGAGCCGAGCCTATCCAAAAGTAGCGCTGCCCTTTTCAGCGTCGCCTTCTCGCGCTTCTTCGGTGCCGTCTGCCTCGCCCGGCCAGGATCAAAGCCCTGACTTGATGCTCCCGTCACCCACGACAGGAAGCTCAGTAGGTTGTTGCGACATCCCCTCGATCGGCGTAGGTGCCGCGCCAGGTGCCGCTGGGTGAGCTCCGAGGCCCGCTCGACGCTGGACGCGCGGAGCAGCGCCGCCGCCGCCGCGACATACATGCGCGTCGTCTTGGGCGCGAGCTTGCCGCCTTCGGCCAAGTGCCTGCGGTACGCATCGAGGTCGCGTCCCCACGGCTCCTCGCCAGCCGTCGCGATCGTCGCCTCGACGCGCCGCCGCTCGGTGGCGGCGCCGACGGCGTCGGGATCCCATGCCAGCGCCAGCCGGTCAGCGAGGAACGCCACCGCCTGGAAGCCGCGCCGCAGCCCTTCCGCCCCGTGCAGCTCGATCAAGCGAGCCTGCGTGACATCGGCGGCGCTGGCGCAGTTCCTGTCGATGACGGCGAAGAACGCGGCGTAGCGCCTGACGTGGCGCGGCATGTCGCCGCGCTCGCGCCGGAGGCCATCCCAGCCGCAGAATACGGTGAACAGGTCCCTCGTCCACGCCTGCGCGAGCAGCGCCGCCTCCGCCGCGACCGTGCTCGCGACCCGCCGCGCCAAGGAGCAGCGCATGCAAGGGGCGGCCCCGCTGCCTGCTGCCTGCAGCCCGCAGTCAGGGCAGGCATGCGTGACCGGGTCGTCGGCGCCGCACGCCTTGCAGAGCGGCCGGCCATCGCCGTCACGCCGAGCCACGCGGCGGTGCCGGCGGCACGTGCGGCAGGTGGCGTGCGTGTGCCGTCGGGCGCAGCGCTCGCAGATGAGGCCCTCCGCGTCGGCGGAACGGGCGGGACGCGTTGTGGGCCGCGAGCAAGCGACGCATGCCACCGGCCGTCGCGCGGCGTTCCCGCATGACGGGCACGCCGGCTTCCCGCTGATCATGCGGCCTGCCTTGCCTGTGAACGGCCTGCCGCATCGGACGCAGACTCGGTCTTCCGTCACGGCGCTCGGCCAATCGCGTTCAGGATGCGCTCCGCGCGCAGCAGCCTGTAGGCCGCCGGGTCGTTCCGGCGCAACCTCGTCAGCACGGGCTCCTCCAGCACCGGCACCCAAGTCCGGTCCCGCTCCTCCCCAGGCGGCAGCAGCGCCACCTGTTTGCCCAAGACCTCGGGAAGCCGCCGCCTCACGAAGCTACGCTGGGTGAGGCCGGCCGCCTCGGCGCCGTCTAGGAACGAGCTTGGCCATGCCCGGGTCCATGCGGCGATCGTCTCCAGCCACGGCACGCGAGCCGACAACCTCGCATGCTCGAACCGCATCCTCGCCGCCGCCGTTTCCAACTCGCCCAGCCCAAAGGCCTTGCGAAGCCGCGCGAGCACGGGCATGGCGCCGGACACCGCGAGGAGCGTGCGGAGCACGTCGAAGCCCGTTCTGTCTTGCCACGGCTGGGGCAGTCCGGCACCTTCCCCGGCCAGGAGCCGCAGCATCTGCCCTTGCAGTTCCGAGGTCGTCAGGCGTGCTGCCGGCGGCAGCAAGCCGCCGACTTGGCTCATGATGCTGCGGCCGCAGGCGTGGCAGTCGGTTAAAGACGGCGTCATCGACCTGTGCGGGACTACGGGCGCGTCGCAGCTGGGGCAAGCGTCCCTCAGCCATGCGCCATGCCGCTCGCAGGTCACCACGAACCCAAGCCGCCACGCCTTCCTGAAGAACGGCGTCTTCTCCGCAAGGCAAGCGGGGCAATGCTGGAGCCCGTGCCTGATCCGCGCTCGGTGATGGACTCCGGCCGACAGCACCAGGGGCGTGTCGCCAAGGGAGAGATTGCGGCCGGCAAGGACGGACCGCCAGCTGGCGAGCGTGGCCGCCTCGACCTTCGCCTGGTCTGTCGCCAGGCATTCGGCGAGGTCCGCGAGCCAGTCCTTTTCCCCAAGGATCGGTCCAGCCCTGCGGAGGGCTGCGGGATCGCGGTCGAAATCGCGTTCCCATACGGGGTCGCGCTGCCAGAAGAGGGCAAGGAGCCGGTAGGGCGTCGTGCCGTGCGCCTGCGCGTTCCTTGCCAAGCAGGAGGTCAGCAGCTCGCCCTTAAGCGGAGGCTGCGGCCTCGACCAACCGCCGACCAGCACGCCTAGTGCTCTGTCTTCAGGTCCGCGATGTCCACGCCCGACATACCCTGCGCCTTCACGATCAGGCTTGCGTCGATCATCGGCTTGGCGCCCTTGATGGCCAGCCCGGCGGCGCCCTGGACTTGCTTTACGTAGCCGCCGATCGTGCCGTTAGCCTTGGTGCCCATCAGTCGCAGCATGTCGTCGGATCCGAGGTTCGACCTCTCGGGCAGCGGCAGCGTGCTCTCCAGGCCCTTCAGGATCGTCCTGAGCCCGTCCGTCATCGTCCATGTCGGGAGGCTGAAGCAGTCGAACCGCGTGGCGAGCTGCTGGTCCGTGGTGAGGGCTCGCACGACATCCGCCGTCCCGGCCACCACGATCCGGACCGACAGCTCGTTGACCAGCATCTTCAGCAGGGTGAGCAGGTGTTGCGTCTTCTTGGACGATCCGTTCAGGATGTTGTGCAGCTCATCGAACATCAGCATGCGCACGCCCTGGAATTCGATGGTGCGCATCGCCTGCTCGCGTAGGTGCCGGGCGCCGTCGCTGCTGCGGTGCGGCTGCTTCAGCGCCTTCAACAACTGGCTCCAGAGCTTTGCCTCACTTGCCTCGTCGGGCGACCAGACTCTGACCACGGGAGTGCTGGCGGAGCCGGACTCGAGCAAGGTCGGCCGGTTCTGGACACCGAACCGCTTGAGCAACGCGGTCTTGCCATTGTTCGGGCGCGCCGCCACCAGCACGCCTCGCATGCGGACCTGCGCCGGCCGGGCGAGCAGGTCCGACATCGCGTTGATGGCGGCCTGGGCTGCGGGATAGTTCAGCCATTTGTCCTGCTCGACGTAAGCGAGGCGCTCCGCGACCGGCCAGTCAAGCATCTTCCGGACGTCGGGAAGGAGGTGGTCCTGCGATGGCCTTGCGGCGCCCTCAGCGGTCACGGAGGCGGCTCCTCATTGGCAAAGCCCGTTCTACTTATGTTCTTTTCTTTCTGCAAGCTTCAATGCGCATGACGCTGGAGATCAATCGTAGACGTTGATATCGATGACGTCGGGAAGCGGCACGTCGGCATAGTCCGTCTCGGTCGCGGTAGGGTGCGCTTCCTTGGCGGACGCGGGGGCGGGCGTGCGCTGGTTGACGGGATCAGCCGGAGTTTGCGTCACTGCGCGTTCGGTCCTGACGCGCCTGTGCTCAGCCTTCCTGGCGGATTTCGTCTTTGCCTGCGCGCCCTTCACGAGTTCCTCGCTGAACCTGTAGGCGGCCTTGATGGTCGAATAGTCGACCCGCGACTTCCCGTGCTCCTTACACCTCCGCAACGCCTCGTTGTGCTCCCACACGCTCAGGACCGGCATCGTCAAGTCCGCGAAAGGAATCGGTACGTATTGCCGAAGGTCGGGATCCTCGAACCAGATTGGGCTCATCTTGCGTGGGTCGCGCCGAACTACGAACCTCCGCATCTTGCCAGTAGCGGCGTCCTTCGCCTCTATCCACTTGTTCAGCGTCGGCGCGTAGTATCGCTGGTTACTCCACTGAATACCGTAGCGTTGGACGGTGACTTCCTCGGAGGGCAGGAAGTCGATGCGAAGCCGCTCGGGATCCGGCAGGAGGGCCGGAAGGCCACGGGCCGGCGTCGTCGCCGTCCCAAGTATGGCGTCCTGGTACTTGTCGACAGGCGCCATTCCGATGCCCGCGTGCAGGCTCTTGTTGTAGACGTTGACTAAGTGGTGGACGAGCCACTGCTCATACTCGTCCAGCGTGAGGCTGGCCTTCTTCTCTGAGTCGTAGTCGCCACGCTGCTTGGTGTTTGAGAACGTCGTCCCTGGCAGCTTCTGTGTCTGCCTGTTGATGGTGCCGACCAGCCGCTCGATGTGGCCGCCCCAGTTGGGCTTGCCGACGGCGCGGAACTCGACCTTGATGCCGTGCTGCGCGCAGGCCCTGTCGATGGACGCGCTGTCGAACTCCGCCGCGTTGTCGCAGTGTATCTTGCCGGGGATGCCCCAGACCGGCCACGAGCCCGCCACGCCGGCGGCGGCCAGCACCTTGTCCTTCGGCAGCACCGCCATGCAGATGCACATGCCCACCGTGGCGGCGTTGGGCCGCTCCATGCTCAGGTAGTAGCCGACGATCATCCTGCTGAACACGTCGATCGCCAGCGTGATCCACGGCCGCCCGAGCACGTGCAGCCGATCGTCCGTCACGACCTCGATGTCGGCCGGCGTGTGGTCCATCATGAGGACCTGCATGGGATAGGAGGTCTCCGGGAATTTGCCCGCGGCGGGCCTGAGCCGGCGCGCCTCGTCCCTCCTCCCGCGCTTCCTCAGCCTGACCGCCTCCTCGACCTCCTCGATCCGCCGGCGGACCGTGTTCTCGCCAGGCGGCGCGATCTTGTTGGTTTCGCAGTGCTCGTTGACCTTCCTGATCACGTCTGTGGCGGTCATCTGCTGGTCCGTGAGGAGCACGTCCTCAATGAACTGCTTTATGACCTCTTCCATCTCCGCGCTAATCTGCTTGGCGCCCACGCGCCGCCCTGGCGTCCGCGGTATAAGGCTGGTTACGTGGCCGGACCGTTCGAAGCGGCGTATCCAGTCGTAGACGGTGGCGGCCGTCACGCCTTGCGCGGCCGCGGCTGCCTCCACCTCGCCCCTGCTCCGGTCGTTCCTGTTGATCAGCGTCGCGATCCTGCTGAACCGTGCCTGCGCGATGGCCCAGGCCTCGTCAGGGATCCTCTCCAGGGCGCCGACCGGCTGCTCGGCGGGCGGCGCGACCGCGCCGGTGTCTATCTCCACGATGCGAATGCGCTTGGTCTCGCCGGTCTGGGCGTCCTCGGCGAGCAGCACGTCGAGCGTGAGCAGGCGCTTGATGACGTACGCCCGGCCTGCGGAGCCGATAGTGGCGCCGATGTTCAGCGGTATGCGTACGGATCCGTCCACAGATAGCCCTCCCCCAAGGTGACCGCGATTCGCGACGACATGGTGAGGGGCAAGGCTAAGTCGGCTTCGATGCGGCCGCATCTGATCATCCGCCAGAGGTGGGGGATGGCGCGCGCCTTGTTCTCGTCGTGCCACAGTGTCGCAGCGAGGAGGGCTTGCGGCGTCGATGGCCCGATGGACGCCAGGACGGCCGCCAGCTGCTCCTCGATGGCCGCGTCGGGCTGGACGCCGGCGTAGCGCCGGAGGAACTCGTGGTTCGCCACCTTCGGCCCGCGCACCTCAACCTCGGTCCTGATCACGAACTTCCAGCCGTTCTCGCGGCAGTGCCTGCGCGCCGCCAGGAACTTCGGCTTTAGGACGGTCCAGAACTCCCTCCTCAGCTCCTCGCGATACTTTACCTCGAAGAGGTAGGCGCCGGGGTTAGGCGGCCCGTGCCGCACGAACACGTCTGGCGTGTAGCCCCGCAGCTTGCCGGTCTTCGGGTCCGGGTAGTGGATGGTCAGCGGCTGGCCGACGACTTCCTCGATGGTGGGGTCGGCATCGAGAAGCTCCAGGAAGTCGCGCTCCAGCGCGCTCTCGAAGGCGATGCGGCACCCATGGACGTTTGTCCTGCCGCGGGCGCTCCGGAACCGTCGGCCGATCTTCCTGACGGGGCTTCCTGAAAGCGGTATAGCGATTGGTGGTGGCATGAGAACGAGTCCAGATATTACGGGCGGAGTACAGGGATTGTTGCGGCGCGGCGGTGAGGGCGAATCACTTGAAAAGGCTACAAACCCAGTCTAGCTGATTGCGGCGGTTCACAGCGGTGCCCGCGCCCGGCCAGGTGAAGTGAGCCTTGCGCACCGCGGCGTGCTGTTCCTTGACGAGCTGCCTGAGTTTCCCCGCGCCGTGCTCGAAGTGCTGCGTCAGCCGCTCGAATCCGGCCGCACCACGGTGGCGCGCGCGGCCGCCCACGTCACCTACCCCGCACGCTTCCAGCTTGTTGCCGCGATGAACCCGTGCCGGTGCGGCCACCTGGGCAGCATGGAACGTGAATGCGCCCGCGCGCCGCGCTGTGGCGAAGACTACCTGGCCCGCCTCAGTGGCCCCTTGATGGACCGCATGGACCTGACCGTCTCCGTGCAGCCGGTTTCCGCCGCGGACCTCTCACGCGCTCCGCCCGGCGAGACCACGGAGGCTGTGGCGCTGCGTGTGGCCGCCGCACGCCAGGCGCAGCGCATGCGCGGCGGTGCGGACGGGCCGAGCACGAATGCGGAAGCCGACGGCAACAGGATCGCACTGGCGGAAGACGCGCGCGTGCTGGCCGAACAGGCGATGACACGGCTGCAATTATCGGCGCGCGGCTTTACGCGCGTGCTGCGCGTGGCGCGCACGATTGCGGATCTGGCGCGCGCGCCGCTCGTGCGGCGGCAGGATGTGGCGGAAGCGCTGGCGTTTCGGCATCGTGTGCCTGGGCGGGTGGTCCCTATGGCCAGGCGGGCTTAGAAAGTGAGCAAGCAGTTCTTTTCTGAAGAAGAACCAAAAACTTTACTGTCCCGCCTGCACAATGGCGCGCGCTGACTCTGCAACGCGCGCCACCGCAGAACCTGCGCGCACCTCGATGCACGCGAGGGAGCAAAAGTTTTTTGGTTCTTTTTTTCCAAAAAAGAACTGCTTGCTTCCTTCAACTATGATGCAAAATCATAACCATCCCATGGTGCACAACGATCTCGTCCAAGTGCAGCGCCGATGTCGAAGAACTTCCGCCCGCTGCCTGCGCCACGGACGCGCCCGTCACAGCCAGGCTACCGGCCGACCAGTCGCTCACCGACATCTCGGCGGGGTGCGTTGTCGTTGGTAAAATCGCCTTCGTGCCCTTGATGTCTGTGGAGTTCTGGGTGGCGTAAGCACGCACCCAGTCGATTTTTAGCGAAGCCGGTATCGAGCCAGGAGCCGCAGCACCGGGCCAGCTTCCCGCCCCGCCCACCGCCAGGTTCAGCAGCATGTACATCGGCGAGTTCATGCTGGAGGGCGTGGGGGCGGTGGCAACCGCGTGGCCATCCATCAGGAACGTGATCGTCTTCGGCTCCCAGTTCACGCCGTAGATGTGATAGCCGGTTGACGTATTGAGCACGTGCAGCGGCTGGAAGTCGCTGCCCCACTGGCCATTCGTGACACCATGCGTGGTGGAATAGACCGTGCTCGGGTCATTGCCCAATTGCTCGAACACATCCAGCTCGGACGTGTATTGGTTGCTCGCCGGCAGCATCCAGAACGCGGGCCACAGCCCCTGCCCGGCCGGCAGTTCCGCGCGGACTTCGAACAACCCGTACGTCATCGAGAAAGACTTGAATGTTGTGATGATGCCGGAGTTATAAGGCAGGTTATAGGGGTTCGAGCCGAGCGCGGCGTTCGATGCGGTGATCGACAGCACGCCGTTCTTGTCCGAAAACGGGTTCTCACCGACCGATTTGTCCGAGTAGTATTCCGCCTCGTTGTTGCCGCTCAGCGTGCGCGCAGCCTCGCCGCCATACGGCAAAGTGGTCATCCAGCCTTGCGAACCGTTTGGTGAAGACACGAAGTTGTTGAATTCGTCATCAAATACCAGAACTGGTGCTGTCACGTCCGCCTCTTGCGTCACTGGACGGCGGAAATTGCCGAACCGGTGCCGATGCTAGCGGGCGAAGATGGAGAGACAGTTTACGGCGCGGCGGAAACTTCGCACGCAACGCGGCCGGACAGCACGCAATCCTGCAGGCTGGCCTGCAGGCGCAGCGTCTCGATCAGGTACAGGCCCACAACCACCAGAAGCAGCGTCAAGGCCAGTCCGGCCAGGCTGTTGCTCTGGCGTTCTGCGTCGGATTGCTGGTGTCTTAGGATGCGGACCATTAGCACAGCCTGATGCAGCGCTCAGGTTCCTGCGGAAGAAAGAAGAAAGCAAGCAGTCCTTTTTTGCAAAAAAGGACCAACAACTTTTGCTCCCTTCCGGCGGGTGCTTCAGCTTTCGCGCTGCAGGGCGTCGAGCGCGTTGCGCAAAGACGCTGCTTCGGCTTTGGGCAGCAGGTCGTGACGCAGCAGCATGGCGATCAGCACCAGCGCCACGTTGAATTTGAACAGGTCCGTCTCGCGCAATGTCTTCACCACGCGAGCCACCGGCCACAACATGAATCCGGCAACCTCGCCATCCGTCGGCACCGGCCGCATTTCCTCCGGCAACACCAGGTCAAAGCAATGCAGCCTGTCCCGCCGCAAACCCTCTGGCCGCTCGGTGACGTAGCTCAGCACGCAAGCAGGCACCGCCCGGCGCACCATTGCGGCCTCAAGCCCAGCTTCCTCCGCGCCTTCCTTCAACAGCGTCGACTCGACCGTATGGCCAGCAGCGATGCCGCCTGCAAACAGATGATCCAGCTTGCCAGGATCCATCAGCCGCCCGGGCGCCCGCTGCGCCACCCACACATGCAGCCCGTCTGCCCGCTGCACCAGGCCGTTCACATGCACGCCCTGCGCTGCAATGCCCAGCCAAGGCAGCGCACCTCTGTCAACGGTCGCCAGCACCGCCCCCTGCGGCTCGGCACGCACATCGAAGGCCTCCGCACGCCAGGTGAACGCCCCTTCTTGCGCCGCCGCCTCCGCCAGTGCCGGCAGGGCGGCCGCATCGCGTAAAGCGATCCCCTCCGCCGCCTCGCAGCCAAGCCGCAGCAGAAGGCCAGCCGCCGTTTCGCCAACCCAGCCAACCTGCGCGCCCGCAACCAGGAATGGTACGCGGTCGCCCCGCAGGCGCGCGTTGCGTGTCGCTTCTATGTGGCGGAGCAGGGTCATGAAGCGGCGGGGAAGAAAGCAAGCATTTCTTCGAAAACAAGAACCAAGAAAGTTTTGCTGCCTCGCTGGTCGGAAAGCGCGCGTTGGTTCCGCAACGGCGCGCACCCGCAGGATCGGTGCGGGCTATGGTGCAGGCCGAGAGAGGAAGTTCTTTGGTTCTTTTTTCCAAAAAAGAACCGCTTTCTTCCTCGCTTCGCTCTCCAGCCTTTGAAACCCAGCCGCCCCATGCCACATCCGCTCCCATGCGAGTGATGGCGTCTAACCGACTGGCCCTGCCAGGCAAACCCCGGTCCAACTGGGATACGATCAAGTCGCTGGCGCCCTATCTCTGGCCCAAGAACGACACAGGCGCCCGGTTCCGGGTCGTGATCGCGATGTCCTTCCTGGTGCTGGCCAAGGTCGCCAACGTCTATGTCCCCGTCTTCTACGCCCGCGCGGTTGATGCGCTCTCCAACCGCAGCGCCGCGGCGCACGTGCTGGCGGTCCCTGTCGGCCTGATCGTCATCTACGGCCTGATCCGGCTCTCCTCGGCCGGCTTCGGCGAGTTGCGGGACGCGGTGTTCGCCGCCGTGCAGCAGCGCACGGTGCGCAGCGTAGCGTTGCAGACGTTCCAGCACATGCACCGCCTCAGCCTGCGCTTCCATCTGGACCGCCAGACCGGCGGCGTGTCGCGCGCCATCGAACGCGGCAGCGCCGGCATCGAGCAGGTGCTGCGCCTGGCCGTCTTCAACCTGGTCCCCACGATGATCGAGCTGCTGCTCGTCACCGCCGTGATGTGGCGCATCTTCGACTGGCGGTTCGCGCTCGTTACCTTCGGTGCGGTCGCGACCTACATTACCTTCACCCTCTCTTTCGCCACCTGGCGCGTCCGTTTCCGCCGCACGATGAACGAGAGCGATACTGCGGCGCAGTCCAAGGCCGTGGACAGCCTGCTGAACTACGAGACGGTGAAGTACTTTGGCAACGAGTTGCACGAGGCGCGGCGTTTCGACAGCGCTCTGGCCGGCTACGAGAAAGCCGCGGTGAAAAGCCAGGTCACGCTCAACATGCTCAATCTTGGGCAGGCCGCCATCATAGCCGTCGGCCTTGCCGTGATCATGCTGATGGCCGCCCAGGGCGTGGTCGCCGGCCACATGACAGTCGGCAAGTTCGTGCTCGCGAACACCTACCTCGCCCAGCTCTACGTGCCGCTGAACTTCCTGGGTTTTGCCTACAATACTATCCAGCAGGGCCTGGTCGATATGGAGCAGATGTTCCGCCTGCTCGACGTGGACCAGGAAGTGCAGGACAGCGCCGGCGCTGTGCAGCTCGCCGGCCACTTGACCGGCGGTGGCCCTTGTTCCGTCACCTTCGAGGACGTGCAGTTCGGCTACACGCCGGCGCGCGAGATACTGAAGGGCGTCAGCTTCACGGTGCCGGCCGGCCGCAAGATCGCCGTGGTGGGTCCCACCGGCGCCGGCAAATCCACCATCAGCCGCCTGCTGTTCCGCTTCTATGACGTGACCAGCGGCGCCGTGCAGGTGGATGGGCGCGACATACGCGACTACACCCAGGCCAGCCTGCGCGCCGCCATCGGCGTGGTGCCGCAGGACACCGTGCTGTTCAACGACACCATACGCTACAACATCGCCTATGGCCGCCCCGACGCTACCCAGGCGGAGGTCGAGCATGCCGCCCGAGTGGCCCAGGTGCACGATTTCGTATTGCGCATGCCGGACGGCTACGACACCCGGGTGGGCGAACGCGGCCTGAAGCTCAGCGGCGGCGAGAAGCAGCGCGTGGCCATCGCCCGCACCGTTCTAAAAGACCCTCGCATCCTCATCCTGGACGAAGCCACCAGCGCGTTGGACAGCCGCACCGAGCGCGACATCGACGCCGCCTTGCGCGCCGTCTCCGGCGGCCGCACCACGCTGGTGATCGCCCATCGCTTGTCCACCGTGGTGGACGCCGACGAGATCATCGTGCTCGTTGATGGCCGCATCGCCGAGCGCGGCAGTCACCGCGACCTGCTGGCTCAAGGCGGCGTATTCGCCCGCATGTGGGAGCTGCAGGCCCAGCAGGCCGAGCCGGAAACCGAGGAAGCGCAGTTCGAGGCAGAACTCGAAGCAGGCCGCATTTCCGTCCAGGCAGGCTGAAACCGACTGTCCGTCCACCCACATAACGGCGAGAGGTGAAGCCATGCACGGACAGACGGAACTCGCTGCCGACCGCCACACGATCGACGATACGCTCACCGCTGAGCTCAGCCAGGCCGGCGAGGCGGTGGACCGCGCCATAGGCGGCATGTTGAGCCGCGGCTTGAGCCCGGTCGCGACCGCCTCCGCGCTGCTGGGTGGCGCCTTATGCCTGATGAGCAAGACGATGGGAGACGAGGCGGTGCTGCAATTGCTCCACAATGCGGCAGCCGGCGTTCGCGCCGGGGATTTGCGGCAGTAGCGCCGGTCCTGTCCCCCCCCCCCCTCCGCCCAGACCAGCACGTCCCTGTTCACAATTCTGTGAGTAATGGGGGTAACTCTAGATCTGGCTACTGCTTACCTCCGGCAGTCCTCCGGGTTCTCTCAAGTTGATACGCAAGCTGCAGATGCGGGGAGCAACAGTTTTTTGCTTCTTTTTTTCAAAAAAGAAGGCCTTGCTTGCCCTCAGTGCGAGGATTTCGCCTCGACCCGCACCGGTGTAAATCGACCCATGCCCATCGACTGGCCACAGCGTTACGCACCGGACCGCGTTGCAGCCCGCGTCAGCAACGCAATCGACATAGCCGCCCCGCCGGCAGCGATCTGGGCCCACCTCATACGCGCGAGCGACTGGCCAAGCTGGTATCCAAACGCCAGCAACGTGCATATTGCCCACGGCGCAGCAGAACTCTCGCCTGACGCAAGCTTCACCTGGCGCACCTTCGGCGTGGCAGTCAGCTCCACCGTCCGTGAGTTCGTCCCAAACGAGCGTATCGCCTGGGATGGAACGGCCTTTCTCCTGGACGTCTATCACGCCTGGCTCATCGAGGCGCGCCCTAACGGATGCCGGGTGCTGACGGAAGAACACCAGAACGGCCTGGCTGCGCGCGCCCAAGCCGTGCTGATGCCGAACCGCATGTATCGCGGCCACCAGCTCTGGCTGGAACGGCTGAAGGCCCGTGCAGAGGCTGGGCAACCCTGACCTTTCGCTGAGGTTGGTGGCTCCAAGCGCAAGCAGGAGCCAAATGTATGTCCGACAGCCAAGGCAGTGACGAAGTCGATACCGGCAAGCACGGGGCCGCGCGCGCCCAGGCCGAGGCAGCCGAGCGTGCGAGCGAAGCGGCGACCGGCGAAGACGATGCCGACCCTATCGCCGACGAGACACGCGCTTCCGACCTGCTGGACGAGGCGCTGCGCACCGATCCCGACGGCCTGGCGAACGCTTTGGCAGAGGACGGCCCGGCGCTGCCGGGTGACCGCGGCACAGCCAGCGACGAAGAAGTGGCCAGCATCAGCCGGACGATCGGCACGCATGCCGATTCACCGTCGCGCGCCGGGATCACCGGCTCCGGCAGCGGCGCCGACGACATGTGACCGGCCCGGCGGACGCGGCTGACGCTAGTCCGGGTCGTCCAGCCCGATCGCCCGTAGCCGCGCCCGCTCCTCGTCCCAGCCGGAGCGCTCCTTTACGTTGAGGAAGAGGTGCACCGGCCGTTCAAGCAACTGGCCCAGATGAGAGCGCGCCTTGGCACCGATGTCACGCACGCGCGCGCCCCCTTCTCCGATCAGTATGGCCTTCTGGCCCACCCGGGCTACGTAGATCGTGGCGTCGATACGCACCGAGCCGTCCGGCCGTTCGGTGAAGCTCTCGGTCTCGACCGTGGTTCCGTACGGCACTTCCTCGTGGGTCTGCAGGAAAATCTGCTCGCGCACGATCTCGGCTGCCAGCAGCCGGTCCGGCAGATCGGTGATCTCGTCGTCCGGATACAGATGCGGGCCGGGCGGCAGGGCGGCGGCAACAGCGTCCAGCAGCTCGGACACGCCGTCGCCATTGGCCGCGCTCACCATGTAGGTCTCCTCGGTGGGCACGCGCTCCGCCAGCTCCGCCGTCAGCGGCAGCAGCCGCAGGCGCGGCACTAGGTCCACCTTGTTCAGCACCAGCCAAATCCGGCGGCCGGACCCGCGCAGGCGGTCCGCGATCACGCCCACCTGCTCCGTCACGCCGGCGCGCGCATCCACCAGGAGCAGCGTCAGGTCGGCGTCTTCCGAGCCGGTCCAGGCGGCGTTGACCATGGCCCGGTCCAGCTTGCGCTTTGGCGCGAAGATGCCGGGTGTGTCGACCAGCAGCACCTGCGCCGTGCCGCGCAACAGGATGCCCAGCACGCGAAAGCGGGTGGTCTGCGCCTTCGGGCTGACGATGCTGAGCTTGGCGCCGGCCATGCGGTTAAGCAGGGTGGATTTGCCGGCGTTCGGGGCGCCTACGATGGCTACGAATCCGCAGCGGCTTGGCTCTATGTTCAAGAAAGGAAGGCCTTCTTTTTTGAAAAAAAGAAGCAAAAAACTTTTGCTCCCCCGACGCTACGAAGCGTGTGCTCGCACAACGAAACCGACTGATGCGAATGCGGTGTAGTAAAAGTTTTTTGGTTCTTTTTTTCAAAAAAGAACTGCTTGCTTGCCTTCACTTACAACCTCTCCAACAGATCCGTAGCCGCCGCACGCTCCGCAGCACGCTTCGTGCTCCCCCGCCCCGTCCCTGTCTTGCCCAGACCGGTCACCGTCACCACGAAATGCGGCGCGTGCGAGGGGCCGCTGCTCGAGGCCACCTCATACGCGGGCAGCGCCGTGCCACGCGCCAGCACGCGCTCTTGCAGCGCGGTCTTCGGGTCTTTCGGCGGCTTGATTTGTAGGTCCATCAGCGGCGCCCAGGTGGCGCGTATGAAACGCCGCGCCGGCTCCAGGCCACCGTCCAGGAACAGTGCACCCATCGTGGCCTCCATCGCATCGGCCAGCACGGTGGACAGGCGGCCCACGCCGGCCAGCGCCTCGTTGGCGCCCAGCGTCAGCACGGCGGTCAAGCCGATGCGTTCGGCGGCTTCGGCTACCGTCTCGCGGCTGACCAGGTGCGCCAGGCGGGGGCCGAGATGGCCTTCCTGCTCGTGCGGGAAACGCTCGGCCAGCCATTCCGCCATCACCAAGCCGAGCACGCGGTCGCCCACGAACTCCAGCCGTTCGTTCGAGCCGGCGCCGGTGCTGCGCGCTGATTTGCGGCCGCGGCCCGGGCGCCTTCCGCCCATGGCGGAACGGTGCGTGAGCGCTTCGGCTAGCAGATCGGGTGCCGTGAAATGATGGCCGAGTAGTCTCTCGGCGCTCTGGAGGCGGGCTTGCAGCGCAGGCGAGGGCGCAAGCGCTGGTAGTCTGGAAGACTTGTCCTGGTCCGCGCTCAACCGACGCCTTTCAACAGGCGCCCCCAGCGTACCTCCATCGGCCACTCCCAGAACTCCCACCAGGGGTCGCGCGCGTCGAAGCTGAAGAAAATGAACTGCGCGCGTCCGACCACATTCTCCAGCGGCACGAAGCCCAGGCCGTCGACGATGAAGCGGCTGTCGGCGGAGTTGTCGCGGTTGTCGCCCATCATGAACAGGTGGCCGTCCGGCACCACGTATTCGTCGGTGTTGTTGGGATCCAGGTCGCCGATCATCATGTGCTGGTCGTCGGCGTATTGCTTGAGGATGTGGTGGGTGACACCGCCTGGCAGGGCCTCGCCGTATTCGGTGCTGTCCACCCGCATGCCGTTTTCGTCGGACGCAGTCGGATATTTGCGCTGCTCGGTGCGCGGCACCTCGGTGCCGTTGATGTAAAGCTGGCCCTCTTTCACCTGAATGTGGTCGCCGGGCAGGCCGATCACCCGCTTGATCCAGTCCTCGCTGGTTTTGCGCGTGTTGCGGAACACCACTACGTCACCGCGGTGCGGGTAACTCCCGAAAATGCGGCCGTTGAAGAGGTCCGGCGAGAACGGCATTGAATAGCGCGAGTAGCCGTAGCTGTATTTGCTGACGAAGACGAAATCGCCGATCAGCAGCGTCGGGATCATCGAGCCGCTGGGGATGTTGAACGGCTCGAACGCGACCGTGCGTATCGTCATGGCGATAAGGCCGGCATAGACGAGCGTCTTTACGGTCTCGAAAATGCCGCCGGCCGCCTGCGCGCCTGGCTTCTTGGCCGTGCTGGTTTTCTGGGAAGAGGACATGTGCGGGGGGTTAGAGCGGTCTGGGACGGGGGAAGTCAAGGAAACGCAGCAAGCACGTCTTTTTTGAAAAAAAGAAGCAAAAAACTTTTGCTTCCCGTCGGCGGCTCCCGGGGCTCGTGGGCGGCATTTTACTCCCCGCTCAGGTCCCGCCTGCGCCGCTCCAGCTCCTCACTGTAGCGCCGCAACGCATACTGCTCCGTCAGCAGGCCCAGGATGCGCAGGCTGTCCACCCCGTCCACCACCGCCAGCGCGTCCGCCTCCGCCGTCTCGAACAGCGTGGCCGCTTCTTTCACCGTCATCTGCGGAGTCAGCACCGCATGCGCGTGGTGCAGTATCTCGCCAACTTTGGTGACACCCTCCTCCGCAGCATGCGCATCAGCCACCCAGACGATCCCGGCATAGCGGTCGCGCTCGTCTATGGTGATCACCCTGGCGACCGACCCCAGGGGATACTGCCGGCGGAAGGCGGACAGCGTCATCGTCACGCTGACCGGGCGCACGTCCTGCCGCATCATCCGCCCCACCGTCAGGTTACGTATCCACCCGACATCGACGGCGCTGCGTATGCTCTCGCCGCGCAAATGGAAGCGCCAGGTGGCGAACGAGTAGCCGAAGGTGCGCCGCACCGTCAGCGAGGAAATAACGGCGGCCGCCAGCACGGCTACCGTCAGCGGCAGGCTGCCGGTGCTCTCAAGGGCTAGGAACGTCATCGTCAGAGGGCCGCCTACGATGGCTACCGCCAGGCCGCTCATGCCGATCAGCCCATAGACCGCGTCCGGGAACACCGGCACCGGCCAGACCAGCAGCATGATCGCGGCAAACGCCTTGCCCAGCATCGCGCCCAGGAACAGCGAGGCGAAGAACAGGCCGCCACGGAATCCGGAGCCGAGGGAAATGGCCGACGCCGCCGATTTCAGCGCCAGGAGCAGCAACAGCGTGGTCAGCGGCAGCTCCGCCGTCAGCGCCGAGCGCAGGGCGCCGTGCCCGGCCGAAAGCACCATCGGCGTGACACAGGCGAGCAATCCCAGCACCAGCCCGCCGATCGCCGGCCGCGACCAGAACGGCACGCGGCTGCGGCTGAACGCCTGCTCGGTGAGGGTGACGCCATACATGATGGCAATGCCGGTCATCGCGCACAGCACGCCCAGCACGATCACCGGCAGGAAGTCCGCGGTAACCATGCCTGGCGGGGTCGGGATGTCGTAGCCCGGCTCGTCGCCCAGGATGAAACGCTGCACCATGACGGCGCTGATCGAGGCCGCCACCACCGGCGCCAGCGTGGCCAGCGAGTAGGTGCCGATGACCAGCTCAAACGCGTAGAACGCCCCGGTCAGCGGCGCATTGAAGGCGCTGGCAATGGCGGCCGCGGCGCCGCAGCCCACCAGCAGCCGCAAATCGGCCCGGCGCACGCGAAAGCCGCGCCCGAGTCTGCTGCCCACGGCCGAGCCGATCTGCGTGTAGCCGGCCTCCAACCCCACGGACGCGCCCACACCGTTGCTGAGCAGCGTCTGCGCCACCACGATCAGGCTGTCCCGCATGGACATCTTGCCGCCGTAAAGCGCGTTTGCCTCGATCGGATCGACGGTACGGCGTGGCGCCCAGCGCGCCAGCCCGGCCGCAAAAAGGCCCACGCAGAGGCCGCCCGCCGCGGGGATCGTCAGCGCGAGAAGACGCGGCAGACGGGTCTGCGCGGACAGCCGCGCCCCGGCAGGCAGGTGGTAGAGTATCTCGTGCGCGAGCTGTGTGGTCTGGTTCATCGCCACCACTATCAGCCCGGCCAAGGCGCCAAGCAGGGCAGCAAGCACGACCAGGAAAATTTCGTCGCCACGCACCAGCGCGCGCAGGGATTGCGGCGCCTGCACGGCCATGTCGCTGATCCTGCGGCGTGCGCGCAACTGCAGGGACGGCGGCGTGGGGCGCGCGAGGTTGGACGGCGGCGGCATGGGGCGAGTCCTGGGCTCTTACAGCAAGCAAGGCCTTCTTTTTTGAAAAAAAGAAGCAAAAAACTTTTATTTCTTCCGGCTGCTCAACCGCTTCGGTGTGTCCCGTGAGGAAGGTTGCGCCAGATGCGGGGGAGCAAAAATTTACTCAAAAAAGAAGGCGTTACTGCCTCGCAAGCCGCAAAGCCTCACGCTCCACCAAA
>CAXTVW010000040.1:0-14550 GCA_964247675.1 uncultured Acetobacteraceae bacterium
CCGGGTGCTCGCCACGCGCGGCTACGACGCCCAGCTCGACGCGGCTGCCGCACCTTTGAGCGACGGCAACCTGTTCGAGCCGGCGCCGGGTGCCACGCAGGCCGCGCGCGGCCGCTTCGACTCGGAAGCGCGCACGGGGCGGGACATCTACACGAGCCGACAAGCCGATGCTGTGGCTGCAGGCGTGCTATTCCTGGGCGCGCTCGGGATCCAGGCGGCGCTCGGGGCCGCGCTGGCACTTAAAGCCCGTACCGTGGCGAGGCCATCACCTCCGGCGCTCCTGGCGAAAGGCTTGCTGGGACTGGCCGGCCATCTCGTAGCTCGTCGCTTCGCCCCCTAGCCAAACACAAGGCGGCTGCTTTAGCCGGCGGACGAGCGAGCTACCTCCTGAAGGTGGCTCGCGTTTTTTCAGCAATGCCCGCAGCGACGGCGTCGTCAGTGAGCATAAAACGTGATCTCACGATTTTGATGGTCGGCGACATGCCCGTCATTTGGAAGAGTTACGACCGGTTCAGGACGCGGTTCGCCGAGCCAGGCGTGACGCGACCGCTCCAAGGAGGCCGCCCTGCGCCGCTCTTGCCGCAGCAGGTCGATGGTCGGCTGCCACCAGCCGCGCGCCAGCTCCTCCGACGCCGGCGACGCTCTGGATGGCCACTCCTTGACCAGCTCAAGGTGGCTCGGCCTGCGCCACTCCGCCCAGACTAGCGCGCCAGCGGCGACGCTGGGGTAGAAGCGTGTGGCAATGGGAGGGTCGACCAGCTCCCCTGTTACGGCCTCGAACATAAGCATCCGGCATGGTCAACAACACGCGGTCGAGCTGTGGCAGCGCTTCGGCCGGAACGGGGTAGCGGCGCCGTCGACGCTCGGCTGCAAGCGCACGGCTTCCTCGCTTGCGCGTTCTGATCCCCGGTCTTCCCGACGCCTGCGGCGCTCCTCCGGCTCGGCCGAACGGGCGGCCGCCTCGATTACGGGCCAGCGGCATCGTAGCTCTTCCCAGGATCGGAACGGCACTCGCCACGCTTTTGCGGCTGGGTACCAGACCGCCCAGGGCACCGCACGCAGCTCCTCGATGACGGCGCGGGACCAAGGCGTCCGGACCAGGACGTCGTCTGCGGCCTCCAGGTAAGGATTGGCGATCGGATCGAAAGCGAAGGCGTCACGCCCCCGCGCGTCGGCGAAGGCCAACACGCCCGACCATTCGTGGCCCGCCCATCGGGCCAGGCGCCGCTCGGCCTGCGTGCCAGGCACGAACCAGGCGCGCAGGTCGTCGCGCCACCGCGCGGCCGGAAATGCCTCCTGGAAGCGCTCGACGGTCAGGCGGTCGTACGGGAACGCAGCGATTGCTCCGAGCGGCCACTCGTCGACATTGCGCTGTGTCGCGCTGAACCCGACAATCTTCTCGTCACCGGTCACCGCGGTCTATCTGTCCCGTCCGAATGGTCAGCACACCATCATTCATCGCGGGGACGTGCTCTACCACGCCCCACATCCTCCTACTCGTTTCTCACTTACCTTGAGCGAGAGTAGCCAGAGACGTCAGAGCGTCCCAGTCATCCGACCGGGACTGGGACATTTCGCAACTAGCGATATCTGCTTCTGTGAAATCTGCCTTCCACTACCCTGCTCCCGCGCTGTCGATTGTTATAAGCCAGCCGCGTAGGGGCTGATTGGGATGGAGCTCGTAATGGATGTCGTGTCTCTGTCGCCCCGCGACGTGGATGCCGATGCGTTTCGCCACATCCTGTCAATTTTGACCGCAGCCAGTGCTCCTAGTCGCTGCGAGGCATGCGAGTGTCGTTGAAGTTGATCCGACAGACACGCGAAAAGGTCCACGAAAGTGCCTCAGCGGCTCAGCCGCCAGAACCGCCTACAAATGCTATTGAAGTCACCAAGCTGCCCTCGGCGGCAGTAGCCGGCGAACAGCGCTCTCAGGAATTTTACCGACGTCATGCCCCGATCCGCCTGTGCGCGACTAAGGCCCATTGAACACTTCACGCCTGACTACTCAGTCGTTTTCCGTATCCTTCTCAGCATGGCCTTCAACGGTGGCTCAACAAATACCCGATACGAGAACCTTTACGTTTTCCCTTCCACTGTCGGTCCGCACGGCCTAAAGACGACGGGTCGGTTTTATACCGGGCGGGAGCTACGATCAAGTCGACATCCGCACAGCACGGAGTAGCCGTCAGAGGCACAGGGTTGTCCTCGCACGTGAGGACGCCTAACACACATTAGATTCTCGTTCTGTTTCATCTATTTCGTAGGGCTGATCCTTTGCGGTATCGCGTGCAATTTGGGACAGATCGTGCGGCGATTTCCGCTGACAGCCCGGGGTAAACCCCCCGCGAAGAGTTTCGAGCAAACGAGGTGCGCGTCCCAGGATAATTGACAGGTTGTTGGCGCATATCACCAGAATTGTATAGTCGGGATTCCCGGAGGAAGCATAATATTATCGAGACGCTGGACTACCTAGATCTCGTGGCAGAAGCACGGACGTTTGATGACAGCGCGTGCCGATTATTAGTGCGAGTGGCTATCTTAGCTGATGCTGCCACACAGCATCTTGTCCCCTTGCTGAGAGTTTTATTCGCACGCAAAGATGCCAGGACCGAAATTTACGAAGCCGGCTATGATACAGTCGATGCGGAAATTCTCGATCCAGGATCAAGTCTCTACGCATTCAGGCCGGACATGATCATATTCCTGGCCGGAAGCGAAAAGGCCAAGATTAGGTTGTACACAACCGCCGACCGCGGAGATTTTGTTAGTGCCACGATCGACCGGATAACCGGGCTTTGGGAAGCCGTACGCCTTAAATGCCAAGCGCCTATTATCCAGACAAACTTTGTCATTCCATCTGAACGGGCGTTTGGAAACTACGAGTTGAAGGTGCCCCACTCCGTGGGCTCGCTGTTCACAGAACTAAATGCCCGGTTGGTTGAAGCGGCGCGAGCGTCGCGGCACGTGTTGCTTTGCGATCTCGATCACCTGGCGGCTGAAATCGGCCGACGCAATTGGGCGGACGAGACCCTGTGGCATCTCTCGAAAGGGCTCTGCCGGCTCGACTATCTACCCCTCGTCGCGCAGGCCCTCGTCGATGTAACACTCGCGGCACAGGGCCGCTTCATTAAATGCGTCGTTCTGGACCTGGACAACACGCTATGGGGTGGCGTGATCGGCGATGACGGGCTTTCCGGGATCGCGCTCGGTGATCTCGACGAGGGGGAAGCCTTCCTCGCGTTTCAGCGTTTCTTGAAGGAGCTGAAACGCCGCGGCATCATTCTCGCTATCGTCAGCAAGAACGAGGAAGCAGCGGCACTGGCTCCGTTTCGCGAGCACCCGGACATGGTGCTGCGCGAAGACGATATTGCCGTTTTCATCGCCAATTGGGATAACAAAGCACAGAACATCAGGCGCGTTCAGGAAATCCTGAATATCGGCTTCGACTCGATGGTCTTCCTCGACGACAATCCGTTCGAGCGTGGTCTGGTACGCGATCTTCTGCCCGGCATCGTCGTCCCGGAGTTGCCGGAAGATCCTGCCCTTTTCCTCCGCGCGATCGGTGATTGCGGCCTTTTCGAGACAGCCTCCTATTCCGCCAGCGACAGCGTGCGCGCAGCGCAATACCGCGACGAGGGTTCACGCGAGCGGATGCGTGCGGGCTTCACGAGCATCGACGACTACCTGCAGTCGCTTGGCATGACGATCAGCCTCGAGCGGTTCAAGCCGTTCAACCTGCCGCGGGTCGCCCAGCTCATTCAGCGGTCCAACCAGTTCAACCTGACCACGCGCCGGCACGGCGAGGCGGCTTGCGCGGCGATGATGGACGACCCGGCGGTGCTGCCATTGACTGTGACCCTGGCGGACAAGTTTGGCGACTACGGCCTGATCTCGGTCGTGATCCTGGTTCGCCAGGGCGCGTCGCTGGAGATCGAGACCTACCTCATGAGCTGCCGGGTGCTGAAGCGAGGGGTCGAGCAATTCGTGATGAACCGCATCGTTGAGTATGCCGCCCGGTTGGGCGTGGAGCGTGTGGTCGGCCGCTACGTGGCAACCGCAAAGAACGCCATGGTGAGCGGTTTCTACGCAGATTTCGGCTTCCAAAAGCTGGATGACGATGGTAACGGCACCGTCACCTGGGGCCTGGCACCCGCCTCCTACACACCCCGGCCCGCCTTGATGGCGTCCCATACGATGGAATTGTGACCCAATGGGCCGTGCGGCCGTGACCGAAAAGCTCACCGAGATTTTCCGCAAAACCTTTGGCGAGCCGACTCTAGTGCTGCATGATGCCATGACAGCCGATGACGTCGGCGCCTGGGACTCGCTGACCCATATAAATCTGATACTTGCGGTGGAGCGAGGCTTCAACCTGCGGCTCAGTATGCGCGAGTCGCGCGCGATGAAGAACGTTGGCGACATGATCACGCTGCTGGAGAAGAAGGCGGCCTGACATGTTCACCTCGCTGCTGTTCTATGGCGAGCTGACAGCCGCACTGCTGGTGTTCTACCTACTGCCTGGCACATGGCGGGCGGCAGGGCTATTGGCGATTTCCTGCGCTTTCTACCTGTCGCTTGCGTCGGGCTGGTTCTGGCTTCTGGGGATGCAGGCGCTGATCGCCTACGCTGCCGGGGTCGGCCTTGCGAGGGCCGAGAGCGATCCGACCCGCCGCATGATCGTGACCGCAGGGCTGCTGCCAATCGTCGGCGCGCTTGTGGCTCTCAAACTCAATGTCGCCGTACGAGGCATTCTGCTACCTCTCGGGCTGTCCTACTACACCTTCAAGCTGATCAGCTATCTCCTGGAAGTATTCTGGGATCAGGAGATCGTAGAAATGCGGCCGGTCTCCTTCGCCGCCTATGTCACCTTCGGCCCACAGATGCCCAGCGGCCCCATCCAGCGGCCATTCGACTTTCTGCCGCAACTTGCCCGGCTTCGTGCAGGCACATTCGACAGGGATCTCTTCAATGCCGGGCTGACCTCAATCCTTCAGGGCTTGATGTTGAAGCTGCTGATCGGCGATCGGCTGGGGGCGTTCATCGCCGCCGTGGATGCCCGGCCGGCAGACTATGACCGCCACGTCCAGTTCGCTCTCGCCGCCTGCTACACATTGCAATTATATGCTGACTTCAATGGCTATACAAAGATCGCCATTGGCATCGGACGGCTTTTCGGCATCGAGAGTCCACAAAATTTCGCGGCTCCTTTTGCAGCCCGGAACATTCAGGAATTTTGGCGCCGCTGGCACATAAGCCTTAGCAGCTGGACAGCCGATTACATTTTCGCGCCGTTGCGCATGGCGTCGCGTGATCTTGGGCGTGCGAGCTTGATACTCAGCCTGTCGGCCTCGATGGTAATCATCGGCCTATGGCACGGGTTCACACTGACATTCCTAGTGTTCGGTTTGCTTCATGCCGGATACATGAGTGTCTCCGCAATTACTCTTTCCGCGCGGCAGAAGATGCTGGCGCCCTACCAATGGCTGCAGCCGTTGCGCGCCGTCAGTGGCATGGCCGTCGTGTTTATCCTGATGACGATCTCCCAGCTTTTCTGGCAGGCTCATTCGATAGGTTCGGCGATGTTGCACGTTCGTCTGCTGACCGGTTACGTCGCGGCGGGCAGTTTAACAATGTCGGACATGCGGACCGAAATTGCCGAACCGGTATTTGTATGCATGGCGATCGCACTATATCACGGCCTTGGGGCGCCGGGATGGACAGTCTTGACCGATCCGATCGATCGCGCCGTTCCGCGGTGGGTGACCGGGGGCGTGTCGCTTCTTCTTCTATCTGCGTTGAGCACCGAGACCGGCAGTTCGTTCATCTATGGACAATTCTGA
The DNA here is from genome assembly GCA_964247675.1 of uncultured Acetobacteraceae bacterium. Classification (GTDB taxonomy): domain Bacteria; phylum Pseudomonadota; class Alphaproteobacteria; order Acetobacterales; family Acetobacteraceae; genus BOG-908. The sequence continues at coordinate 5,841 of CAXTVW010000040.1, forward strand.
CATGCCGGTCTTTTTAGAAGGTGGGACTGCCAACGATTTCGGTCTTTCCTTTCACCACCTCGGTCTGGCACTACCGGACCCCGCGCCGGCCGCGCTGTTCCTTCAAGGACAGGGCTACCACTTGGCTGCGGCTGTCCACGATCCGTTGCAACAGGCCGATCTTTCCCTGTGGTGTCATCCAAGCGCTCCTGCAGTCGAGGTGATTTCACCTGCTACGGCGGGTCAGGGGCCAGTCGCCGCAATCCTGGAGACACGTCCTGACGGTCTGGTCTATCATCTTTGCTATACGACGATGGATCTGGATCACACGTTGGATGGCATCGAGCAGAGCGGCCTTCGTCCTTTCGAGGTCAGTCCACCCAAACCGGCCGTGCTTTTTGGCGGCGAGCGTGTTTCATTCTACATGATCTTGGGATTGGGGTTGATCGAACTTATTGAAGGCCGTGGGCATTGGCCTACCTGTTTAGTCGTGTGTTGCGGCGGCCGAAATCGGTGAACAGGCCGGCCACGTCGCGCCTGCGCACACACCCGGCGACGACCGTCCTGCTCTCCATCGCGCTGTTCTTTTTCCTCGACGGTGTTCTTTTTCGAAGCGGTCTCTACGCAAGGTTCCAGCGCCCGAACACGCCTGCCGGCTCGATGGCGGCAATCATCCGTTTCACGCGCGCCGCTCCCACCGATCCGCAGCGAACCGTTCTGGTTCTGGGGAGTTCCAAGACGGAATATGGCTTCGGCGTACGCAATGTCGAACAGGACTTTCCCGGCGCGCCGATCCAGCCGGTGATGGGTGCGTTCCCAGGCTCCAACGAGGAGTACTGGTTTTACACTTTGCAACGCATCGACCCGCACCACGATCGCTACGCAGCCCTCGTCATCCCGCTGCCAGGCTACAAGGCCAGCCCGTTCGACGAAGGCTTCAGCGACTCCTACAGCGCGGCGCAGATGCTGCTGCCCGTCGTTCCACTGTCCGGGTTACGCGCGTTCCTGGGCGATTTCAGCGACCCCACACTGCGCAGGCGCGCCGCACTTCTGGCGCTGGCACCTAGTCACCTATACGCAGCCGATCTTCAGGACTTCCTGCTGCACCCGATCGCGCGCATGAGCGCGGTACGATCCCGCGATGCGCTTGGCGTGAACTACCTCTATAACGACCCACCCCATACCGATACGATGGACGGGCTGGCGATCGACCAGGGATCGCAAAAGGTTGTGAAATACCCGGATCGCTTCAACGCGCTGTTCAGGGACGACATGGATCAGCGTTTCTTTGCCCCGCCGCCGAACCAGGCTAGGCAGCAGACGGCGCGCAACGCCGCGTTCTCGGCCAAGTGGCTTGGACGTATCGCGGATGCATACAAGGGCAGCCGGACGAAGCTCATTTTCATCGACATGCCGCACCAGCCGGTGGATTTGCCCGCACACCGGCCGATCGCCGGCGCTCCTGACGTTCGGGACATGTTGCCGAAACGGGAAAACATTTTCGTCCTGCCACCGGAGATGTTTTCCGACCTTCAGCAGCCGCATTATTTCATCGACCTCGATCACATGAACATCTACGGCAAAGAGCTGTTTTCAAGGAAGCTAGGCCAGGTCATCATCGATGTGCTGGCCCAAGGACCGTCCCGTCGTGACGCCTTGCAGCGTTGAACTGGAACGGCGACAAGGCCTCGCGGGTAAACAACACACGTGTGACCCGTGTGGCGAGCCACGGGCTGACACCGAGAGTTGGTGAATGTATTGCAAAAGCGGGCGTCGCATGAGAGGGCGCGGAAGATGTCATTGATCCTTGTCACGGGTGGGGCCGGCTTCATCGGCTCGAACGCCGCGCGCGCGTTCAGCCAGGCCGGCTACGACGTCGTCGTAAGCGACCGCCTGCGCACCGGCGGGAAGTGGCGCAACCTGCTGGGCGTCCGCCTTCATGACATCATCACCCCGGACGCGCTAGAGGCGTGGCTGGCCCGGCACGCCGGCCAGGTTCGCGCGGTGCTCCACCTGGGAGCGGTATCGGCCACGACGGAGACCGACGTGGATCGCATCGTGCTCGATAACATCAGGCTCTCGCTCGATCTATGGTCCTGGTGCGCGCAAACGGGCACGGCTTTCATCTACGCCTCGTCAGCCGCCACCTATGGCGACGGTGCGCAAGGTTTCAGCGACGATCAGGATACGGCGGCGTTGGCGCGATTCCGGCCGCTTAACGCCTATGGCTGGTCCAAGCACATGGTGGATTGCCGGATCATGGCGGACGTGGCCGGTGGCCGTGCCTTGCCGCCGCAATGGGCGGGCCTCAAGTTTTTCAACGTGTATGGGCCGGGAGAAGATCACAAGGGCGCCATGCGTTCGGTGATCAACAAGATCATTCCTCCGGTAAACAGAGGCGAATTCGTCCGGCTTTTCCGGTCGTACCGCCCGGACTATGAGGATGGCGGCCAGTCCCGCGATTTCGTCCACGTGGACGACGCGGTCGCAGTCATGCAATGGCTTTTGGACAACCCAACTGTTTCGGGACTCTTCAACGTTGGAAGCGGACTGGCCAGAACTTGGAACGACATGGCGCACATCGTCTTCGCCTGCCTCGGCCGTCGGCCTGCGATACAATACATCGACATGCCGGACGATGTCAGGGAACAATATCAGTATTTCACCGAGGCGCCGCTTCTGAAATTGCGGTCGGTCGGGTGGAGCCGTCCCACGACCTCCCTTGAAGAGGGCGTCGCCCGCTACATCGCCGCCATCGGTTGACGGATGGGCCCGAAGCACCGTGATGCGCATCGCTTTTATCGGCAACTGCCAGGTTGAGAGTTTCGCCGTCTCGGCCCGCCACATGCTTGAAGATGCCGATATCTCCGTGTTCGACTACTCGCAGATGTATTCCCGGGATGAGGAGGCCCGCCGGCGATACGTGCTCGGGCTGCACAGCACCGACTACGTCTTTGCGCAGACTGCAACGTTCACGCACACCTCGGAACACGATCTACGTAAAGTCTTGGGAAACCGGCTTGTCACGATTGCCAATTTCTATTTCCGCGGGCTGTTTCCTGACACCTGCTACGTCGGCGATTTTGCAGCCCGCCTCGATCTCCCAAGCACCCTGCACAGCGTCATAGTGCTGGACGGCTTCCGGCGTGGGTTATCCGAGGAAGCCGTCTGCGCACGTTTCAGCAGCGCAAGCCTTGATACGCTGGGCCTGGCCGATGCATGGTCGTCCTCGATGGCAGAAATGCGCGCGCGGGAGGCAAACGGCGTGCTGGACGTGCCGCTGGGCGATCTGATGGAAGAGGCCTGCCGGCGCTACCCCGCCTTCCTGACGATGAACCATCCCAGCGGCCGTCTCATTACGGAGTACTTCGCGAAAGTCCTTGATCATTTGGGGCTCCGGTACCGCCTGCCCGCCGAAGCAGCCTATCCCGACGCACTCGCGCGGCACGACATGGTCCCGATCCACGATTTCGTTGCAGAGCGGCACGAGTTGCCCTACCGGACGCAGCAGACCTGGAAGATAAACGCGCTCGGCGGCGCCATGTCGCGGGAGGACTATGTCAAGGCCTGCTTCGAGGCGTATGCGCGACATGACCCGGAGTCGCTGCTTGTCCACTCGCCCACGGACCTGGTGGCGTCGCTACGCCAATCCGCCTTTCACCACCTGGTGGAGCATGACGGCGCGGCGGCCGTCCGCCACCAGGGTCTGCCGGACACGTCCAGACGCTCTCGGGAACGCAAGCTTTCCAGCAGCCTGTTTCAGGCATTGCAACCTCTCGAAACCTTGGTGGCCGGGGTCTCAGCCGCAGCCGCCGAGCCGCGGGAACTGGCCGAGACGATCAATTTCCGATTACAATACCTCACCGATAGTCTGCGGGTGTTGGAACAAGCCCCAGAACAGGCAGAGGCCGCGTCGCGAGCGGAAGTTCTCGCCAGCATCGGCACCCTCCACGCCCGTTTAGTCCGCTTGCACCGCCTCGTGCGCCTTGCCGTAGGCATGGCAGTCATGACGCTGGTGTTCGAACTGGCACGTCTGGTCCTCGCGCGCTGATCGGACGTCCGACAGCAGAAAAAAGCCCGGCCGTGCAAAAGATGTATTGACCGGACAGCCACCATGTGGCCGTTGGGTAGACTCGCCAGAGCATGATCCGATCAATTCGTCGCCCTCTGCCTGGTGGAGCGTTCCAGTCTGGCTGGTGGCTCTACTTTGATCGGGTAATGCTGTAGTTGAGAGAGGGTGGGACCTGTGGACCAAGTTTCAGACACAGGATCGCGTGTCGGCCAGGTGGACCGGTGGTCAGACAGCGCGGCGTATCGCGCTATTCTTGGCAGGGCCGTCATCAGCTCCATCCTGGTGATGAAGGTCGATCACATCGGCGATTTCATCTTGAGTTTCGATGCGCTGCTGGCATTGCGGCAGGCATTTCCCCGGGCCAGGCTGGAACTACTCTGCGCGCCTTGGAATGAAACGCTGGCGCGATCGCTCGACCTGTTCGACGATGTGCACACGATCAGCTTCTTCAGCAAACGGGCCGATGGCCAAATACCGCCCGACCGCGTCGAGCGCGTCAAGGAGCTTCCGGCAAATCTATATGATCTTGCCATCGACCTACGCGTGGATCCGGACACGCGCGTGCTGCTGCGCCATGTCAACGCCACGTATCGCATCGGCTTCGAAAGCGAACCGGAGAACGACATACTTACCGTCGCGCTACCGCATCGTCTGCCGAAGCGGGCACATGAAAATATCGGCATGCACCAGACTATGCTGATGCTGCGGCTGGCGCGCACGGCGGCCGATCTGTTCAACCGAACCGAGGATGTGGCGGGCCTGTTGCTTGGCCGGGTCGCCCAGCCTTACGATATCGATCTGACTGCGGCGCAGGACCGCATGCTGGTGGTCTGCAACACCTCGTCCGGGCGCGCCGTAAAGAACTGGCCGGCGGACCGCTTCCGCCGTCTGATACGATGGCTGGCCGTGGACATGGATGCGGTAGTGCTGCTTGTCGGCGGTGGCGATCAACTGGCCGAGACGAGCGACGTAATCCAGTTCTGCGGCAGCGGCAACGTGATCTCCGCCGTGGGTCGTACCACCATAGGTCAGGCGGTGAACCTCGTCTCTCAGGCATCGCTGTTCATCGGCAACGACAGTGGGCTGACCCATGTCGCCGCCCGCGTGGGTATCCCGACCGTAGTGCTGTTTTCAGGCATCGATCCGCCGATCATGTGGGCTGCGCTGGGCGACAACGTGACCATCTTGCGCGTGCCCGTACCCTGCTCTCCCTGCCACATCCTGCATTTTGAGGAATGCATCAACGATCATGCCTGTATGCGCGATCTGTCCGAGGCAAGCGTACGCGCTGCGGTTCGCCGACAGTTGCTGGCCGCCGCGCGCTATGGCTGGCCGGATCCGGCCCGCAAGGCACGTGGGCTTCAGGACAACGCATCTTTTCGGGGTTGGGCGAGCGCGCGCAGTGAGGAGGTGCCGCAGCGCTACAGCCAGAACATCGACCGCTATGGCGCCGCCGGCGGAGAATTGCGCATAGAGCAGATGCTGCAAGGATTTAGCCACAACAGTCCGGGTAACCGAGGTGACCTGAACCGTTTCTACACGCTCGCACTCGTGTTCGACCAGATCATCAAGGAAAAGATCTACGGCGACATCGCAGAGCTTGGCGTATACAAGGGCAATACGGCCTTCATGCTCGCCGGTCTGGCGCGGCAGACTGGCGCTACCGCCTATCTGCTTGATACATTCGAAGGTTTCAGTGAGGAAGACCTCTCTGGCGTGGACGGCAACAAGATGATGGAGTTCGCCGACACTTCGCTGGAACAGGTGCGGGCGCTGGTGGGCGAGGCTAACGTGCGCTTCGTGAAAGGCTTCTTCCCGGATACCATCGACCAGATTCCTGCCGATGCACGCTTCAGCCTGGTGCATATCGATTGCGACCTCTATCAGCCGTTTCGTGCCGCGCTGCACTTCTTCTACGACAGGCTGGTGCCCGGCGGGTTCCTGATGATGCATGACTATTCGAGCCTGCACTGGGACGGCGCAGAGCGCGCCGTGGATGAGTTCTTCGCCGACAAGCCAGAATCTGTAGTGCCGGTCCCTGACGGGTCAGGCACCGTCATCATTCGCAAATCGACACCGGTCGACCGTTTTTCGAATTGGTTTGTGCAGGGCAGGATACCGGGTTTCGCCAATGCTTGGATCAGTGCGAACACCCAGGAGGTGCGCGTGCAACTCACCTCCGGCTGGTCGCAGCCGGAGGAGTGGGGTACTTGGGGCATCGGGCCGTCGCACATTCTGGGGTTGCTCCCCACGCAACGGCCGCTGAGCGGGATCGAGTTGGCGGCCGAGACAATGGTTGTGCTGTCGCCCGGCCGGCGCGAGCATGTCAGCGTAGGCGTGCTTGTCGATGGTGAACTCCTGGACGTGTGGGAGTATGATGTTGCCCACAACAGAGGGGTGCGCAAAGTGACGATCCCGCGCGAGAAGATCAAGTTGCGTCAGGGCGTGCCGTTTCTGGACCTGGAGTTTCGCCCGTCTGCGTGGGACTCGCCCAACGACCTCGACTCGAAGATACCCGATGCGCGACCTTTAGGGGTGGGCCTGGTTCGTTTCAGGCAACGTCAACTCTGAACACGCTTGTAGGCCTGGCCGACTGCCAAGCTACGCGCATGGCCCGGCTGCCCGAGCCGAACCGATCTGCATTGAAATTCGGCTTGCTGGCGAATGGCCCAGGCCGACTGGCGAACGGATAAGATATGTTGCGGCGTTTCATAAGATTCTATTATCGGCTGCGCTATTTCCCACGCCACATATTCGAGGCGCTCACCGGCATATCGAATGCGATAGCGGGCCTGCATCGCCACGAGCAGGTGGTGATCGACAGATTGTTGTCGGTTCATGAGGAAAGGCTGACCAGGGTACACGAGGAAATCGCGGCCTTCTGCGACGATGCAATCCGCGCAATGATGGCGGCATCGGCCAGCATCGCGGGCATCGACACGCGTATCCAGGCACTTCAGCACGGGCTGCAGCGTCTGGAGAACGGCACTACTGACGCGCAAGGCAGGCTGGCTGCGCTCCAGCAGGCATTGCACCCGGCTGACGGCCAGGCTGGTGCTCAGGCAGCCGATCCTGAAACCTTTGAGGCGCTGATGAGACTAGTACAGCATCAGGCTGCGTCGCTGGACCGTATCGAGACCCTGGTGATGGAACAGGCACGATCGCTGCCCGCGCCGGCAAACGCCGCCCTGGCGTCCCGCGGACCGGGTCATATAGCAGGGGACGATGGCCGGCTAAGCCGCGCCTGATGGACGCAATCGCCTCCGAGCCCCCGCCCGATCACGCGGATGCCGCCGGCGACAGGGCGCCGGTCACGCCGCAGCGCGGCGCCGGGGACCACACCCGGCTCGCTTTCATCGACTTCCTGCGCGCAGTCGCCATTCTACTCGTTTTCATCAGGCACTCTACCGAGGTTTTCGTCCCCCTCGGTCATGGCGGCCAGTTCATCTACCTGCTGGGCGGCACCTTCACCTTCGGCACCCTCGGCGTGATCGTCTTTTTCGCCATCAGCGGGTTCCTCATTCCCTCCAGCTTGCACGGGCCGAAGCTGGCCGGTTCGGTGCGATACGGGCTCGGCCGCTTCTTCAGGCTCTATCCGGCTTTCGCTGTCTCCGTCATGCCGTCGGTGATCGCGCATTTCTGGCTGGGTGGAAGGCCGTTCGCCTGGGACCAGATCGGGCTGAATTTCACTATGGTGCCCCGGCTGTTCGGCGGCACTCTTGCCAATGGCGCCTACTGGACGCTGGAGGTGGAGCTTGCCTTCTACCTGATCTGTCTGGTGTTGTTCCTGGGCGGGCTGCTACGCGAAGGGTTCTGCCTGGCAGCCATCATGCTGGTCGGATTTCTGGTGTTTCAATCATCCCAACAACCGGTGTTCGGCGGACTTTTCAACCCGATCCTGTCCGGAGAAGCGTTTTTCTTCAACCTCAACATCGCCGTTCTGTTCTGGGGCGCGGTGCTGCGCCTTTGGTGGGACGGTACGCGGCTCAATGCCACGACGGCACTGGTTTTCTGGAGCTTCGGGGCGTTCTGGATCCTCTGGCGTCCGTCCTGCCTGCTGGTGGCCTACGCCTCCCACCACATGGCGGGCATCGATACCAAGATCATCAGCGCCTACAGCCTCGGTATGTTCATCTTCCTGGCGGCCGTCCTGCATGGTGGCCTGCGCCTTCCCATCATGCTGTGGATCGGGCGCATCAGCTACTCGTTCTATCTTTTGCACGGCGTCGTCATCCACACGTCGAATTACGCGTTAAACCAGCATCCAGCCTGGCGAAGCGCCAATGCGGGGCTTATCTGTTTCGTCGTGTTGCTGCTGTCGCTTGCGGCCGCGCAACTTTCCTACAGCCTGGTCGAGCGGCCGGGTATACGGCTGGGGCGGCTTATTACCCGTCTGTCGCTTGCCTGGCTCGAGCGCACCAGCATCGGGGAGGGTCCTGCACTGGCCCTGCTGATGCAGCCGCTCTGCGTGCGGCGGACTGCAAATGAGCAAGCAAGCAGGCCTGTCTTGAAAAAGAGGGCCAAAAAACCCGTGCTTCCCCGCTTTTGAAGCAGCCGGGTGCCTTCGGGCAAATCGCGGCGCCGGACAGACCGCAGGAATCAAATTTTTAGTTCTTTCTTTCAAAAAAGAACGCCTTGCCTCCTTCCTCCCGCCCATCG
>CAXTVW010000040.1:14650-24979 GCA_964247675.1 uncultured Acetobacteraceae bacterium
TTTTTAGTTCTTTCTTTCAAAAAAGAACGCCTTGCCTCCTTCCTCCCGCCCATCGCTTGATCGCGCGCCGCGCAGGCATCTCGAAACCGTGGAACGACACGACGGACAAGGCCAGCGACAACGCGAGCGGCCACAACAGGCCATGCAGAGCTTGGCCGGGCTGCCAGGGCCACAGCCGTTCGGCCAGCGACAAACCGGGCACGTGCCAAAGATAGAGCGAGTACGAGATGGCGCCGAGGTAGTGGATCGGTGGCGCGGCGAGAATGCGAGCAGTGATGGTGCGGCCGTTCATCAATCCTAGCACAAGGAACGGCACGATGATCACCACCGCTGACGATGCCAGCAAGCCGAACCACTCCGAAGCGACGACGGCCAGGAATCCCAGTGTCAGCGTGTCGGTAATCGTGCCAATGAAGGACGCAGCTTCGCGATGTCCGAGATAGAGGAGATAGGCGAGCCAGCCTGCGCCGAACATCGTGCCACCCCGTATCAGCGGCACCCAAAGCGCCAGCGAATAGGCAGGTTGCGGGAAGCCTGGATCGTCGATGTTCGGCGTGAAGAATTTTGCAAACACCACGAAGCACACCGCGCCCAGCGCTACGATGGCCAGCACGGTGGTGCCCACATCCAGGCGCCGGGCGATCCGGGTCAGCGCGAACAGCGGCGGAAAGATCGCCAGGTAGCAGGCCGCTTCGACGGAAATCGACCAGGCAGAGTCGTTCCAGCACCCCATTGGTCCTGGAAATGATCCAATGGACGGCAGCGGGATTTCCGAAAGCAGTGTGGCTTGCCGGATGAACTGAATCAGCAGCTCTGAGGAGGAGCGCTGCGGGAAGCTGCCGACGTGCCAGCCCAGGCTGTACCAGAGCGTCACGAGCGTGGTGAGCAGGAACAACGGGTATACACGCGCGAAACGCGCGACGGCATAGCTCCACCAAGGCAATCTGCCGACCCGGCCCGCGCCGTAGACAAGGCAGAGTGTAAATCCACTCAGGCAGAAGAAAAGATCGACTGCAGGATTGGCGAAGCTCAAAAGGCGCAGGCCGGGAACCTGATTCAATCCATAATGGCTTAACGTCACATCCAGCGCGACAATGCCGCGCAGCCCCGTGAGCTGGCGAATATCATCACGCAGCGGCGGGCCTTCATGAAACGCACCGCGGACTAGCGCGCGATCGCCGCGGTCCACGGGCAAAGTTGGTTGGGCTGCCGGGCTCAGCATTTCGGGAGTGCCTGCATTGCGACTGTCTTGCATAGGTGAGCGTAGGGCCGCAAACTTGACCACCTGGCGTTCGCGATGCGAGGCGCACGCCCAATGGTTCGAACTTTACGTTTGGCGCTCTGACGGCGCCGTGACTTCGGGCGCCCGAGTTGTATCGAAGGCGGTGGTGTGACGTTTCTCATCGGGCGACACGCCTCGCGCAGGCGGTCCCAAACGGCGGTAGTACAGGCGTCGTCTCCGCACAGCCGCTCGGCGTGCCGGCAACCCGCTTCGCATCCGCCCCCCCTCGGGACAGCACCGTCCCTGAGTGGCGATCGCTTGACCCATGTCCGGCAAACCGACCATACACCCACCAGGTCTCAACTGGCCAAAAAGGTGGCGGAGCTGGAACTGACGTGTCGGAATGGTTTAAGGCGAGTGCCCGTAAGACAAGCGAGGATGCTCCTTACGGAGCCCCGCCACTGTTGCAGCAAATCGAAGCTGCACATCTGCCAGGCGACCATCGCCCCCGCCATCTTCCTGATGGCGACGCAGACCGTTCGTGTGGCATCCCGGCCCAACATCACGATGGTGGTGGCAGTGGAGCCGGACTGCTCGTGCGTAAGCTTGCTGCGCCGGACTGGCAACTGAACCGATTGGCGGGTGATCCCAGCAATTCTGCCGTGCTTCCGGCGGCTGCTCCGGACGCCGATGAGGACGCGCTCGCACGTCTGCCGGGCCTGCCGCATACCTGTGTCCTGCCCTCGAGTCCATGGCCGCTCAAGCTTTACAGCTTCGGCAACCCCGAGCCGTCCTGCAGACGCATCCTCGCCTTGCAACTGGGCCATCTCGGCGACTTCGTCATCTCCCTGCCCGCGCTTCGGCAGATGCGTGCTCTGTTTCGCGACAGCCACATAACGCTGCTTGTTGGTACGTGGAACCACCTTCAGGCCGAAGCATGCGGGCTCGTGGACAATATCGAGAGTTTTGACTTCTTTCCCGAAATCGCGCGCAACTGGGATGGCCGTAGCGTCGCTGATCCTGAGATGTTCCGCCGGGCCGCTGCCGGGTTTTTCGATCTTGCCATCGATCTGCGGGTAGATCTCGATACGCGGTACCTTCTACAGCTTGTTGACGCGCGTGTTCGCGCCGGTATCGCACCAGGCGGGCGGTTTCCATACCTGGACGTGGCACTTCCGTATGATTACGCGCGGCGCGTGAGCGACTATCGCACCAGGGACCTGAATGCAGCTTTAGGCCCGGACCGTTTCCAGTCTCGCATGCCGCACCAGGATGATTTCAGGCACGAGACGGATTTCACCGTCACAAATACGCATGTGATTTTCGGTCCCTATTTGTGTTTGCCTGCAGGCCAGTATTGCGCGCACTTTGACCTTTCTTTCCGTGGCTTTGGTTTTGGGCGCCCGCCTGCGCGGGTGACGTTGGACGTCGTGCAGGGCGCTTCCGACGTGCTAGTTGCACGCGTGCTGGATGGCGGCACGATCAGGCGCGGCGGATCGGATGAACTGGGTCTAACGTTTACTATTCGTGACGAATTTACCCCGTGCGAATTTCGCGTCCACGTTGCAGGGCGCCCGCTGCGTGCCGTCCTTGGCTTCGGCGGTGTCAAGGTGAAGCGTGTCGATGAGCCGCCCAGCGCACGCGTGAAGCCGGCCGACCTTCATGTGGGCGAGCTGATGTCGCTCCTTGTTCAACTGACCTCGGACCGCCTGGCACCGGCGACGGCTTACCCGGTCGAGAGCAGCCCGACGGGACAACGCGACGAGCTGTTGCACGCTGGCCACAGCGGGCCCGTCATCGTGATCGCGCCGGCCAGCAACTCGGACCTTCGAGACTGGCCGGCGGACCACTATGCAACTCTGGCGGGTTTACTGGTAGAACGGCTCAATTGCTCGGTGGTGCTGCTCGGCCTGCGTGATCAGGCGGACATCACCGCCCACGTCGCGCGGGAAAGTAAGGTGGAGCACAGGATAACGGACTTGGCCGGTCGCACTGCCTGGGCAGACATACCAGGCATATTACAAAGCGCAGACCTGGTGATCTGCAACAACTCGGGTATCGGCCACCTGGCCGCTTCTCTCGGGGCGCGTACCCTTGCGATCTATTCAGCAAGCCATCAGCCGCAGGAATGGGGGCCGCGCGGGCCCATGGCGCACGCCGTCATGGCCGTGGTCCCGTGCTCGCCCTGTGGGCTGGACCGCCTGTCGGAGTGTGGCAACGGCCACATGTGCATGCAGGATTTGGCACCCCTGGCGGTGTTCGGCCTGGCGGAGCGCCTGTTACGTCCGCAGGTATCTGCCGTGGGGGCGCATTGACAAGGGGCTTCGTCCGCCGCCTGCCGGGCCCTATCCGGCGGCCTGTGATCCAGGGAGCCAACTGGCTACAGCGCTATCTCGAGGCGCGCGCGATCAGCCCGGGTATTGACCCGATCACGCTTGGCCAGCTTGAACGGCTGCCTGGCCGTCATGGACGCGCATACGACGGTAGCCGCGTTGCCGTGGTAGGCCTGTTCAGCCGCCCATGCGGCCTGCAGCGCGGCGCCGACCTGATGGTCCGGGACTTGCGCGCGCAAGGCCGCGCCGTGCTCGCCATCGACCTGACAGAAGCGCTGAACGTGACCACCAACATGCCGTTGGACGCCAGTTGCGCCGCCCCGGATGATCTGTTGGCGTTCCATCCGACCGACGTGGTGATCCACCTTAATCCACCGATGTTCGCGCGCGGCCTGGCGCTGCTGCCGCCTACAGCACTTTCGCAGGCCTGCATCGTTGGTTATTGGGCGTGGGAGCTGTCGGTGGTCCCCTCCGCCTGGTCGCAGAGCGCGCACTACCTCGACGCGATCTGGGCGCCCTCGCCTTTCGTCTGCGACGCGCTGACGGCTGGACTGTCAGACATCAGCAGCAAGAAGATCCTGGTTGTGCCGCATGCCGTGGACCGTGATCCGATGCCGTTGACCACCCAAGCGTCGCGGCTCACCGCCAGGCAGTCGCTCGGCTTGCCGGTCGACAGGTTCGTCGCCGGCCTGTCGTTCTCGTTCGACTCCAACTACGCCCGAAAAAACCCGTGCGCCGCAATCGACTCGTTTCGTCTTGCCTTCAGGAACAACGAAGCAGCAACCTTGCTGATACGGTGCAACGACTGTGCCGCCTTTTCCCGTCTGTTCGAACATCTTGCAAGCTATGCCGGCACCGATGCACGCATACGAATCTTAAACCCGTCCTTGCAGCACGTGTCCATTCGCCAATTCTACGCGCAACTGGATCTCTACATTTCGCTGCACAGAGGCGAAGGATACGGGCTCAATCTCGCCGAAGCGACGCAGGCGGGTGTCCCGGTCATAGCAACCGGTTGGGGGCTGGCGCCTGATATCGCAGAACGGCCGCACGTCAGTACGGTCGGCTACCGGCTCGTAGTGCCACTCGATCCGCAGCGGTTCTACGATGGTTTCCCAGGGGCGCTGTGGGCGGAACCGGACGTGATAGAAGCGGCCGACTTGCTCCGCCTCTCGTATAACAGGTGGGCCAAAGCGCGGTTTGTCGACGTGCACATGGACTGACTTGTTCCGGCTGGTCGATATGCGTGCTGCTAGGCTAACCGGTCCTGCTACAACCGGAAATGACGTCGTTTGATGTACACGGAATTAATGAAGGTAAAACCGTACATCTCATAATTCTTCGCCGCCATGATGTCCTTGTGGATCGGAACGCCGCCGGCATTTTCAGCAACGATGGCTTTCGGGTCGAACCGGTCCGTATTCAGCTCGGCAAGCACTTCCTTGTCAAAACCCTCGATATCCAGGGAGATGAAATCCAGTTCGCGCCCAACTTGGTGATGTTCCAACAATTCGTTGATTGTAAGACAGGGGACCATCACAGTACGATCCGGGATGCCTTTTCCTATGGCGGCGGCAGTGGCCCTATGCTCGTCCGAAGCAGTGCTCCATCCGCGGTCGGGCAGGATGTGGAATGGGACGGTTCCGCTCATGCGCAATCGGTGGGGAACGATCGCGGCGGAGACGCAGGTGTCACGCGGGCGAACGGCCGGGTAATCAGGAGCGTAGGCGGGGTCTGCCTCTACCAGCACGCCCTCGCCGCCCATTGTATAAGCAAGATAGCTGTTATTGTGCGCAATCGGAAGTGCGGCGCCGATGTCATAGTAAGACAGTGTCGTTCGGTCGGAAAACAAGCTGAACAGCGCGTGCAAGATGCGGTCCTCGCCGCTTTGCGAGTACGTTGGTTCGGCGCCGCTCATGGCACCTCATCCGTCTGGCCGTCGGCCCAAGTGGTAACCTCGGTAAAATCTGCCACTAAGGCCTCTATTTCCTGTGCGATGTCCGGCTCCTTACGCCGAGACTACACGACCGTGCGTATGGCGGCAACGCAGGTGAGGCGCTCGCGCCGGGTTTGGTCTGACTTGCCTGGGCCTTGGCGTTCAACCGATACGCATGTAAACACGCGCACCTAGAAGAACCATCTTTGGTGCCGGTCTGGAAAAGACTGTCCCCTAACCTGGCGTAACAGTGCAGGCTCCGCATGTCCGACCCGCCCGTCCACATCGTGCAGATCTCGCCTGCTTCTTACTCCCGGCACGGCATCATCGGCGGTGGCGAGCGTCTGGCGCTCTACATCGACGCTGCGTTGCACTCGGCCGCCGCGCAGGCCGGCTTGTCGATCACCACGAGCCTGCTGGCACTTGACGGCGGCACGGCTCAGGGCGACGGTCGTGCGCCACGGATGACCGTTTCGGGACGGGCCTGGGATGTCCATAGCCTGGACGCCGGCGAACTCACGCGAAAGCTCCGCCAGGCGCAAATCGTCTACGTCAACCAATGCATGACGCCGGTCGGAATGTTTGCAGCAGCGCATGCCAGGCTGCTTGGCAAGCGCGTGTTTGGCACCGATGCCGGTGCCGGTGAGATGCGCCTGCTGGAGTTCAACCCGGAGGCGATCACGGTCTATGATGCGGTCCACGCGATCAGCGCCTTCGCTGCCTCCGCCTTTGACGGCCTGCCTGTAGAGGTGCACGTGATTCCAGGGCCAGTCGATACGGCCCTGCACCGTCCGCCGCCACCAGGCAGAGCGGCGCGCGACCGGTTTCACGTCGTCTCGGTCGGCCGCATCCTGCCCCATAAAGGTCATGAGCGGACGATCCGTGCACTTCCGCCGGACATGCGGCTGACGATCGTGGGCCAGCATTATGACGCCACCTATCTCGGCTTCCTCCGGTCCTGTGCCGAGGGCAAGGACGTGGTGTTCGACGACACATTGGAAGACGAGGCAGTGTGCGCGCTGCTGCACAGCGCCGGCACGGTGGTGCATGCTTCCAGCCATACCGCCTATGACGGGCATTACGCGCATAAGCCGGAGCTTTTAGGGCTGGCGCCGTTGGAAGCACTCGCCAGCGGGGCGCCGACATTGGTGAGCGACGCTGCCTGCCTGCCGGAATTGGCCGTCATCCCTGGTTGCCGGGTGTTCAGCGACGATGCGGAACTGGCGTTCATGCTTCGCGAGCAGGCGGCCGGTAGAGCGGAAGTGCCTGACGCGGCCGAGATGCACGCCCAAGTGGAGCGTCATTACGGCCTGGCCGTCGTCGGTGCCGGACTTCTTGTCATGATGGGCTTGGTTGCACCTTGCGCATCCTGATCCTCAGCAACCTCTATCCGCCCGGCTTCATCGGCGGCTACGAGTTGGGAGCGGCGGAGGTCGCCCGCGGCCTGCAAGCGGCCGGCCATCAAGTGGAGGTACTGACCTCCAGCTTCACGGTTGACGATTCAGGCGGCGATCTGGGAGCAGAC
This sequence comes from uncultured Acetobacteraceae bacterium, assembly GCA_964247675.1. Classification (GTDB taxonomy): domain Bacteria; phylum Pseudomonadota; class Alphaproteobacteria; order Acetobacterales; family Acetobacteraceae; genus BOG-908. The sequence goes on from CAXTVW010000040.1 coordinate 21,667, forward strand.
GGCAGCCCCGTTATTCGCCGCAGCCTCGATTGCGGCGTTCCCAGCAGGTCGCCTACTGACGACAGCCGGCGGGGCGCGTTCGTGCTGCCGCTCAACCTGCGCGAGCTGGCGGGCAGGTTGCACACCCTAAAGCCCGATGCTGTACTGTGCTTTAATCTGGCCGGGCTCGGAGCGCCTTCGATCCTGCGCCTATTAGTCGCCACAGGCGTTCGGCCCGTGGTATACATGATGGATCATGTGCTGGACCAGTTTTGCGCCGACGCGGCCGAACAGCGGGCATTTGAGCGGGTGTTCTCGTCGGCGGATTGGCCGGATTGCGTCCGCTTCCTATTCGTGTCGCAGAATTTGCGAGACGAAGTGGAGCATACGTTAGGCTTCCCGCTGTCCCACAGTCGGATCGTTCCACTTTGGTTCGACCAGGCGGCAGAGGCAGAGCCGATTTCACGCGGTGGCCCGCCCCGTTTTGTGTTTGCCTCGCGCGTGGCCGGCCACAAGGGTATCGGCATCTTGCTCGATGCCTGTCGCCTGGTCCTCGATGCCGGGCTTACGGACTTTTCTGTGGACATCTTCGGCGCCGGGGATGTCCCTGCGACTATCCAGCGGATCGTGGCGCTGCGGCTGACGGAGCAGGTAAGCTACGCGGGCTCGCTGGAGAAGGCAGCGCTGATGCCGAAACTGCGGGACTACGACGCGCTCCTGCTCCCCACTTGGGCACGTGAGCCCTTTCCGTATGTCGCGGCCGAGGCGGCCAGTGCAGGCTGCATACCCATAATGACCTACGGCATAGGGGCAGCCGAGTGGTTTCTGGACAACATCGACTGTCTGAAGATCGCCCGCGAGCCGGCGGCGTTGCAGGCGGCGATGATGCGGGTGATGGCCATGGACGGCGACGAACGCACGGCCATGCGCCGCCGCGCGCTCGCCGTCGCGCGCAGGTTCTTCCGTTTCGAGGACGCCTTAAGCCAAGTCGAAGCGGCGTTGACCGAAGCCGCCGGAGCCCCAACCAACAAGCCGCGTGCGATGGAGGCCGCCATGGCCGTTCTGACCGACATATGGAGGACGCGCCCGAATGGCTGAGCCCAGTGCCGACCGTGACGCGCAGACGCGCCAAGCCCAGGCGGAACTCATCGATGCCGGGTTCCGCCCGGCCCGCCATGCCGGCCCTGTCCGCCTGCTGCGGCGGCTGGTCTGGCCGTTCGTCAGGCCGTTTCACTTCCATACGCTCGACCGGCTCACCCTGGCGATCAACCAGACCGCCGCGGCCGACACGGCCATCGCGCATCTCGAGGCGGAAGTCCGGCGCCTTCCCGGCCTGGCGATGGACGCGGCCAAGCTGCATGCGGTTGAAGCCAGGTTGGACAGGGCGGAGGCAAGGGCCGACGTCGCTGCGGGAGACATCGACCGGCTGCAGAACAGCCGTTCAGCGTCCGACTCCGCCAGGCTGGACGCCCTGGAAGCGGGCATCCATGCGCTGCGCGACGCGCGGCGACCGGCGCGGGAGGAGGAGGTCGCGCGGCTCGACAGGATGGAAAAGCGGCTGGACGGACTGGAGATCTGGGCCGATGGCCAGCGCCACCAGTTCGGGCACATGCAATCCTCCCGCAACGAAGACATCGCCCGCATGGTGACGCTGCACACCCGCCTCCGCTCCGACCTGCTCGCCATCGGCAACCGCCATGTCTGGGTTGAGGAGCGAATCGCGGCAGCATTGCAGGCGGTCGAACAAGTCCGTGACGAGGTGAGGCCGAGGCTGGCGGGGCTGGAAGAAGCCGCCGGCGCCGTCCAACAGAAACTGCCGGTGCTTGACGGCCTGGTATCGGCAGGCATCCAAGTCCAGGCGCATCTCGCCAGATTGGGCGCAGACGGCACGGAGCAGGCGGCGCGTGTAGCGGAGCTAGGCGATAGGATGCGCCTGTTGTGGGAAGGGCTGTTCCTGACCGCGACATCGGAGGGCGTGTTCCTGCTCAAGGCAGGCGAACTGATCTCCGAAACAGTCCGCCGGGACAGAGTTTGGGACCCGCATATCGTTGACGTCGCAGCCCGGGCCTCTGACGTGGTGCGCGGCAGAAGGATGCCGTCCGTAAAGCTTGTGGGCATTGATGTGGGCGCGCATTTCGGCCTGATCTCTGTCGCCATCGCCAAGCTTTTCGACCAGGTGATCAGCTTCGAGCCCAACATCTTCAACGCCACGCTGCTGCGCGCGAACGTCGTGCTCAACGGCCTGGAAGGCAAGATGGAGGTCCGACGCGAAGCCTTGGCCGCACGCGAGGGAAGCTTGTCCCTGGCGCCCAGCGAGCGCCAGGAGATCCCGCTACCGCTGGACGATCAGGGCCGGTTCGCACCGGGCACCGCCAGCAACCTCGGCGCCTACAGTTTCGTCCAGGACGGGACCGGGCTCTCGCAGGCCAACTCCATCCCGCTCGACATGCTGGCGCTGGATAGCGTCGCCTTCATCAAGATCGACGTGCAAGGCGGGGATGGCATGGTGCTGCTGGGCGCCATGGCAACCATCGCGCGTTGCCGCCCCTGGATCGTGTTCGAATGGGAGGAAAAGCTGGCGCAAGCCTTCGCCGTGTCGTTCGAGGAGGTCAAGACTCGATTGTCCGACATCGGCTACCGGGTCAGATTGCTGCATCGGCACAACGCCAAGCAGGTCGATTACCTGGCGTTGCCCCAGGAAGAGGCGGACGCGATGCCGGAGAGCGAGACCGGGTGAAACCGCGCGCCTCGGTCCTGGTTGTTGTCAGCTCGAGTTGCCAGCTCTACTCAGGCACCGGCACCGCGCTGTTCGACTGGATGCGCCATGCGGCCGCGAAGCTGGATTTCAGCCTCCTTGTTGACACCAGCACGCCGCTGAACTTCCAAATCGCCGCCCGGTTTTGCCGCGGAACGGGGGTTGCACTTCTTCCCTCGGAAGGCGAGCACATACCTGGTTGCCCGGATGTGCGCCCGTCCAGCATTGCGCGAACGCTGCAGAGCCGGCCTTGGGACATCATCGAATGCGTCTCCTGGGCGAGCGCCGCCACCAACATGGATGTGCTCGCCAACCGGCCCGCGGACAGCAAGCTGATCTTCACGCCGCATACTCAGCCGATCTGGACGCTGGCCGGCCATGACCGCCACTTCCTGGTGCGGCCGGTGCTGGCGCGCATGCTGGCCTCTAGCGACCTGGTTCTGCTGGATACGGCAAGCGAATTTTCGCACATGCCGGACGTCGCACTGGACCCTGCCCGCGCGTTGCAGGTGCCTTTGGGCGTAAACACAGACCACTTCCGCCCGCTTGAGGACGGCGCGGCACATGGCCCGCCGCGTC
>CAXTVW010000041.1:0-23635 GCA_964247675.1 uncultured Acetobacteraceae bacterium
GGTGCTGGCGGGGGATTGGCCGCAGTCCCGGCAGAGGGTGGGGGTTGGACACAAGATGCAGTAAGGAAGGCCTTCTTTTTTGAAAAAAAGAAGCAAAAAACTTTTGACCTGCGCTGTCGCGGACTGTTCAGCAGCCGCCGACAGGGCGCAAAAGTTCTTTGGTTCTTTTTTTCAAAAAAAGAACTGCTTTCTTTCTTGCTTTGGAGGCGCGTCGTGGCACGGCTGTTCATCGGTAACAGGCGATACTCTTCCTGGTCATTGCGCGGCTGGCTGGCGGTGATGCTGGCCGGGCTGGACGTGGACGTGGTGGTGATGCCGATGCAGGCGGGGGTGACGCCGGCGATCAAGGCGGGCACGCCGGCGGGGCTGGTGCCGTATCTGGAGCATGACGGCGCGCGCGTCTGGGAGAGCCTGGCGATCTGCGAGTACTGCTCCGAGGTGGGGACCTCGCTTTGGCCAAGCGAGCGGTTGGCGCGGGCGCAGGCGCGGTCTGTGTCGGCCGAGATGCATGCGGGGTTCCGGGCGCTGCGCATGGCGATGCCGATGAATCTGGGGCGGCCGGATTACGCTGGGCTGGGTCAGACGGCAGAGGCGATGGCGGACGTGGCGCGGGTGGATGCACTTTGGGGAGAGACGCGGAAGGCCTTTGGGGGTGGGGGTCCGTTTCTGTTCGGGGCGGTGTTCGGGGCGGCGGATGTGATGTTCGCGCCGGTGGTGGCGCGTTTCCTGACGTACGCGCCGGCCTTGTCGGACGAGGCGCGGGCGTATTGCGCGGCAGTTCGGGGGCATCCTTTGATGGGAGCATGGTATGCGGCTGCGGCTGAGGAGCCGGAGCGTTGGTTGCTGGCTAAGTATGAGGGGATGCTTGGGTAAAGTGGGTAAGGAAGGCCTTCTTTTTTGAAGAAAAGAAGCAAAAAACTTTTGAACTGCGCTGTCGCGGACCTGTCCTGAAAGTCGCCGACAGGGCGTAAAAGTTTTTTGGTTCTTTTCAAAAAAGAACTGCTTTCTTTTGTTTATGGCGGACCGTCTTTGCAGGTTGCGATAGTGCTGCCGCCCCGGGAGGGGTTTGGGCCTGAGGCGGTGGGGGCGATCGGGCTGCTGGTGCATCGGCTGGCGGCGGCGGACGACCTGGTAGTGGGGCAGGCTGGCACGCGGGCGGTGTTTGCCGGGCGGCGGTTCGTGGCGGCGGCGGAGCCTTGGTGGCCGCCGGTGGGGCGGGTCGAGCGTTACATGGCCGGTGTTGTGAAAACGCTGCGGCGGCTGCGGCCTGACGTGGTTGAGGTGCATAACCGGGCCAATCTGGCGTTGGCGGTAAAGCGCGCTTTGCCTGAGGCGCGGGTGGCGCTGTTCCTGCACAATGATCCGCTTGGGATGCGGGGCGCCAGGCTCGCGAGGGAGCGGACGGCGTTGCTGCGCGCGTTGCGGGTGGTTTGTGTCTCCGAGTATCTGGCCGGGCGGTTTCTGGAGGGGGTTGCGGCGGGGGCGGTTCGGCCGGCGGTGCTGCCGAACGCGCTGGCGCCGGGGGAGCTGCCGGTTGCACTAGGGGCAGGGGCGCGGGAGCGGACGATCCTGTTCGTCGGGCGGGTGGTGGCGGACAAGGGGGCGGACGCCTTCGTGCGGGCTTGTGGGGCTGTGTTGCCGCTTCTGCCTGGATGGCGGGCGGTGATGATAGGGGCGGACCGTTTCTGGGCGGGGAGCGCGGTGACGGCGTTCGAGCGGGCGTTGGCGCCGGCGGTGGCGGCGGCTGGGGTGGAGCGGCTGGGGTATCTGCCGCATGACGCGGTGCTGGCGGCGATGGCGAGGGCGGCGATTGTGGTTGTGCCGAGCCGTTGGGCGGAGCCGTTCGGGCTGACGGCGCTGGAGGCGATGGCGAGCGGGGCGGCGTTGATCTGCAGCGATCGTGGCGGGTTGCCGGAAGTCGCTGGCGAAGCCGCGGTTTACGCAGGGCCGGACGAGGACGGGGCGCTGGAAGCGGCGATATTGCGTGTTGCGGGGGATGTGGCGTTGCGCGAGCGCATGGTGAGGGCGGGGGCGGCGCGGGCGCGGTTGTTCGATGCGGGGTTGGCGCGGGAGCGGTTGGCTGGGTTGCGGGCGGGGTATTGATGGGGTGGTGGGCGGTGCCCATTGAAGGAGCACCGCTCTCTTTTTCGTCCCAGACGCTCCGAAGCGGGTGCTCGCAAAAGCGGGGGCTGCTGCAGATGCGGGGTAGTAAAAGTTTTTTGGTCCTTTTTTCCAAAAAAGGACTGCTTGCTTTCTGTACTGGAGTTTTTCCCAATGTCCACTGACGCCCGCGTTCCCGTAACTGTCCTGACCGGCTTTCTGGGCGCGGGCAAGACCACGTTGCTGAACCGCATCCTCACGCAGGAGCATGGGCGGAAGTATGCCGTGGTGATCAACGAGTTTGGCGAGCTGGGGGTGGATAACGACCTGGTGGTGGATGCTGACGAGGAAGTGTTCGAGATGAACAACGGCTGCATCTGCTGCACGGTGCGGGGCGATCTGATCCGGATTGTCGGCGGATTGATGAAGCGGGCAAGGAAGTTCGACGGGATCATCATCGAGACGACGGGGTTGGCTAATCCGGCGCCGGTGGCGCAGACGTTTTTCGTCGATGAGGGGGTGCGGGCGAAGGCGCGGCTGGATGCGATCGTGACGGTGGTGGATGCGAAGAACTTGCCGGCGCGGCTGGCCGATAGCGAGGAGGCGGCGGCGCAGATTGCGTTTGCCGACGTTATTGTCCTGAACAAGCTGGATCTGGTCTCTGGCGAGGAGCTTGAGGCGGTGGAGGGGCGGATACGGGCGATCAACCGGTTTGCGCGGATACATCGGGCGACGCGCAGCGATGTTCCGGTGACGGATATCCTTGATATCGGGGCGTTCGATTTGTCACGGATACTGGATGTGGATCCGGCGTTTCTGGAGGCTGAGTCGCATAGCCATAGCGAGGGGGTGAATAGCGTCAGTTTCGAGGTTTCGCGCGATGTGGATCCGCACAAGTTCCAGCAGTGGATGGGGACTTTGCTGCAGGAGAAGGGGCAGGATCTGCTGCGGACGAAGGGGATACTGGCGCATCCTGGGGAGGCGCGGCGGTTTGCGTTTCAGGCGGTGCACATGATTGCGGATGGCGATTTCATCGGGCCTTGGCCGGAGGGTTCTGCGCGGAAATCCAAACTGGTGTTTATCGGGCGGGACCTGAACCGGCCGCAGTTGCGGCGGGGGTTCGAGGCTTGCCAGGTGGCGGCGTGAGCGAGGCTGATTCCGCGGCGTTGCTGCTGGAGACGCGTGGGGTTTCCGAGTCGCTTGGTGCGTTCGTGGTTTCGGCGGCTTTTGATCGGGGGAGTTCGCAGGCGGCGTTTGGGTTGGGGGATGGGTCGGTCCGGGTTTTGGCGTTGGGGGGCGGAGACTGGCGGCGGGTTGAGGTTGTTGATGGCGGGGTGTTGGGGCTGGCGGCCGATGCGGCGGTGGGCGGGTTTGTTTGCGGGGGGGATGACGGGCGGTTCGTACGGTTGGGTGCGGATGGGGCGGTGGGCGAGATAGGGGCGTTTGGGGGGAAGTGGGTGGAGCAGGTGGCCTCGTTCTGGGATGGCAAGAGCGGGGTGGTGGCGTGTTCGGCGGGGAAGTTCGTGCATCTGTTTTCGGCGGGTGGGGCGAAGATGAAGTCGCTGGAGCATCCTTCGACGGTGACGGGAATTGCGTTCGATGGGCGGGGCAAGCGGGTGGCGGCCTCGCATTACAACGGGGCGTCCGTCTGGTTCGTGAACAGCAGCGGGGGGACGCCGCGGCGGCTGGAGTGGAAGGGGAGCCACATCGGGGTGGCGGTGCATCCAGCGGCCGAGGCGGTGGTGAGTGCGATGCAGGAAAACGCGTTGCATGGGTGGCGGCTGCCGGACGGGCACGACATGCGGATGAGCGGGTATCCGGCCAAGCCTGAGTCGATCGGGTTCACGAAAAGCGGGAAGTGGCTGGCGAGTTCTGGCGCCGATACGATCGTGCTTTGGCCGTTCTTCGGTGGTGGGCCGATGGGCAAGCCGCCGTTGGAGCTGGCGCAGATCGAGAACGTGATCTGTACGCGGGTGGCTTGTCATCCGAGCGACGAGGTGGTGGCGGCGGGTTATGCGGATGGGACGGTGTTGCTGGCCGATATTGCGGGCAAGCGGGTGCTGCGCGTGGCGGCCGGCGGGCATGGGCCGGTGAGCGCGCTGGCTTGGGCGCCGTCTGGCGGTTGGCTGGGGTTTGGGACTGAGGAGGGGTTTGCCGGGGTGATCGATTTTTACGCCGCAGGCGTAATGCGATGAAGGCTGGTCCGATCGCGTATCAGCGCTTCTTGGTCGCGGCTTTGGACGGTCGTTTATGCCGGTTGATGTCGTTGTCCAGCAATTGCGACAGGTATCTCTGAGCCGCGGTTGCGCTGCCTGGGTGTGCTGATTCGAGCAGTAGAGAGCCTTCGATGATCGAGAGGATGGCGGCCGCACGCGTATGACCGCTCGTGTCCGCCGTCTCGACAAGCTGATTTGCGATCCAGTCGAGCCAGGAGACGACGATTTCCGAAGCGATTTGCTGGAACGGCTGTTCCGCTCTGGCGCCCCTTGCGATGACTTCCGTCCAGACGCGAAAGAATGGGGCGATCTCCGGATCCGATGTTGTTGCGAGTGCGCGCGCGAGGAAGGCGCCTGGAGTCAGCCGGTCGTGCTGGGGGCGCTTGAGCAACACGATGTTCAGGCAGTCCGAGACGCGCCGCAGGGTTGCGACAACCAGTTCGTCCTTCGTCTGGAAGTAATACAGAAGCATCCGGCCACTGGTGGAAAGCTTCTCTGCCAGCCCGCGCAGCGTCAGGGCCGCAAGGCCGTCTGCCAACACGATGGCGGCTATCCTGTCGGCAAGTTCGTCACGGCGGGCCTCATAATCAGCCGGTTGGACCGACTCCTGCTTACGATTCCGCTTAGCCATCGATTTGTGTATCACGTGTTACAAGAGAATGCTATGTAGCAGGTGTTACACATCTCGGAGGATTTCATGCTTACCGTAAAGCAGGTGAAAAATCTTAGTTTGATCGCGGTTGTGCTTTGGGTTCTCGCCACGGCGGCTATTCGGTATTTTCCGGGGTCTGTCACCGATTACGTGGCAGGCAGTATAGGATACGTAACCAGCATTCCGGTCTGCTGGCTGTGCGTGGTTGCAACGCGCCGCTTGGCGCGGCTTTCGCGTGAGCAGCTTGTGGCGGGAACGGCGTTTGTTGTCGGTTTAGCCATGCTGATCGATGCGACGGCTTTGCGCTGGATGCACGCCGTTTATGGCAACGAAGACGGGAGTAATCTCTTTCGCCTGGCCTCGGCCTGGTTGCTGTGGGGTTATGGTGTCAGCCTTGTTGTCGCCCTGATGATGGCGAGCAGGGTGAGCTTCAAGGAGAAAGGTGTCGCGTGATTCCTGGATTGCCTCGGAGGAATTCGTGCTAGCGAAAAAACCTGACTGGACCACGGGAATCCCCGCAGTCCAGCTCAGGTAGCAAAAGTTTTTTGCTTCTTTTTTTCAAAAAAGAAGGCCTTGCTTTCTTACCCCCGTGCCCGTCTCCGAGCGCGGGGGTTGTCCGTCACATACGGTCGTAACGGTCGGCGTTCATGACCTTGTTCCAGGCGGCGACGAAATCCTTGACGAACTTCGGCTTGTTGCCCGAGCTGGCATAGACTTCGGCGAGCGCGCGCAGCTGCGAGTGCGAGCCGAAGATCAGGTCCACGCGTGTGGCCGTCCACTTCACTTCCTTGGTGTTGCGGTCGCGGCCCTCGTAGGCGTTGTCGGAGTCGGTGGGCTGCCACTCGGTGTCCATGGCGAGCAGGTTGACGAAGAAGTCGTTCGTCAGCTTGCCGACCTGGTGGGTGAAGACGCCGTGCTTGGAGTCGCCGGTGTTGGCGCCCAGCACGCGTAGGCCGCCGAGCAGGACGGTCATCTCCGGGCCGGAGAGGCGCAGCAGTTCGGCCTTGTCCACCATCGCTTCCTCGGGCGCCATGAACTGCGCACCTTGGTAGTGGTTGCGGAAGGCGTCGGATGTGGGCTCCAGCGGGGCGAAGGAGTCTACGTCCGTCTGCTCCTGGGTCGCATCCATGCGGCCGGGGATGAACGGCACCTTTATATCGGTGCCGGCTGCCTTGGCCGCCGTTTCGACTGCCGCGCAGCCGCCTAGGACGATCAGGTCTGCGAGCGAGACCTTCTTGCCGCCGGTGGCGGATGCGTGGAACGCCTGCTGCACGGACTCGAGCTGCTGCAGTACCTTGGACAGTTCGGCAGGGTTGTTGACCTGCCAGTCCTTCTGCGGGGCGAGGCGGATTCGCGCGCCGTTGGCACCGCCGCGCTTGTCCGAGTAGCGGAACGTGGCGGCAGAGGCCCAGGCGGTGGAGACGAGCTGGGAGACGGACAGGCCGGTGGCGAGGATCTTGGCCTTCAGCTCGTCGATCTCCTGCTCGCCGATCAGCGGGTGATCGAGCGCGGGGATGCGGTCCTGCCAGATCAATGCCTCAGACGGCACGAGCGGGCCGAGGTAGCGCTGGATCGGCCCCATGTCGCGGTGGGTGAGTTTGAACCAGGCGCGGGCGAAAGCGTCGGCGAACTGGTCGGGATTGTCGTAGAAGCGGCGGGAGATCTCCTTGTAGGAGGGGTCTGCGAGCAGAGCGAGGTCCGAGGTCAGCATCGTGGGGACGCGCTTCTTGGTGGCATCGTGCGGGTAGGGGATGTCAGCTTCGGCGTTCTTGGCCTGCCACTGCCAGGCGCCGGCCGGGCTCTTGGTCAGCTCCCACTCGTGCTTGAACAGGTTGTCGAAGTAGTGGTTGCTCCACTGGACGGGGGTCTGCGACCAGGTGACTTCCAGGCCGGAGGTGATGCCGTCGGCGCCGTGGCCGGTGCCGTGCTTGCTGCGCCAGCCCAGGCCCTGGTCCTCGATGGCGCCAGCTGCCGGCTCGGCGCCGACGAAGGACGGGTCGCCCGCGCCGTGGGTCTTGCCGAAGGTGTGGCCGCCGGCGATCAGGGCCACGGTTTCCTCGTCGTTCATGGCCATGCGGCCGAACGTCATGCGTATGTCGTGCGCCGAGCCGGCCGGGTCTGGCTTGCTGTTGGGGCCTTCAGGATTGACGTAGATCAAGCCCATCTGGACGGCGCCGAGGTTGCTCTCGAGCTGGCGCTCGCCGCTGTAGCGCTCGTCGCCTAGCCAGGTGCCTTCCGGACCCCAGTAGAGCTCTTCGGGCTCCCAGGTGTCCGCACGGCCGCCGGCGAAGCCAAACGTCTTGAAGCCCATCGATTCGAGGGCGACGTTGCCGGTGAGCACGAAGAGGTCGGCCCAGGACAGGCTGTCACCGTATTTCTGCTTGATCGGCCAGAGCAGGCGGCGCGCCTTGTCGAGGTTGGCATTGTCCGGCCAGCTGTTGAGCGGGGCGAAACGCTGCTGGCCGCCGCCGGCGCCGCCGCGGCCGTCCGTGGTGCGGTAGGTGCCGGCGCTGTGCCAGGCCATGCGTATGAACAAGCCGCCGTAATGGCCGAAATCGGCAGGCCACCAATCCTTGGAGTCGGTCATCAGGGCGGTGAGGTCGGCGATGACGGCGTTCAGGTCGAGGGTCTTGAACGCTTCGGCGTAGTCGAACTCGGCGCCCATCGGGTTGGCGCGCGGGGAGTGCTGGCTGAGCGTGTTGAGGCTCAGCATCGTCGGCCACCAGTCACGGTTGCCACGGCTCATGCTCTTGGGGCGCTTCGGCGCGCCGCCGTGGGCGACGGGGCATTGGCCCGTAGAAGCGGCGGGATCGGTCATTCCATCCATGGTGTCTCTCCTGATCTTGCGGCGGGTTCGGTCCGGGCGGCGGTGCACTAGCAGGCCGCCGGGAGGTGCTGTCTGAACTCCACGAATGCACTGTAGCGACTGCTTGCGGCGTTGTGAAATTGATTGTTGGCAGTGGATTGATTGAGTGTGGCTATCGGCGAAGGGAAGACAAGGAAGCCGACAGGGAGATTTCAGACACGGTGGACGCCCTGCGGCAGGTGCTCACGCAAGGTTTTCGCCAGCAGGTGGATGTCTCGGCTCCTGGGATAGCTGCGGCGCCAGACCAGGCCAATGCGGCGCCCGACACCTGGCTCCAGCGGCCGCGTTGCGACGGAGCGGGCGCGGGCGTCGCTACAGGCCATGGCCGGCAGCAGCGTGCTGCCAAGGCCGGTGGCTACCATCTGGAGGATGGTCTCCAGGCTGGTGGCGCGGAAATCGCCTTCGTCGTCACGGCCGGTGGTGCCGCAAATCTCCAGAGCCTGGTCGCGCAGGCAGTGGCCTTCGGTCAGCAGCAGGAGCCGTTGGCCGTGCAGCTCATCCTCTTTCATGATCTTGGTGGTTGCGGGTTTGCGGCCTTTTGGCTCGGCGAACCAGAACGGTTCGTCGAAGAGGGGCAGCGTTTCCATGCGGCTGTCGGCGGCCGGAAGTGCCACCAGGGCGGCGTCCAGGCCGTGCGAGCCCAGCCGTTCGAGAAGGGGGGCGGTCAGGTCCTCACGCAGCACCAGGCGAAGCTCGGGGTAGTCCCTGTTCAGAGCGGGCACGAGCCAGGGCAGGATGTATGGGCCGAGGGTGGGGATGACGCCGAGGCTGAAATCGCCGGCGAGCGGGCCGGAGGTTTGGCGGCCGACGCTGATTATGGCGTCCACCTCTTCCAGCACGTGGCGGGCGCGTGCGGCGATCTCGGCGCCGATGGCGGTTGTGCTGACCGATTTCGTGGTGCGTTCGAACAGGGTGACACCCAGCTGCTGTTCGAGGTTCTTGATCTGGGTGCTGAGGGTGGGCTGGGCGATGTCACATGCGGCGGCGGCGCGGCCGAAATGGCCGTGTTCGGCTAGGGCGACCACGTAGCGCAGGTCTTGTAGGGTCATGCGGGTTTGATGGGCGTGCTTGGCCGAAGAAAGCAAGAAAGCAGTTCTTTTTTGGAAAAACTTTTACTTCCTGTCGGCGGCTGCGGGGAGGTCCGCGACAGCACAGACAAAAGCTTTTTGCTTCTTTTTCTCGAAAAAGAAGGCCTTGTTTGCTCCGGCGGCCAGGTGAAGCGCGTATCGGGTATGCCTGATACCTTCTACGGTTTTGGCGGGTGCAGCATGGCGCCTAGCGGCGCGCCGCCGAAAATGTGGACGTGGAAGTGGGGGACTTCCTGGTGGGCGTGGTGGCCCATGTTGGCGAGGATGCGGTAGCCGGGATCTTCAAGCTCGAGCTGGCGGGCGACGAGGGCGACGGCGCGGAAGAAGCCGGCGACGGTTTCGGGTGGAGCGGTTGTTGCGAAATCGGCGAGCGAGACGTGCTGGGTTTTGGGGATGACCAGGACGTGGATCGGGGCTTGGGGGTTTATGTCGTGGAATGCCAGGGCGTAATCGTCCTCGTAGATGCGACGGCTGGGGATTTCGTTGCGGAGGATGCGGGCGAAGATGTTCTGCGGGTCGTAAGGGCCTAGGCCGGGGACGGGCATGTGGGCGGGTCCTTGTGTTTTCGGCAGGGTTGGCGGGGGCGGGGTGGGAACGCAAGGGGGTTCGGCGTGCCGGCGGCGTGGGGGTGATTGCTTGCGCGCAGGCGGTTCGCCACGATGGCGCGGTGATCGTGGGGCGAGGTCCTGATGGGTGGCATGCGCGTTTGGACTTGCCTTGGGATAGCGATGGCGTTGGCCGGATGCGACCGGCAGCCTGAAGCGGGCGAGCAGGTGCAAGCGCAGAATGAAGGCAGGGTGATGCCAGACGCCGGCGGGCCGGCCCCTTTGATCAAGGCGCAGGAGAGGGCTGGGCTGCATCTGGCCTATACCCATGAGATCGGGCTGGAACTGCCGGGGAGCAGCCTGGTGGCGCATTTCAATGCGGCGCGGGACAAGTGCGCGAACGATGCCGCCCTGCATTGTCTGTTGCTGCACGCCGAGATCGGGCCGTCACGCGCGGGGTATTTGCCGCGCGTGCCGGGACCGCCGCAATCGGCGAGCCTGCAGGTGCGGCTTTCGCATGATCTGGTTACGGGTTTTGCGACCGCTTTGACCCAGAGTTTGCCGGGTGAGGCCGCGGGACTGGTTCGCGTTGTACGCGAGGCGAGCACGGCGGATGATCTGGGGCAGCCGGTGGCGGACTCTGGGCAGCACGTGGCGCAGCTTACGGACTATCTGGCGGCGCTGAAGGTGTTAGGGGCAAGGCTGACGATCAGCGTGAGCGACCAGGTGAAAGTGGCCGAGGAGACCGCGCGGACGCAGACGCAGTTGGAGGAGGCACAGTCGCGGCAGCGCGAGTTGTCGTTGCGGGTGGATACGGAAGAGGTGGACGTGGTGTTCACGGCGGCGCGCCCGGCGGTGCAGACGGCCGATCCGGTGACGCTGGTGCTGGCGGGGGCGCAGGATAGTTTGCGGCGGAGTGCGGCCGGAGCGCTGGCGTTCGGGATTGCGGCGGTGCCCTGGGTTCCGGTGGGGCTGGTCGGGCTGCTGGTGCTTTGGGTGATACGGCGGGTGGTGTTCGGGCGCGAAGTGTGATGCGGGTTCGGGCTGAGCCTTAGGCGGGCCGAACGGCTGAATGAAGTCTGACACCGAAGTAAGCGGTCATCGCTGCTTCGGCGTGGCTGACGAACCCGGCTGTTGCAAATGCGAAGGGTGTGAAAGTTTTGGTCTTTCTCGAAAGCGACTGCTTGCTTTCTGCCTTCCCCGGCTAGTGGCCATTTGACAGGGGTGGGGTCGGGGGCGATACGCCGGGCCGGTTTCTCAGGTGTGCGTTGATGTCTGTCACGGCTTTTATCTTTCCTGGCCAGGGTAGCCAAGCGGTTGGCATGGGCAGCGACCTGGCGGCGGCGTTCGGCGCGGCACGCGAGGTGTTCGGCGAGGTGGACGACGTGCTGGAGCAGCGTCTGTCCAAGCTGATGTTCGAGGGGCCGATCGAGGAACTGACGCTGACGCAGAACGCGCAGCCGGCGCTGATGGCGCTGAGCGTGGCGGTGGTGCGGGTGATGGCGGCGGAAGGCGGCGTGCGGGTTGGCGAGGTGGCCGCACTGGTGGCGGGGCACTCGCTGGGGGAATACAGCGCGCTGGTGGCGAGCGGGGCGATGGGGCTGGCGCCGGCGGCGCGGCTGCTGCGCCGGCGTGGCGAGGCGATGCAGGCGGCGGTGGCGCCTGGGGTGGGTGCGATGGCGGCGCTGCTTGGCGTGGAGATGGGCCAGGCGGGGGAGATCTGTGCGGAGGCGGAGGTCTGGCGGCGGGAGGGCCAGGCGGATGCGCGGCAGGTGGTGCAGGCGGCCAACGATAATGGCGGCGGGCAAGTGGTGATCTCCGGGCATCGCGAGGCGGTGGAGCGGGCGGTCGAGGTGGCGAAGGCGCGGGGGGTGAAGCGGGTGATGCTGCTGCCGGTGTCCGCACCGTTTCATTGCGCGCTGATGCGGCCGGCGGCGGATGCGATGGAGGAGGCGCTGGCTGGGGTGGAGATGCAGGCGCCGGCGGTGCCTTTGGTGGCGAACGTGACCGCGGCGAAGGTGAGCGATCCGGATGAGATACGGCGGTTGCTGGTGGCCCAGGTGACGGGGACGGTGCGCTGGCGGGAGAGCATGCTGGCTTGCGCAGGTATGGGGGTGGACCGGTTTGTGGAGCTGGGGGCCGGGCGGGTTCTGGCTGGGTTGAGCAAGCGGATCTTGCCGGAGGCGGAGGCGGTATCGGCTGGGAAGCCGTCGGAGATCGAGGCTTTGTTGAAGGCGTTTTGAGGAAGGCCTGCTCTCTCGAAGAATAGACGCAAGAACTGTGCGTCTGGCGCATTCGCCGACGCCCGGTTTTGTCCGGCGGATGCCGGTTGATGCAGATGCGGGGTAGTAAAAGTTTTTTGGTTCTTTCTTTCAAAAAAGAACCGCTTTCTTTCTTGGGATGTTCGCAATGTTCGACCTGACCGGCCGCGTAGCCCTGGTAACTGGCGCCTCCGGCGGCATAGGTGCCGCGATCGCGCGTGCGCTGCATGGGCAAGGCGCGGCGGTGGTTCTGTCGGGCACGCGGGTCGAGGCGTTGGAGGCGCTGGCGGGAGAGCTGGGCACGCGGGCTTTGGTGTGCGCGGCGGATTTGCGGGCGGCAGGGGCGGCGGATGGCTTGATGGCGGCGGCCGAGGCGGCGGCGGGGCCGGTGGGGATCCTGGTGAACAATGCGGGGTTCACCAAGGACATGCTGGCTTTGCGTATGAAGGACGAGGACTGGGCGTCTGTCCTGGATGTGGATCTGGGGGCGCCTTTCCGGCTTTGCCGGGCGGCATTGCGGGGGATGGTGAAGCGGCGGGCCGGGCGGATCGTGCAGATTTCCAGCGTGGTTGGGCATACGGGCAACCCTGGGCAGGCGAATTATGCGGCGGCGAAGGCGGGGCTGGCGGGGATGAGCCGGGCACTGGCGCAGGAGGTGGGCAGCCGGGGGATAACGGTGAACCTGGTGGCGCCAGGCTTTGTGGAGACGGCGATGACGGCCGGGCTGGCGGACGCGCAGAAGAGCCGGCTGGTGGAGGCGATACCGCTGGGACGGATGGGGCGGCCGGAGGATGTGGCGGCGGCGGTGGTGTATTTGGCGTCAGACGAGGCCGGGTGGGTTACCGGGACGACGGTGCATGTGAATGGCGGGATGGCGATGCTGTGAGGGGCCGTCATCGTTTTGCCATGGTGTTGACTTCGAACGGCCTTGTGCGGCTTTGCGGTCCATAACAGACGTGCTAAGCGCGCTTCAACTGCGGCCGGTCCTGCACCCGGCACGCGGCGTGGAGCCGTGTTTGGATTGCGGCTTTGTATAAATGTTCACGCAGATCGAGGGTCAGACACGATGAGTGAAGTTGCCGACAAGGTTAAGAAGATCGTGGTCGAGCACCTCGGCGTCGAGGAGAGCAAGGTTACGCCGGAAGCGTCGTTCATCGACGATCTCGGGGCGGACAGCCTGGATACGGTCGAATTGGTGATGGCGTTCGAGGAGGCGTTCGGCGTGGAGATACCCGAGGACGCGGCCGAGAAGATCAGCACCGTGAAGGATGCGATCGACTATATCGAAAAGCAGAAAGCGGCCTGAAGGTAACCAATGGGGTACGCGGACCGGCGTGTTGTTGTCACCGGCATGGGGATCGCCTCGCCTTTGGGCGTGGGCGTGGAGCATGTCTGGAAGCGTTTGATTGCGGGTGAGTCCGGGATCGGGGCGATACAGTCGTTCGACGTGACGGATTTGCCGGCTAAGATTGCCGGACAGGTGCCGGCGGGGACGCGCCCCGAGGGCGGACTTACGTTGACAGAGTGGATCCCGGTTAAGGATCTGAAGAAGATGGACCGGTTCATCCATCTGGCTCTGGTGGCGGCGACCGAGGCGGTTGAGGATTCCGGGTGGTTCCCCCAGGACGAGCCTGGGCGGGAAGCCACCGGCGTTATGATCGGCTCGGGGATTGGCGGGCTGCAGACGATCTTCGAGGCTAGCAAGATGGTGCTGGAGGGAAAGGTGAAGCGGCTTTCGCCGTTTTTCATTCCTTCGGCGCTGATCAACCTGGCTTCCGGGCACCTTTCCATAAAGTATGGGTACAAGGGGCCGAACCATTCGGCGGTGACGGCTTGCGCCACAGGCGTGCATGCGATCGGCGACGCTATGCGGTTGATCAAGCTGGGCGATGCCGACGTGATGGTGGCGGGTGGTGCGGAGGCCGCGGTTTGCGAGCTGGGGATTGGCGGGTTTGCTGCCAGCCGGGCGCTTTCCACCGCGTTCAATGACGAGCCGGCGCGGGCTTCGCGGCCTTGGGACCGGGATCGTGACGGATTCGTCATGGGCGAGGGGGCGGGCGTGGTTGTGCTCGAGGAGCTGGAGCATGCGCGCGCGCGGGGGGCCAAGATTTACGGCGAGGTGGTGGGATACGGGCTGTCTGGCGACGCGCATCATATAACGGCGCCGGCCGATGGGCATGAGGGCGCGTTCCGGGCGATGCGGGCGGCCTTCAAGAATGGCGGGCTGGCACCGGGCGACGTGCAGTATGTGAACGCGCATGGGACGTCCACACCCATGGGCGACGACTTGGAGTTGGATGCCGTGGAGCGGTTCTTCGGCGATGACGCGCGTGGGCTGGCGATGTCTTCCACGAAGTCGGCGACTGGGCATCTGCTTGGGGCGGCCGGCGCTGTGGAGTCGATTTTCTCGCTGTTGGCGATACGCGATGGCGTGGCGCCGCCGACGCTCAACCTGGAGCAGCCGAGCCGGGAGAGCGTGATCGACCGGGTGGCTTTGCAGACGCAAGAGCGCGTGGTGGATTGCGTGCTTTCCAACAGCTTCGGGTTTGGTGGGACGAACGCGAGTATTATTTTCCGGCGTGTGTAGCGGCTGGTCGGTCGGCGCTGCGGGCGAACGATCGCGCTTGCAGGCCAGTCCAGGCGACACTGTCTTGCCTGAGTCCGCGACAGCCGGAATGAAAGTTTTTTGGTCCTTCTTTTCAAAAAAGGACTGCTTGCCTCCCTTTTTCCCAAACACGCTTGCGTAGGTTTTTGTTAGTTGCGACGGCGCTCGCAGGGCTTGGCGCGGCAGCCGGCTACGGCGTGCTGAGCGCTTACCGGCGCGCTGGTCCGCTTCCCCAAACGACGGTCATTGTTGTGCCGCGCGGGCCGTTTGCCGGCGTGGCCGCAGCGTTGCAGCAGGGCGGGGTGATCGAGAGCGCGTGGGAACTGCGCGCGTTCGAGGCGGTGACGCGCGGTCTCGGGCCGGTTCATGCGGCTGAGCTTTCGTTTCCGGCCGACGCCAGCGTTGAGCGTGTGCTGCTGGTCTTGCGGCATGGACGACCGGTGCAGCATCTGGTGACGGTGCCCGAGGGTGTTACGTCATCGCGCTTGGCGCGTGTGATGGCGGAGGCGCGCGGGCTTTCGGGCGAGATCGTGGTGCCGGAAGAGGGGAGTTTTCTGCCCGAGAGTTACGCGTATCAGCTTGGCGACAGTGCTGGTGCGGTGCTTGCGCGCGGGCAGCTGGCGATGAGCGCGGCGGTCTCGCGGGCCTGGCGGGATAGGGCGGCGGATCTGCCGTTGCATTCGGCGCATGAGCTGGTTGTGCTGGCGAGCCTGGTGGAGCGGGAGACGCATCTGCCTGGCGAGCGGGCCATGGTGGCGGCCGTGTTTTTAAACCGGTTGCGGGCTGGGATGCGGCTGCAAGCGGATTCCAGCGTGGCTTACGGGACGGGCGGCGGGGCGGACGATCTGGGGCACGGGTTACGTCGCGACGAGCTGGCCTGGGCTACGCCTTACAACACGTATGTGCAGGCGGGCTTGCCGGAGGGCGCGATCTGCGATCCTGGGGCGGCGGCGATCCTGGCGGCTTCACACCCTGCGGTGACGGATGCGCTGTATTTCGTGGCGGATGGTTCTGGTGGGCATGTGTTTGCGCGGTCGCTCGATGCGCATCGGGTGAACGTGGCGCGATATCGGGCGCTGGGGCGATAGGAAGCAAGGCAAGGCCTTCTTTTTTGAAAAAAAGAAGCAAAAAACTTTTTCTTCCCCGCATTCTCAAGGGTCGTGCTTGGCTGGACGTAGCCGCTGGCGGCAAGTGCGGGCGAACAGAACTTTTTTGTTTCTTTCAAAAAAGAAGGCCTTGCTTGCTTTCGTAATGTTTGGCCTGCCAGTGGCTGTGCCTTGGCATCTTCTGAGCACATAAAAAAAGGGGCTAGTCTTTCGACTAGTCCCCTTTGGGTTGGTTGGAGATTGTTAGGTGTTGCTGCTGCCAGGCGTGTGGAGCTGGCTGACACTGGTGAGGCCGCTGAAGGTAACCGTCGTGTTGTCGGAGAGGGTGACGGTAACGCCGGCGGACGTGACGGTTGCGGCATTGAGATCGGCCTGAACCTGCGAGGCGGTTTCGCCCAGGAAGTTGACCGAGTCGTTGCCGGACGCGAAGTCATAAACGGTGATGTGGGAGTTTGGTCCACCATCCGCGATACCGAACACGTTGGTGCCGGTGCCGCCGTAGAGAGACTCGCTGCCACCGGTGCCGGTAACGGTGCTGCCGGACACGGTAGAGGCAGTGCCGCCGGTCTGGAAGTAGTTGTAGCCCGTGGTGCTGCCGACGAAGGTCTCGGAAGACGAGGTGTCGGTGGAGCCGAAGAAGTTTACGCGGCCACCGGCATCGGCTGCGTTGAGGGTTTCGTTGCCGGTCCCGGCGACGAAGGTCGCGATGCTGCCGGTCGTGTCACCGGCGAAGGTGAGGCTGTCGCCGGACGCGCCGAACAGGTAGCTGGGGCCGACACCGCCATAGAGGCTGTCCGCGATTATGCCGCCCGTGGCGGCTGCCGAACCGCCGACGAAGTTAAGGCTGCCAGCGCCGCCGAAGATGCTGTTTCCACCAACGGAGTCGAAGATGTTCGTGGTGCCGGCGCCGGCGGTGATGACGTCGCCTGCGGGACCGGAAGACGTTGCGTTGTCTTCGATCGCGACGGTCAGCGTGCTGGTGCTGTCCATGCCACCGAAGATCACCTGGCCATTGGTGGCGGCCGCGACGACGTCGTTGAGGCCGTTTGCGTCCACCGTGGCGTGGCCGTCACCGAGATAGACGAGGCCGCCAGGGGAGCTCGACGAACCGACGGTGTCGTTGAGGGCGATCATCGTGTTGCCGGAGCCGCTGAAAACGGTACTGAAGCCGGTCCCGGTGTTGATCGTGTCCGATCCGGAACCGCCGGTGATGGTGTCACCCGTTGCGTCCCCACCGTTATAGGTGTTCGCACCGTCGACGAAGGTGACCTGGTTGTCGTTACCCATAGCGTTATAGGTCACGGCACCGGTTGCGAGGACCGTATCCATTCCGGCCGTGGAGCCGTTTACGGTGGCGTCCGTTCCGACGTCAGCCAGAGTGTATTGGCCGCCGGTCGTCAGGTTGTAGGCGGTGCCTTGGGCGCCTGTGCCCCGGTAATCCGTCAGGATCTCGTTCAACGCGCCAGGTGACGTCGACTCGACGCCGCCGGCATTGGACAGGATCGTCGGGGTGGTGTCCCCGGCTACGGCAGTTTGAAACGCCAACGCATAGTTGGTTGCGCTTGTGCCGGTGACCTTGAATACGAGGGGAGGGTTGCCCGAGCCACCCGGAACCGAAATTGTTGTCGCCATGGAAGAACCCTACCCCACCCTGAAAGTCAGTGCCCGATATGCTGCGCCGCAAGAGACCTGCACAGCTCGAAACACGTCTATCAAACGGCAGTCGGAACAACAACAACGAAATACCTGTCGCAGCATGTTTTTTCGATCTGTTCGGAATTGGGGTTGATCCGCGTTGTACGATTCACGCACAGGTTGTGTTAAGCCCGCGATAAGAGCGAAGCCTGGATTGAGGTGTGTCTTGTCGGTAACTTGGCAAAGAAAAAAGAATAGAGGTGCTTTTTTCCGCGAAACGAAGTCAGAAAGGCCTTGACTGTCATCCGGCGTGGACTCTGTCTTGTGGTTTCAGCACCGTCAGGGGCTGGCAAGAGTTCGATCGTAAGAGGCCTGTTGGCAGCCGATTCGGACGTTACTGCGTCGGTCAGCGTTACGACCCGTGCGCCGCGCCCGAGTGAGGTGGACGGCAAGGATTATTTTTTCATCGATATGGTCGGTTTCCTCGCCATGGCGGCAGGCGGCGCGCTGCTGGAGCACGCGACGGTATTCGGCCGGGGCTACGGGACGCCGCGGGCACCGGTCGAGGCCTGCCTCGCCGAGGGGCGCGATGTGGTTCTGGACGTCGACTGGCAGGGCTGGCGGCAATTGCGGGCGGCCATGCCCGGCGATGTGGTCGGGGTGTTTATTCTGCCGCCGTCGCTGACCACGCTTGAGACGCGGCTGCGCAAGCGCGGGAGCGACGCGGCCGCGGAAGTGGCGCGACGGATGCAGGCGGCGCGGGAAGAGATCTCCCATTGGGAAGAGTTCGACCATGTATTGGTCAACGAGGACCTGACGGCGTGCACGGCAGCGGTGTCCTCTATATTAGTGGCAGCACGTTGCACGCTGGCGCGCAGTCTCGGGGCGGCCCGGCTGGCGCGCGACATGGCCGAAGGCCGCGGCTGAGGGCAGCTAGGCGTGGCGGGCGAGCTTGTGGGCGGTGCGCAGCAGGAAGGCACGGTCTTCTGGGTCGCAGGAGCGATATAGGCGCAGCATCGCCAACTCGTCTCCCGTGGCCGGTTCGGTCGGGTTGGCACCCTGCAGCAGATGCTCGATCGAGGCGTCCAGCGCTTCGGCGATGCGGGTTATGTTGCCGCGGAGCTGACCGGCGCGGTCCGTCTCCCATTGCGCGACCGCGCTCCGACTGACTCCGCAAGCGGTGGCGAGGTCATCCTGCGTCAGGCCGCGGGCGCGGCGCAGGGCGCGTATGCGGGCGCCGACGGTGTGTGTTTCATCCTGCATGTCCACGATGATAGGCCAGAGATACTAACAAATCCAGGTGACCCTGTTGACAATCCTGTGTCAGTGCATCTAACGTCACTGTTAGTGCGGTGGAGGGTTTGTCGTGCGGGCGCATGTGCATTGGACGCAGGAACTGGACGAGCGGCTTCGCGCGCTGCGTGAGGCGGGTGTCACGTGGGATGCGATAGCCGAGGCGATGGGACTCGGCCGCAACACCGTGCTGGAACGCGGGCGCAAGATCGGTGCACGGCGGCTGCGGCCGCGGCCGCAGCCGGTGGTGGAGGAGGCGCGCGACCGGCCGGCGCGGCAGGCTGGGCATCCGCTGACCTGGGGGTTGCTCACGGCCGGCACCGTGCTCGATGGCGAGGCGTACCCCTATCCCGTCTTTCTTTAAGGAACAAACCATGAATGTGTTTGATTTTGCCGCCGAGGGCCTGATGGACGAAGCGCTGCCCGAGCGGGAGCGCGCTGTCGATTCTGGTTACGTGACCTATCGGCTGGAGGAGGCCGGGGCCACGCTGCTGGCGCTGCCAGGGACAGGCTATTCGACGCGGCTCAAGGTGAGCCACCTGGATGTGGTGCAGGAGGCTTGCGAGGTGTTTGGCGGAGCGGCCGGGTCCGGGCAGATACGGCCGCCGATTCCGTCTGCCTCGCGCATCACGCGCATGGATGAAGCCCTCGGGTGGATCGCGCTGATCCCGCGCGAGCGCTACGTGCTGCGGCGGATCGTCGGCGCGCGCTGCCTGGTGAGCCCGGTCACGGAGCGGCATCTGTTTTCCTGGCGGCGCCTGGGCGGCGTGATGGGTGCGGACCACAAGGCCGTGCAGCGCTGGCACGCACAAGGGATCGACATGCTGGTGGCAGCCGTAGGGGCGTTGCGCCGGGGTGGGGCTTAGGTTTGCCGGTCGGAACCGGATGCTGATGGGAGGCTCATGCGGCGGGGTCCGCCTCAGTCGTCGGTTGCCGTGAGCGTAAGGGCGTAGCGGCAGCGTGGTGTGGCCAGCGTGCCTTCTATCCGGGCGCCGGCGAGCTCGCCGGTGAAGGTGATGGGATAAGGCTTCTTGTCGGCGCCGATGAGCGTGGCGTCGGCGGCGAGGCTGGCTCCGGTGATGGTGCCGGCGAGGGTGAGCGTGCCATCGGCCGGGGAGACGGTAATGGCGTTGCCGCGCCTGGTCAGGGTGGCGCGCGTGGCCGGATCGCAGGCGCCGGCCACGGGACGCTGTGGCCCGGCGAAGACCTGGGTCTGCTGCAGGCCTGTGCAGGCGGTTAGCGGGACAAGGCAGAGCAAGACGGCGCGCATGCGCGACGTCTAGCAGGATTTAGGTGCGAGACGGGCATAATCTTGTCGGGTTCCTTTTGCTTCGGTTGGCGGCACTGATAGCGAGGTGCTTCGTTTATAATCGGCAGCCTTGCGCGGACCGTTGGGTGAAGCAAGCAAGGCCTTCTTTTTTGAAAAAAAGAAGCAAAAAACTTTTGCTTCCCCGCATTTGCAGCGTGCGTATTCATCCAGATTATACGCTCGTCGCAGATGCGGGGGAGCAAAAGTTTTTTGGTCCTTTTTTTCAAAAAAGGACTGCTTTCTT
The DNA here is from genome assembly GCA_964247675.1 of uncultured Acetobacteraceae bacterium. Taxonomy (GTDB): domain Bacteria; phylum Pseudomonadota; class Alphaproteobacteria; order Acetobacterales; family Acetobacteraceae; genus BOG-908. The sequence continues at coordinate 19,921 of CAXTVW010000041.1, forward strand.
TTTGTCTTGATTCGATGTCTCTCGGTGCAAGAGAGGTGCGGTCTCCAATCCCGGGCGTTGATGCAACCCGGCTGCGCAGCTTGGCGGCGTGCGAGTAGCCGAAGCGCTTGCAAGCCCGGCACTGCATTTAGGAAGCATCCAGGTACGTGCGATCCGCTTCACGTCCGCTGCCGCGTGCCCGCCATTCTTTTTGCGACCGGGCTGATTTTTCCTGTTGCCCAGCAACCCCAACTTTCCGTATATTCTGCTCAACGATGGCGGTTTGAGCGAACGACTGGCTCACCAATGTTTTCTAAGGACCTTTATCTGGTTTGCAGATTAGCGGTTTTCGCTGTTTGGCGAAAGCTGCTGACGGCCTTGGCGCCATTGCTTGTGGATCGGGGGAAGCATGGACGAAGACGAGCTGACGCCGTTGGACGTGTTGCTCAAAGCGATGCGGCAGCGGTGGGACGAAAATAAGACGGACGAGGCCGTGGCGCTTGCGAAGGCGGCTGCGCCCTATGTGCATGCGAAGCCAGCGAGTGGCCGGGGGGCAGGCTCGCCGAGCGGGTTGGGGGGCAATAGGCTGGATGACCTCTGCGCAGCAGCCTTCTATCGAGATCAGCCGCCTGAAGAGGAAGGTGAAGGCGGAGCTTGAGACCTGGTCTGTCGTAGCGACGATGCGGGCCGGACAGACGCCCGCCGCGCATCATTTGCGTATGATTGCGATGCTGGAAGAGGTGGAGCGCGGCAAGATACGTCAACTGATGCTGCTGCTGCCGCCGGGCTCGGCGAAGAGCACCTATGCCAGCAAGATCTTCCCCGCCTGGTGGATGATACGTAACCCGCAGCATTCCTTGATCATGGCTTGTCATACGGCGCGGCTTGCCGAGCATTTCGGGCGTGGCGTGCGGGGGTTGCTGGAAGACTTCAACGGATTGGTCGATGTGCGCGTTCGACCAGACTCGCGGGCGGCGGCGCGGTTCGGGACCGACCAGGGTGGCGAGTTTTTCGGCATCGGGGTGCACGGGGCGGTGACGGGGCGTCGCGCTGACCTGGCTGTCATTGACGATCCTGTTGCGAGTTTTGCGGACGCGGAGAGTTTTACCGCGCGCGAACATCTTTGGGATTGGTTCCGCTCCGAGCTGGTGACACGAATGAAGCCGCGGGGTCGCATGGTGCTGGTGATGACACGCTGGCATTCGGATGATCTGGCGGGGCGGCTGATCGAAAAGGGCGGGTGGACGGTTTTGAAGTTGCCCGCGCTGGCCGAGCCTTGCGACCCGATGGGCCGGTTGACCGGGGCTGCGCTGTGGCCGGAGTGGGAAGATCGCGCGGCGATAGAGGAGAAGCGGAAGTTGCTGGGTGAGCGGCATTTTGCCGCGTTGTTTCAGCAGGCGCCGCTGCTGGCGAGCGGCACATTGTTCAACGCGCGTGCGATGCGCCTGGTGGAGGCAGTGCCGGACGGTGTTGCCGTGCGGGGCTGGGATCTGGCGGGAACGGCAGATGGTTCGGGTGATCCGGATTGGACTGTGGGCGTGAAACTGGTTCGCGATGCGACGGGCGCGGTGTTCATCGATGACGTGGTGCGGTTTCGCGCGGTTTCGGCCGAGGTTGCCGAGCGCATCCGGGCAGTGGCGGCGGCGGATGGGCAGGCAGTGTCCATCGGGCTGCCGCAGGATCCTGGGCAGGCGGGCAAGAGTCAGATCATGTTTTTGACACAGGTTCTGGCGGGATTCCGGGTGGTGGCTTCACCGGAGACGGGTGCAAAGGAATTGCGGGCTGTGCCGGTTGCTTCCCAGGTTTCGAACGGTGCGATTGCGATGCGCCGGGCGGCTTGGAACACGGCGTTTCTTGATGAGTTGGCGAACTTTCCGAATGGGCGGAAGGACGATCAGGTGGATGCTTTGGCGCGGGCATTCACCATGCTGCTGGGCGCGGGTGGGCCGGCACGCTTTGTGCGGTCGACATTCTCGAGTCGCTGATTTGGGTGAGGGTGCCCGTTGGCGCATCGAGAGCGTCACGATTTTACAAATGCGGGGAAGTAAAAGTTTCTGGTCCTTTTCTTAAGAAGGACTGCTTGCTTTTCTTAGCTGCTGTTGAGCAGCCGCTCCGTGTCAAGCGGGTGCTGCTTGATCGCTGGTTTCCAACAAGCTTTGGGGGTGGAGATTGTACCGTACGATCTGCGATCTGCTGCCTGATGATGCCGACTATTCGGCGCGAACCAGGCAGCTGTCGATTTACCAGAAGCTGCTTGACGGCAGCTTTTATGACTCACTTCCGTATGAGTTCCACGAGGAGCGGAATTCGGCCGGGGAGTATATTCCGCTGCGTCAGCGGCGCCCTTCCGTTCGATACGGGCTGGCGCGTCTGGTGGTGGAAGACAGCGTGGCTTTGCTGTTCAGCGAGGGACATTTTCCGGCGTTCGATTCGCCGGACCCGATGGTGCGCGACGTTCTGACCGCGGTGGCGCGCGAGGTGCGGCTGAATGCGGTGATGGTCGAAGCCGGGCTGCGCGGATCGATCGGTTCGGTTGCGCTGTTGCTGCGGGTATTGCGCGGACGGGTGTTCGTCGATGTGCTGGACACGCCGTATCTGTGGCCGCAATGGGCCGCCGACGCACCCGACACGCTGTGCCGGGTGGTGGAGCGCTACAAGGTCCGTGGGTCGGACCTGGCGGCACAGGGCTATGAGGTGGCAGACCTTGGGGCCGCTTACTGGTTTCAGCGCGTTTGGGACAGCGAGTTCGAGCGTTGGTACGAACCGCTGGCCGTGGGGAGCGCAGGGCCGCCGATCGAGGATGGGGCGCGATCGGTGCGGCACGGGCTGGGGTTCGTGCCGCTGGTCTGGGTGAAGAACCTGCCGGGCGGGGCGGGAGTGGATGGCGCCTGCACGTTCCGTAGCGCCATCGATACGAGCATCGAAATCGACTACCAGCTCAGCCAGGCTGGACGCGGGCTGAAATACGGTGCCGCCGACGACTCAGAGCAATGACGGCTGGGCAACCCTGGCCAATCAGAGCTGGACAGTTGCGGTCGCCAATACCGGCAGCACGGCGACGAGCATCGGCAGCGTGTCCGTGCCGATGGTGAGCCTGGCCAACCTTGCGGTAGGACAAGCGGTCTCCGGCCCAGGTATCCCCGCGGGAAGCGTGGTCAGTGCGCTCGGGTCGAGCGCGATCACGCTGTCGGTTCCGCTTACGGCAGCTTTGCTTGCGGCCACGAAGCTCAGTTTCGGCTCCAGCACGTCCTCCGCATCGCCCGCGGAGACGTACCGGCGATCCTATAACAGCTACATGCGGCAGCACGCTTCTGCCCTGGGCTGCAGCGGATTGGTAGATCCGGACGCCATCTTTGCGGATCAGGGCGGTTCCGGAAAGTGGCGTGTGGACCTGGGGACGGCAAGCGCCGACGGCGTGCATCCGGCGGCAGCACTTCACCAGGCTGCGGTGAGTGCCGGGCTGATAACGCCGGCAATGTTCCAGGCGCCCTGAACCGCCTGGTTCCACGACTTTCAACAACATTGGAGGGGTAAATGGAAGACTTTCGCGCATGGATGCGCCAGCCGACGACGGTTGCCGGGATTTCTGCGGTGATTGCAACGGTTAGCGCGCTGCTGATGGACCAGATCGCCTGGGCCCAGGCTGTGCCGATCCTGGTGGGCAGCACCGTCTCAATGCTGCTGCCGGACAACACCGGAGCACATGAGCAGGCCCAGAAGCTTGCAAGCGAGATCG
>CAXTVW010000042.1:0-23622 GCA_964247675.1 uncultured Acetobacteraceae bacterium
CCGGACGCCAACGGGCGCGGAAGCAAGCAAGGCCTTCTTTTTTGAAAAAAAGAAGCAAAAAACTTTTGCTCCCTCGCATTTGCACCAGCCGGTCAATGCAGGAAACGCTGAGGCGCCCGAGCGTCGGGGAAGCAAAAGTTTTTTGCTTCTTTTTTTCAAAAAAGAAGGCCTTGCTCGCTTTCGCCACCCCACACCCACGCCAACTCTCACACATGAGAATCGGCCTAATCTCCGACACCCACGGCCTGCTCCGGCCCGAAGCGCTGGACATCCTTCGCGGCAGCGACTTCATTGTGCATGCCGGCGACATCGGCCACCCGGACATCCTCGCCAAACTATCCCGCTTGGCACCCGTCACTGCCATACGCGGCAACATCGACACGGCCGCCTGGGCGCAATCGCTACCAGCGACGGACGTGCTCGACATCGGCGGCACCACGTTTCTCTACGTGCTGCACAGCATCGCGGACCTGGACCTAAATCCAGCCGCGGCGGGTTTCCACGCGGTCATCTCCGGCCACTCCCACAAGCCGGAAATCACATGGAAAGATGGCGTGCTGTATGTAAACCCAGGCAGCGCCGGCCGGCGCCGCTTTTCACTGCCGATTTCGTTGGGATACCTGCACGTTGAAAACGGAACGTTGTCGGCTGAACTGGTGGAGATCGCCGTTTTAAAGTGAAGGAAGCAAGGCCTTCTTATTTGCAAAAAAGAAGCAAAAAACTTTTGCTCCTCCGACGCTGCGGGGCTCCGGTCATTCCTGACACTCAGAGCTGCTATAAGTGTCCACAACAGACCTACTCGGCTCGGTTCTTACATCAGAACATCGCAGCTTAAAGCACGTTCAGCACCAGCCGCCAACGTAGTCGCGCGCGCCGTCATCTCACCAAGCCAGCCTCTCGCATCCCGGACCGCCCAACGCGCCGCCCTGCGCGCATGTCAGCAGGAAGCGCAAAACCCTGACATACGCTCCGGCTGAAAGACGTCCTGCTTCGACCGCCCGCCCTGCACACTCGTGGCGTGGCTGCCCAAGGCTGCAGATTTCGATACGGCAATTAATTGCAGCAACGCGCCGTCATCCAGCACACCTTCGCTTTTCCACACGACGGTCAGTTCCTGACCACGCGGCGCGGCGCTGTTGCCGATCAGACCATCAGGTGCGTAGTCCAGCATGTCGTCCCGTTCCTTCGCGCATAGGCTGCCGGTTCTACGATCTTCCGGCCGCGAAGTTACGGCGATCCCGCCGGACCCCGGCGAAAGCTGTCAAAACAATGACAAAGGCCAGTGTAAAATGTAAACCGCCGCCCCAAGCAGCCGGTTCTTTTCAGAAAACGAGCGAAAAACCTCCCATCCCGTCAGCGCCCGTTTCAACGTCCGCCGACAGGGACCAAAAGTTTTTTGCTTCTTTTTTTCAAAAAAGAAGGCCTTCCTTGCTCACGTCCTATCCACATGAAACCGCAGATCCCGCGTAGCCGCCCGATTGATCGCCTCAGGCACAAACGGCGTGATCATCGCCAGCCGGAACAGAGTCGCCGGAAACCCGATCACCCCCCGGTTGCGCGCAATCCCCGCCGCGATCAGCCGCGCCGCCGCCGGCGCGCTGATCTTGCCGGGCTGCTTGCCGATGTGGCTGTCGGTCATGGCACTTTCGACGTAGCCGGGGCACACCACGGACACGCGCACGCCCGCCGGCTGCAACGCCGCCCGCAGCGCCCGGCCGTAGCCCAGCAGCCCCGCCTTGCTGGCGCTGTAGGCCGGCGCGTCGGCCACCGGCGAGATGCCGGCCAGCGAGCTGACCAGCACGATGTGCCCCCGGCCGCGGCTGGTCATGCCCGGCAGCACCGCATGCACGGTGTCGATGGCGCCGAGCAGGTTGATTTCGACCACGCGGCGCGCCGTCTCGCCGTCCTCCAGCGTGCCGTCCGCCTGGCGACCCTCCAGCACGCCGGCGTTGGCCACCAGCAGGCCGATCGGATGTTCCGCGTCGAAGCCGCCCAGGAAGGCCGCCAGCGCCGGCCGGTCCCGAACGTCGAATACGCCCTGTGACACCGCGGCGCCTGCCGCGCCCGACTGCGCGGCCACGCCAGCAAGCCGGGCTGCGTCCCGGCCCGTCACGCCCAGCGCCACGCCTGGGCCGGCATACTGGGCGGCCAGGGCCGCGCCGATGCCGCTGGACGCACCGGTGATCACCACGCTGGAGAACGGCGGATCGCTCACGAGGCGCTAGGCGCGGAAATGCCCTTCAACGCGGCCAGTTCCTCAGCCACGGCGGCCACCGCGCCGTCGATCTCCGCCGGCGTGTGTTCGGAGGAGATGAAGAAGCGCAGCCGGGCGGAGCGCTCCGGCACGCCTGGCGGGATGATGGGGAACGCGTTGTAGCCGCGCGCCAGCAGCCGGTCGGCAAGCTTCAGGGTCAGCAGCGAGTCGCCCAGCACGATGGGTGTCACCGCGTATCCCCAGCTCGTGCCCACATCGAGCCCGGCCGCCCGCGCGCCCTCCAGGAACCGCTTCCCGTTCGCCTGCAGGCGCGCCACCCGCTCCGGCTCGCGCAGCATCAGCGCGATCGCGGTGGTCGCCGCCACCGCTGCCGGCGCCGGCAGCCCCACGCTGTACACCATCCCGGGTGCGGCCAGCTTCAGGTAGTCGATCAGCGCGGCGCTGCCGGCCACGTAGCCGCCGCAGCTGACCAGCGTCTTCGACAGCGTGCCCAGCCAGATGTCCACCCGGCCGGGATCGACCCCGGCCATCTCGAAGATGCCCAGCCCCGTCTGCCCGAGCACACCCAGCGCATGGGCGTCATCGACCATCAGCCAGCTTTCGTGGCGGTCCTTTATCTCGACCAGGCGGGCGAGGTCCGGCCCGTCGCCGTCCATCGAATACAGGCCTTCCGAGACGATCATCACGCGCTCGAACCGCGCGCGGCTGGCGGCCAGCATCGCCTCCAGCGCGTCCATGTCGTTATGCGGGAAAGACCGCCGCGTAGCGCCGCAGAGCTGCGCGCCCACCACCACGCAATTGTGGATCAGCGAATCGTGCAGGATCAGGTCCTTCGGGCCCAGCAGCGCGGCGATCGTCGAGATCGCCGTCGCGTGCCCGCTGACAAAGGCGAGCGCCGCCTCGCTGAGGTAGATGCCGGCCAGCGCCGTCTCGAGTGCCGCGTGAAAACCGCGCTCGCCCGCGGTGATCCGGCTGGCGGACACGCTGGTGCCCCAATCCGCCGTGGCATGGCCCACCGCCGCGGTGATCTCCGGATGGCCGTTCAGGCCGAGATAGTCGTAGGAAGCGAAGTTCACCACCGCGTGGCCATCGACGACGCTGCGCGCCCCCGCGCGGGCCGCATGGGTGCGGTAGAACGGGAAGCGCAGCCCCATCGCGTCGGCCATGGCGCGCTGGCTGCTCAGGAGCTGGTAGGCCGGCAGGCTCTCGAAACCCATCTCCCGGCTGGGCTGGGCCGGCAGCACGTCCTGCTCCGGCATTGCGTCGGGAACGGTGCGGCGCATCGCGTCGAGCAGTGCCGCGCGGGCGCCGCCGGTCAGCCTTCCCGCGGAAGGGACGGCGCTCATGCCAGCGCCACCGCTTCCTGGCCGTGTTTCGTGGCGGCATCCACGGCGTCCATGCCGGCCGCGAGGAAGGCATCATTTATGCCGTGGCGCTGCATGATCTGCTGGCTGGCATCCTGACCGGTCTCTCCTGGCGGCCGCTCGCCCGTGCGCAGGCTGGCGATCAGCCGGGCCGCCAGCTCGTTGACGCTGACGCCGGCGCTGATCGCCATCACCGGCAGCTCGATGCCGAAGCGCTTCTCGATGCTCATGCGCAAATCCAGGCTCATCATGGAGTCCAATCCCAGTTCGTCGAGCGGCCGGGTCATCTCGATCTCGTCCGGCGGCAGGCGGAAGATGCGGCCGACATCGGCTGCCACCAGGCCTGCCACCAGCGCGCGGGCGTCGCCGTCGCTCTTGCCGGCAATGCGCGTGGCCAGGTCCGCCTCCGTCTGCACCACGGCGTCCTCGCCGGCAAACAGCCCGGCGAAAGCGGGCGTCTGCAGCAGCTTGAACCGGGACTGCGCCTCGCCGGCGCGGAACTGCGCGCAATACGTGGTGGCCGGCCCGTCGGCGCCCTGCCCAAGCAGGGTTTCCAGGTGGGACAGGGCGGCACGCGCGGTCATCGCCGCGATGCCGGTCAGGCGCGCCAGCCTGGCCGCCCCTTCCTGATCGCGCGCGAGCAGGCCGGCATCCGAGATGGCGCCCCAGCCCACGGCCAGTCCGGGCAGCCCTTCGGCACGCCGGCGCGCCATCAGGCCCTGCAGGTAGCCATTGGCGGCCACATAGGCGCCCTGCCCGGGGTTGCCGACCATGGCGGCCACGGACGAGAACGCCACGAAGTAGTCGAGCGCCGCGCCACGCGTGGCCTGGTCCAGGTTGTCAGCGCCCGTCACCTTCGGCGCCAGCACGGCGGCCAGGCGGTCCGGCGCCAGCGCGGCGATCAGCCCGTCATCCAGCACCACGGCGGCATGTAGCACGCCGGCCAGGCGCCCATGGCTGCGCGTCAGCCGCTCAACCAGCGCCGCCACCGCGCCCGCGTCCGTCACGTCGAGCGCCTCGACGAGCAGGGTCGTGCCTCCCGCGCGCAGGGCGTCGGCACGCGCCTGCAGATGCGGCTCCAGCGTGCCGCGGCGCGATGCCACGACGATCGTGCCGGCGCCCAAACCGGCCAGCCAGCTTGCCGCCTCGAACCCGAACCCGCCCGCGCCGCCGACCACCAGATGCACGCCCGGCCCCGGACGGAACACGCGGCGGGGCAGCTTCGTGGCGACCGGGCGCGCCGCCGGCCGGATCAGCAGCTTGCCCACGTGGCCGCCCGACTGCATCAGCCGGAACGCGTCGCCGGTCTCGTGCCAGTCGAACGCCTGGAAGGGCAGCGGCGACAGCGTGCCCGCGGCGAAATGCCCGGCAAGTTCGGCCAGCATACGTTCCACCAGGCCGAGGTTGGCGGCCAGAAGCTGGTCCAGGTCGACGCCGAAATAGCTCAGGTTGCGACGGAACGGCCGCAGGCCCATCGCGGTGTTGCCCACGTAGTCGCGCTTGCCCAGTTCGACGAAGCGGCCGAACGGCTTGAGGCAGCGTACCCCTGCCAGCATCGCCTCGCCGGCCAGCGAGTTCAGCACCACATCGACGCCGCCGATGTCGGCCCGTATCTCGTCGCCGAAGGCGGTGCTGCGGGAGTTGTAGATACGCTCCGCGCCGAACGCCGCCACCAGCGCGCGCTTCTCCGGCGAGCCAACCGTGGCCGCCACCCTGGCGCCGCGCAGGCGGGCGATCTGCAGCGCGGCAAGGCCCACGCCGCCTGCCGCGCCGTGTACCAGCACCCATTCGCCCGGCTGGACCTGCGCCATCTGCACCAGCGCATACCAGGCGGTCAGGAACGCCACGGGTATGGTCGCCGCAGCCTCCACGCCGATGCCGTCCGGCACGCGCACGAACACGCGCGCATCGGCGGTCGCGTGGCTGGCGAAGCTCTCGCGGCCGAAGCCCATCACCGTGTCGCCGGGTTGCAGGCGGCCGACGCCGGCCCCTACGCGCAACACCTCGCCGGCGCATTCGAAGCCCAGCACCGCGCCCGCCATGCCGTCGTCGAGCACGTCGTCGTCCAGCAACCCGCTGGCCAGCATCACGTCGCGGAAGTTCAGCCCGGCGGCGGCGATGCGTATCTCGATCTCGCCCGGCTCCGGCGCGCGAAGCGGCTTCTCCACCCAATCGAACCCGGCCAGCGCCCCAAGCGGGCCGGCCTGCAGCCGCACAGACGCCACGCCCGCGGCCGGCGGCGCGGCTTCCTGCAACCGCACGGCCGAGACGCCCGACGCATCCACCAGCAGTTCCGTCTCCGCCCCGGGCTCGGCGATCAGCGCGGCAAGCCCCTGCGCCGCCGCCACGTCATCCAGCGCCAGGGCGAGATCGACCAGGCGCAATTCGACGCCCGGATATTCGTTGATCGCGACGCGGCCGAAGCTCCAGACCGCTTCGGCCAGCGGATCGATGCCGGCAGCCGCGCTGGCGCGCAGCCCGCGGACCACCACCCACAGCCGGCAACCCGAAGCGCGTGCGGCCTCCAGAACGGCGGCAAGCGCCGCCAGGCACCGGGCCAAGCCGCCTGTCCCCTCCGCCTGGGCCAGGAAAACCAGCCCGGCCGGATCGTCAGCGCCCGCCCCGGCCGTCGCCAACGCTTTCGGCAGATACCCTGCCGCCGCCACCTGTGTCGCATGGCCATGCGCCGCGAGCGCCTCGGCCAGATCAGGCCAATCCTGCAACAGCAGCACCGGCACGGCCCGGCTGACTTGCACCTCGATCCCCTTGGCCAGGCTGCCCGCCTGGCCGACCAGCAGGCTGCCGACGCCTTCGCCCAGCGTATGCACGCGTAGGTCCGCGAACCCGGACGCCAGCGCCCATCTCTTGCCGTCGCGCGCCGCCGCAACGCGGCCGAGCGGTGCGTGCGCAAACCACGCCTCCTGCATGCCGAGCAGGCAATCGAACACCGGGCTGGCAGGCGGCTGCAGCACGCAGAGCAGCCCGCCGGGTGCAAGGCGCCGGGCGATCGCGTCGCCGAGCGCCGCCTCGGCGGAGAGCGGCGCCAGCGCCAGGCAGAACGCGACGTCGAAGGCGGGCACAGGATCGTCGTCGGCATGCAGGAACGCGATCCCGCCCGCCGCGCCATGGCGCGCCTGCGCCAGGCTGAGACGCCGCGAATCGGTGCCGATCACGGTCACCGCCACCCGCCCGTCCTGCACCAGGGAGGACAGGCTCCGCAGCACGCCAAGGCAGAACGGCTCTGCGGCCAGCACGCGCAACGGCTCGGGCGCGATACGCGCCTGCAACCCGGTGCAGACCACCGCCGCCGCCGCGAACAGCGGCGCCAGCAGGATCGTCTCGCTCTCGAAGCGCTCCACCAGCGCGGCGCTGAGCGGCAGCGGTTCGCCAGTTCGCAGGGCGCCCGGCAGCCCGGCCAGCGCCTGCGCCGCAAGCAGGATGTCGGCACTGGCGCCGGGATGTTCCGCGGCAAACGTCTGCAGGATGTCGCCAGGTTCCGGCAATCCGCTGGCTTCCGCCAGATGCCAGCCGGCCGCGTCCTGCGTGGCCAGCCCGGCGCGGCCCAGATCGGCCAGCAGCGCCGGCACCAGCGGCGCCATGCCCGGTGCCGGCAGGATCGGCTGCCCACCGGATGTCTCGCGCAGGCTGCGGAACGCCAGCGCGCGGGCGAACGCCCCCAGATACAGCCACGCCTCCGGCATCGCCTGCCCGGCCAGCCCGTCAAGCGTGGCCGCCACGCAAGCCCGTGTGTCCGCGGCCGCCGCCGTACGTGACAACCGCATTGTCTGCTGGCGGAAGAACACGCGTTCGTCGGCGAACCGCTCCAGCACAACGGCGCGGAACAACCCGCCGGTCAGCACCGCCACCGTGCTGCCGTCCGCGGCGAGGAGCGTCACGTCCACGCTCAGCGAGCGGTCGGTCTCGCGGTTGATCACCACCTGCGCGCGCACCGGCGAGGCGTGGTCGGTCTGCACGCGCAACGCCGCGAACCGCACCGGCAGATAGGCGTGGCGTTCGTCCGCGCGCCGCTTGATGTCGTCGAACATCGCGTGGAAGGCGGCGTCCAGCGCGATCGGATGCAGGATGGCACGAAGCTCGGACTCGTCCGCCGCCGCCACCGGCGCAAGCTCTACCGCGATGTGCGTGGAGCTGCGCGCGCCCCCGCGCACCAGCCGGAAGGCCGGGCCGTAGCTGACGCCGCTTGCCGCGGCGCGCTCATACACCTCGTCGGCGATCAGCCTTTTCGGCAGGTCCGGCATGGCAGCCGGCGCAGGCGCAGGCGAGGCGATGCGCACGATCCGGCCGGTGGCATGCAGCGTCCACTCGCCGGTGGCGAACCGCGCCCGGCTCCAGATCTCCACCACGGACGCCTCGCCATGCAGGCGCACGGAGGTCTCGCGCATCTGGTCCGCAGGCAAAGTGAGCCAGGCCAGCAGGTCGAAATCTTCCAGCCCGATCGGGCCGGCGGGATAGACGTCCCGCGCCACGGCAAGCGCCATTTCGGCGAACGCCGAGGCGGGCATGACCACCTCGCCGTCTATCCTGTGGTCCGCCAGATAAGGCACAATGGTGGCGTCGATCAGGTTGCGCCACTCCGGCGTGCCCGCACGCAGCCTGGTGCCCAGCAGCGGATGGGCGGGAGCGGCGCCGCACAGATCCATCGCCTCGCTGGTCGGCGCCTGCTGGAACACCTTGCGCTGCCAGGCATAGCCGGGCAGCCGGACGCGGCCGGCCGGCGGTTCGCCGAACAGGCGCGCGCGGTCCACGCGGCAGCCGAGCACCAGCGCGCGGGCCAGCACCATCAACAGCGGGTTGCCGCCGGCATCCTTCTCGACCAGGCTCGGCAGCACGGCGCCGTCCAGCCCGGCGTGGCGCAACGTGTCGGTGATGCTGGCCTGCAGGATCGGCCGCGGACCTATTTCGACGAACACGCTGGCGCCCGCACGGCCCGCGGTCTCGATCGCGTCGCTGAACAGCACGGGCGCGCGCACGTTCTGCCACCAGTAATCCGCGTCCAGCGCGGCGCCGGGAACAACCGACCCGGTGACGGTCGAGACGAACGGCACCTCGCCTGGCGCCGAATCGATGGTGCCGAACGCGCGCAGCACCGGCACGCGCAGCCGGTCCAGCAGGCTGCAATGGAACGGATAGGCCAGGTCCAGCACTCGGGCCGCAACGCGCCGCCGCCGCGCCAGCTTGGCGAACGCCTCGATCGCCGCCGTCGGGCCGGAGATGCTGACCGCGCCGGGGCTGTTCACCGCGGCGATCTCCAGGCTTTCCAGGCCGGGTTCCGCGAACAGGGCGAGCGCGCCCTCACGCGAGATGTTGGCAACCACCATACCGCCCAGGCCGTGCGCCGCCTCCTGCTGCGCGCTGCGGTGGAAGATCACCCGCACGGCGTCCTCCAGGTCCAGCGCGCCGGCCGCCTCGGCGGCGGCCACCTCGCCCAGGCTGTGGCCAAGCACCATGTCCGGCACCAGACCGTATGCCGCGAGGCTGGCCGTCAGCGCCGCCTGCACGGCGAACAGCAGCGGCTGTATCAGCTCGGCCTGCCGCAGCGAGCTCGCGTGATCGGGGTCATGCAGCGCGTGCTCCAGGGACCAGGTGGCGAAGCGCCGGAAGCTCGCATCCACGGCGCGGAACCGCGCGCGGAACGCCGCATCGGCCGCGAATGCCGTGCGGCCCATGCCGATCCACTGGCTACCGTTGCCGGAATACACGAAGCACAGTTTCGGCGCCTGCGACGGCGCGCTGCCTTCCGCCCCGCGCGCCATGCTGCTGCCGGATTCGAACCGCCGCAGCGAAGCGGCCGCCGAATCGTCCACCGGCACGGCGACACGGTGGCCGGCAAGGTCGCGCTGCCAGGCCATGGCGGCCGCAAGCCGGGCCGTGTCATGCCCGGCCTCGATCAGCCCGGCATACGCGCCGCTGGCCTGGACGAGCGCCTGGCGGGAATGCGCGGAGAGCACAAGCAGCTCCGCCTGCGGACCGGCCGCGCCGTTGCTGCGCGCCACCGGGCGCTCGCCGGCTTCCGGCTGGCGTATCACCACGTGCGCGTTGGTGCCGCCGAAGCCGAACGAGGACACGCCCGCCAGCCACACGCCCTCGGCAGGCAGCACGACCGGCTTGGTGGCAAGGCTGAGGTTCAGCGCGGCGAAGTCGATCGCCGGATTGGCGTCCTGCGCGTGCAGCGAGGCCGGCAGGCGGCGGTGCTCCAGCGCCAGGATCGCCTTGAGCAGGCCGGCCAGGCCGGACGCCGGCTCCAGGTGGCCGATGTTGGATTTCACCGAACCGACGGGCAGCGGCGCCGTGCGGCGTTGTCCGAGCGCCAGGCCCATGGCTGTGGCCTCCGCGGGGTCGCCCACGCTGGTACCGGTGCCATGCGCCTCGATGAAGGCCAGCCGGTCCGCATCGATGCCGGCTTCGGCGTAGAGATGCTCGAGCAGGCTTCGCTGACCCTCGATGGCCGGCAAGGCGATTCCGTTCGTCCGCCCGTCGGAGTTGGTGGCGGACGCCAGGGCCACCGCGCGCACGCGCTGGCCGCGCGCGACGGCCGCCTCCAGCCGGGTGATGACCATCGCCACCACGCCCTCACCGCGCACGTAGCCGTCCGCCGCGGCCCCGAACGAGTGGCACAGTCCGGTGGGCGACAGCATGCCGGCGCGCGCGAAGCCGATGAACGGGAACGGCGAGAGCAGCAGGTTCACGCCGGCCACGATGGCGGTGTCGATCTGCCCGGAGGCGATGGCCGCCTGCGCCTGCGCGAACGCCACCAGCGAGGAGGAGCACGCGGTATCGACGGTGAAGCTCGGCCCGCGCAGGTCGAAGATGTAGGAGATTCGGTTGGCCAGCACGGACAGCGTGTTGCCGGTCATGAAATGGCTGTCGATGCCCGCCAGGTCGGCCACCTGCAGCGCGCCGTGGTCCAGGCCGGACGCACCGACATACACACCGACATTGCCGCCGGCCAGCGAGCCGGGCGGGATGCCGCCATCCTCCAGCGCACCCCACACCGCTTCCAGCAGCAGGCGCTGCTGCGGGTCCATCTCCGCGGCCTCGCGCGGCGAGATGCCGAACACGATCGGGTCGAAGGCGAACGCGTCGGCGATGTAGCCGCCCCGGAAGCTGTAGCTGAAGCCGGGTTCGGACCGGCTCGGGTGCAGATAGCGCGCAGGCGACCAGCGGCCGGCCGGCACGTCGCCCACGGCGCAGCGTCCCTCTTCCAGCAACTGCCAGAACGCATCCTCGTCGGCGGCTCCAGGCAGGCGACAGGCTGCGCCCACGATCGCGACCCTGGAGTCGCCTGTAGCCGGAATCATCGACGTGTGATCTCTTTGGAAAATCTGTTGGTGAAGCGGTTTCGCCGCCATGTCCATGTCCGGGTGCCCGCTTGCGTATGCATTCCTAGCGCGGAAAGCCGCGGGTAAGAAAGCAAGGCCTTCTTTTTTGATGAAAAGAAGCAAAAAACGCCTGTCTTCATGCTGTATAGGCAGCAGCGCCGGTTCCGGATGCATAACGCTTGTACAAATGCGAGGTAGTGAAAGCTTCCTGGTCCTTTTTTCAAAAATTAGATCAACGGCTTGCCCGATTTCGCCCCAAACGAAGCACTAGGAAGGATAAGCACGATGCCGGACAAACTCCTCGTCCCGGTGCTCCTGGGCTCGGTCAGGCGGGACAGGCAGGGCGCGCGCGCCGCCCGCATGATCATGCGGGCGCTGTCCGCCCGCGGACACGAGCCGGTGCTGGTCGATCCCATGGACCTCCGGCTTCCGCTGCTCGACCGCATGTATAAGGAATACCCGAAAGGCGAGGCCCCGCCGCCCCTCGCACAGCTTGCCGCGCTCTACGGCCGGGCGGACGGCTTCATGATCGTCTCCGCGGAATACAACAACGGCATCCCGCCCGCGCTGAAGAACCTGCTGGACCACTTCCTGGAGGAGTATTTCTGGCGGCCATCCGCCATCCTCTGCTACTCGGCCGGACAGTTCGGCGGCGTGCGCGCCGCGATGCAGTTGCGCATGACCCTGGCCGAACTCGGCATGCCGAGTGTCCCCAGCGTCCTGGCGATACCGCGCATCCAGGACACGCTGGACGAAGAGGGACGGACGTCAGACGGGAGCGACGTGCACGGCCTCGGCCGGTTCCTGGACGAGTTCGCGTGGTATGCGGATGCGCTGCGGGTGAAGCGGGCGGGCGGGACGCCTTACTGACCAGGCAAGAAAGCAAGGCCTTCTTTTTTAAAAAAAAGAAGCAAAAAACTTTTGCTCCCCCGCATCTGCACCAGCCGGTTCCATCCGGATGCGCCGAAGCTGTTGCAGCGTCGGTGAGCTAAAAGTTTTTTGCTTCTTTTTTTCAAAAAAGAAGGCCTTGCTTCCTCACCACCCTCCAACATGCAACGGCGCCAAAGGATGCGGCACCACAGCCGTGCCCGCATAACCGATAACCGATCCGCCATGCCCGTCCGAAGCCAGCTTGAAGTTCGCGCTGGTGTAACTGCCGCGAACCGCAAGCTTCGCCACCACCTTGGTCCCGTTCGAGATCGTCAGCGCACCGGCGGCGTAGGCCAGGCTCGTCGCCGCCTGCCCGAGCAGGTCGATCGTGTCGCCCGTTGCGAAATCGATGATGTGCGCGGCCACTCCCGCCGGGTCCGCCAACTCCAGCGTGTTGGCGCTGGCGCCGAACATGATGGTCTGGTTGGCCGCGGCGGTGCCTTCCAGCAGCAGGGCAGCGCCGGCCGAGATCACGAGCCCGCCGGTGCCGGTGATCGAGCCGCCAACGGCCAGCGTGCCACCGCTGGCGATGATCTGGCCGGCATTCCCGATCGTCGCGGCGGTCAGCGTGCCGTGGCCGACCACATCGCTTCCGCCATACAGGGAAATCCCCGCCCGCGCATTCACGCTGCCGGCGGCCAGGGTGATCTTCCCGCCGAGATCGACGTCGGCGACGTGGATGAGGCCGCCGCTGCCGGCCTGCACGCTGGTGCCGGCCCCTGTAAGAAGGATCCGCCCGGTGTAGAGCGAATTGGCGCCACTCACCAGGAGCGTGCCGTTGTTCAGGGACAGGTCGGTCGCGGTATCGAACTCGCCGCCGGCCTGCACCAGTATCTCGCCGGCGATGTTGGTTCCATACACGCCGACTTCGACGAGCGGCCCCGCCTGGATCGCGGAGTTCGCGCCCGACACCAGGACCTTCGCCATGCCGGCGCTGGTGCCGATGTCCATCTCGCCGTAGGAATCCAGCGAGGCGTAGCCGCCCGCGGTCACCGACACGGTGCCCTGCGCACTGCCGTTCATCTCGCCGAAATCGCCGATCGTGGTGTAGCCGTAATTGTCGATCAGCAATTGGCTGCCGGCGCCGGTCACGTTCAGGTAGCCCGTGGAGCCGGCCGCGGCGCCGATGTTGACGCTGCTGAGCGTGGATTCGAAATAGCCGCCGGCGCTCACCGTCAGCTTGGCCACGCTGTTGCTGACGCCGCCCAGATCCAGCGTGCCGGACGCTGCTTCCGAGTCGTAGCCGAAGGTGCCGCCGCGCGTGACCAGCACGGAGGCGCTGCCCGTGGACGCGCCGATGGTCAGCACGTCGTTCTCGGCTGACGCCAGGTCATAAAGATGGGCGTTGTTCTGCACGGTGACTGCGGTGCCGTCGCCGTCGATGCCCAGCGTGCCGGCCTGCAGATAGGCGCCGGTATCCAGTGTGAAGCCGTAGGCGATGGCCACCGAGGCGGCGGTCACCTGCGTGCTGGACCCGGTGATCGAGATCGTCGGCGCGCCGCTGCCCTGCACGAGGTCGAGCGCCGACACGTCCAGCGTGCCATACAGGCCCTGGCCCACCTGGATGACGGCCACGTCGCTCGTCCCCGGGGTGCCCACCGTGCCGGGATTGGAAGTGTTGACCCAGTTGCCCTCGTTACCCAGATCGCTGTTGCTTGAGCCGGTCCATTGATAGACGCTCACGACGTGCTCCTGACTGTTCCGCCGCCTGCTTCGGCGACGCACGGCGCGGGCGCCAAATCAATGGATTCAAAAGTTCATCAAGGGATTGAGGCGGAGGGATTTTAAGGAGGAAGCAAGGCCTTCTTTTTTGAAAAAAAGAAGCAAAAAACTTTTGCTCCTCCGACGCTGCCGGCGCTTCGGCGTATCCGGACAAACCCGGCTGGTGCAATTGCGGGGAGATGAAAGTTTTTTGCTTCTTTTTTTCAAAAAAAGAAGGCCTTGCTTCCTTCCCTTCAGCGCGCAGCCACCACCGCCCGGAACCTGGCCTCGCCGCGTATCGGATCGAGCATCGGATCGATGCCCACCTCCGCCAGCCCGGGATCGCGCAGCCGGGCCGCCGTCTCCAGCCAGGTCAGCGCTTCGGCCGTCTGCCCCCATTGCGCGTAGATCTCGGCGTAGCTGAACGCGCCGGCGTCGCCCTGGTCCGCGCGCAGCTTGGCCAGGCTCGCCTCCGCCTCCGCCTGGCGGCCCAACTGCCGGTCGGCGATCGCCAGAACCTCCTTTTCCTCCAGGTTGGCCGCGGGCGCACACAGCGTGGCGGCCGCCTGTGCCTGGCCCTGCATCAGCTCCACCCCGCCCAGCAGCCCGACATAGACGGGGCGCAGCCCGTCTCCCAGCACCGCGGCGTGGTGCAGTGCTTCGGCCGCCTCGTCATAGTGGCGCGCCATGAACAGGATGCGGGCGAACTGGCCCCAGGCGTTGACCGAGAGCGGGTCGATCTGCGTGCCGCGCCGCCCGGCGGCGATCGCGCGGTCCAGGTGTCCCGCGGCCAGCTCGATGTTGGCGTAGTTGCTCTCGATGGCGGCGCTGCCCGGCGTCAGCAGCAGCGCCTGCTCGATCTCGTGCTCGGCGGCTTCGTGGTCCAGCATGCCAAAATTCAGCGTCCAGGCGCGCAGGGAATGCGATTGGCCCCAGCCCGGCGCCAGCGCCACGGCGCGGTCGGCCGCCTCCAGCGAATCCTGGAACAGCTTGTGCTGGGCGGCCGAACTGCCCACCGCGCCCATCATGGCAATGTTGGCGAGCGCCTTGGCCCGGCCGCCATGCGCACGCGCGAAGGCGGGATCCAGCGCCAGGGCGCGGTCGAAATCGGCCAGCGCCGCGCGATGGTCCGCCTCGCCCTTGGCGGTGTGTTCAAGCTGCGTGGCCCGCAGGTAGTAATCGTAGGCTTCGGTGTTGGCGGTGTCGCCCAGGGTCAGGCGGGCGCCGTCGCCGCCGGCGAGCCGGCCCAGCAGCGACTGCACCACCGCCTGCGCGATCCCGGTCTCCACCGTGACCACGTCGCCCTGGTCGCGGTCGTAGGTGGCGGACCACATGTTGAAACCGTCGCGCGTGTTGGTGAGCTGCGCGGTCACCACCACCCGGTTTCCGGCCCGCCTGACGCTGCCGCCCAGCACCGCGCTCACGTTCAGCTTGCGGCCGATCTCGCCGATGGTGGCGTGGCTGCCGCGGAACGAGAACGACGAGGTCCGGCCGGCCACCTCGATCGCCTCGATGCGTGTCAGCGAGTCGATGAGCTGCTCGGACATGCCGTCGGAAAAATACGTCTGGCCGGGGTCGCCGCTCATGTTGTCGAAGGCGAGCACGGCCACCGAGTGCGCCGGCGGGGCAAACGCCTGCTCGCCCGCCTGCCCGGCCGCGGGCGCCCTCCGTTCGCCGGCCCAGAACGCCAGGCTGAGCACGGCTATCACCAGCGACAGCAGCGCCACGCCGAGCGGCGCGTGCCCGCGCCACCACGCGGCGCCAGGAGGCGTCTCCTGCGCCGCCGCGGCCTCGACCGGCGCCGCCTCGAAACTCACCGGTTCGGCGAAACGGAAACCCCGCCCCGGCACAGTAACGATGCTGCGCTCGGTGTCGCCGCCGGATTTCAGCACACGGCGCAGCTCGAAGATCGCCTGGCCGACATTGTTGTCTTCCACCACGCGTCCGGCCCAGACCTGCCGCAGCAGCTCGTCGCGCTCGACGACACGGCCGTGATTGGCGACCAGATAGAGCAGCACATCGAACAGGCGCTCGGCCAGCTTCACCCGATTGCCATCGCAGGACAGGGACCGGCGCAGCGGATCGAGCGTGAACCGGCCCCAGCGGAAACTGCCCTGCTCCGGAAGATGGACATCCATGACGAGGGGCACTCCCAATGCGGCGAAGGTCCTGGCAGCCCGTGCTACCACGACAGGTATCGGGCCCGCCACGCCGGACTGCTACACTTGCGCAACGCGCGCCAGCATTTGCCCTCGATGAACCGTGCCGGAAACGCATCCTGGCAGGTCAACCATTTGGAAACGAACGGCTTTATATTTTTTGGTAACCATTTAGTTGCCGTCTGCCAAGGCTTTGCCCACGCCTCGCACCGACACACAGGAGCAGGCAATGTTCGAGAAGGCTCAGCAACCGGCCACGCCGTACGAGACCGCAGCAAGCGGGAACCTCGTGTTCCTGTCCCAGGCGGGCAGCAATCGAAACCGTCTCCCTGCGCCGGTAGCAACAGTCGCGCGGCGCGGCGGCACGATCATGCCTGTCCTGCTGCTTCTCGTCCTGGCGGTGGCTGCTGTCGCGCTGCGTCCGGACACCGCACAGTTCTGCGCAAAGCTGGAAGATTTCCCGTGCGGCCCATGACACGGTAAGCTTGCCGCGTCCGCGTGCGCCAGAATAAACACGCAAGCTGCAGATGCGCGGGAGACAAAAGTTTTTTGCTTCTTTTTTTCAAAAAAGAAGGCCTTGCTTACTTTCTCGGCAAGCCGGCCGGTCTCAACCCGACCCAACAACAATACGTCCGCATTTATTCATTACGGAGTTCGACAATTGTGAGCGCCACCGGCTCCATTCTCGTCCGCCCCGCCGCGCGTGGCCGGCCGTTCTTCCTCATCATGTCGGTGTTGCTGGCCGCCATCGCCGTGTTCGGCTTTTCCCATACCGTTCCAGGCGATTTCGCAGCGCCTGGTTTTCCGATGATACTCTGGGTGCACGCGGCGGTATTCACCGCCTGGCTGGTGCTGCTGGTGCTGCAGCCGGTCCTGGTGCAGTCCGGCGCGATACGCCTGCATAAGCGGCTGGGGTGGGCGGGTGTGGCGCTCGCCGGCGCCATGGTGGCCCTCGGCGCCACTGCCATCCTGCTCGCCTTGTGGGCCAACGCTGTGCCGCCCTTCTACCCGCACGGCCTCTTCCTGATACGGGGCGTCATCGGGCTGCTGCTGTTTGCGGGCCTGGTCACCGCCGGCGCCCTGCAACGCAAGAAGCCGGGCTGGCACAAACGCCTCATGCTGTGTGCCTCCATAGTGGTCGTGCTGCCCGGGCTGGAGCGCGCGATGCCGCTCGATCTGTTCGGCGCCGACTGGCCGTTCGCCGTGGACGGCCTGATCGACACGATCGCCCTCGCCGGCCCTGTTGCCGACTTTCTCGGGCAGCGGCGTATCCATCCGGCCTATCTGTGGGCGCTGGGCGCCATCGGTTGCGGACAACTCGCCGTCTATGTCCTGGCGCCGTCTTCTATCGCGTCATCGCTGCTGCACGCGCTCGGAGCGGCAGCCTGAAAAAGCAAGCAGTCCTTTTTTAAAAGAAAGGACCAAAAAACTTTTTCTCCGTCGGGTGCGCGCTGTTGGAACGTACGCCGCAACGTTCCGCGACAGCCCAGACAAAAGCTTTTTGCTTCTTTTTCTCGAAAAAGAAGGCCTTCCTTGCCTTAGCTCACCCAGGAACGCGGCCATCTCAACCTAAAGCATGACGCAGATCCGCGATCAGATCATCCGGATGCTCCACCCCGACAGAGATCCGCACCAGATTATCCAGCAGCCCGAACCGCTGCCGACGCTCCCGCGGCACCCCGATATGCGTCATCGCCGCCGGGTGTGACGCCAGGCTTTCCGTCCCGCCCAAACTCACCGCCAGCTTGATGATCGTCAGCCGGTCCAGGAACGCGAAAGCCTCCGCCTCACCGCCTTTCACATACACGCTGATCGTGGACCCAGGCCCGCTGCACTGCCGCGCATACAGATCGGCCGCGCGCGAGCCGTGCTCCAGATGCCCCAGGAAACCCACGCGCTCGATGGAAGGATGGTTGGCCAGGAAGCCCGCCACGCGGGCCGCGTTCTCGCCGGCGCGCGTCATGCGCAGTTCCAACGTCTCCAGGCTGCGCATCAGCAACCAGCCAGTATGCGGGTCGCTCATCGTGCCGAACGCGCTGCGCATGGCGCGTATCGGCTTGCAGGCCGCGCGGCTGCCCAGCACCGCGCCGGCCACAACGTCACTGTGCCCGCCTACGTATTTCGTCAGCGAATACACCACCAAATCCGCGCCATGCGCCAGCGGCGATTGCCACAGCGGCCCGAGGAACGTGTTGTCCACGATCACCGCCGGCCGCCCGCCAGGCTGGTCGGCCAACGTGGCCGCCAGTTCGGCGCAATACGCGATGTCGATCAAATCGTTCGTCGGGTTGGCCGGCGTCTCCAGCATGAACGCCGCGATGCGCGCCCCCGGCGCCAGCCCCGCGCGCGCCTCCTCCAGCCGCGCCGCGATCTGCTCCGGCTCGAGGCTGCCCGCGAACTCCACGCCCTGTATCCCGAAGCGCGGCAGAACCTTCATCAGCAGCGTCTCTGTGCCGCCGTAGATCGGCGCGTTGTAGAAGATCACGTCGCCCGGCCGCGCCAGGCTCAGCAGCGTCGTGGCGATCGCCGCCATGCCGCTGGCGAACACCAGCGCCGCCTCCGCACCGTCCCACACCGTCAGCCGGTCCTCCAGTATCTCCAGGTCCGGGTTGTTGAACCGCGAATAGATCAGCCCGGGCTGCTCGCCCTCCCGCAGCTCGCGCAGGCCGGCCACCAGCTCGAAGAACTCCTTGCCGTGCTGGGCGGAGCGGAACACGAACGTGCTGGTCTGGAAGATCGGCACCTTCACGCTGCCTTCGGACAGCGCGGGGTCGTAGCCGAACCCCATCATCAGCGTTTCCGGATGCAACGTCTGGCCGGCCAGCACGCGCTTATGGTGGTTCATGGGCGGACTCCAGTGCATGTTTAGATGAGACGATCCTACCGCATCTCCGGCTGACGAGCAGAAAGGCGTTACGTGAACTCACTCCGGGTAGCTTTGGTGCTTCGCTGTGACCGGTGAAGTCACGTGCCGAACCCACGGCAAGCAACCTGCTGCGCTTGTCTGTCAGCACATCGTTCAAGGGATGATTAAGCGGAAACGGACAGGCTTCTGTTGGCCAGCGGACAGCAATTCCGCTTTTCCAGACGCCTGGTGTCTCGAGTGCGACGTGCGGCAGGTAGCATGCGGCTGCACCTGGACTGGCGAAGCTCTCGAACATCTACAGCCGCAGACCGTTTGCGGGGAGTGCTACTCGGCCATGAAAACGTTCCACATGGGAGGAAACCCGTGGTCGTAGTCAGCGTCGCTAACCCTCGATAGGAGACCGGGAGCGCAGCTTACGGCACGCCGCTCCTAGTCTTGCCGAGGCCTACTGAAATCCTGCGATACGGCGGGGCGCGTAGCCGGCTTCTAAAACTTCCACTTCCTCGCCCGTCAACTTCAACTCCATCCCCGCCAGCGCGTCCTCCAGATGCGACATCTTGCTCGCCCCGACGATCGGCGCCGTAACACCAGGCTTGGCCAGCACCCACGCCAGCGCCACCTGCGCCATGGGCACCCCGCGCGCCTCCGCCACCCGTTGCACCGCGCCCACGATCGCCCGGTCGCTCTCCTCGCCGCCCTTGTAGAGCGTCTTGCCGAACTGGTCCGTCTCCGCCCGCTTGGTGGGCGCGCCCTCCGTCCAGGGCCGCGTCAGCTTGCCGCGCGCCAGCGGGCTCCAGGGGATCACGCCCACGCCCTCCTCCAGGCACAACCCCAGCATCTCCCGCTCCTCCTCCCGATACAGCAGGTTGAGATGGTTCTGCATGGAAACGAACCGCGCCCACCCGTTCTGCTTGGACACATACAGCGCCCTGCAGAACTGCCAGGCATGCATCGAGGATGCGCCGATATACCGCGCCTTGCCCGCCCGAACCACGTCGTTCAGCGCCTCCAGCGTCTCCTCGATCGGCGTCTCCGGATCGAAACGATGTATCTGGTACAGATCGACGTAATCCATCCCCAGCCGTGTCAGGCTCGCATCGATCTCCCCCAGGATCGCCTTACGCGACAACCCGCCCCCGTTCGGCCCCTTGTGCATCACCCCATGCACCTTGGTCGCCACCACCACCGCATGCCGCGGCATGTCACGCAGTGCCCGCCCCACGATCTCCTCGCTCGATCCCGCCGAGTAAACATTCGCCGTGTCGAAGAAATTGATCCCGGCATCGAGCGCGCGCGCAAAGAACGGCTTGGATTCAGCCTCAGGCAGCGTCCACTCATGCGTGCCCCGGCCAGGCTCGCCATAGGTCATGCAGCCCAGGCACAGGCGGGAGACTTTCAGGCCGGTGCGGCCCAGGTTGACGTAATCCATGCGGAATCTCCAAGGAAGGAAGCAGTCCTTTGTTGAAAAAAGGACCAAAAAACGCTTGCCACCGCGCATCTGAAGCAGTCGGCGTCTGCCAGACGCACCGAGGCAGCTGAAGCAGCTGAACCGGCGCCGGGAGCAATAGTTTTTCAAAAAAGAACCGCTTGCCTTGCCTTGCTTCGCCTTAACTACCCCATACCCGACACTTCCGGCACACTAACCCCCATGTCCCTCTCCGCCCCCTTCATAGCGCGCCCGATCGCCACGTCCCTCCTGGCCATCGCCGTGCTCCTGGGCGGCGCCCTGGGCTACGCGGCGCTCCCCGTAAGCGCGCTCCCCCAAGTCGACTTCCCCACCATCGTCGTCACCACCTCGTACCCGGGCGCCGGGCCGGACACCATGTCCACCCTCGTCACCGCGCCGCTGGAGCGACAGCTCGGCCAGATCAACGGCATCACCACCATGCAGAGCTCGTCCGCGGTGGGCACCAGCGAAATCACCCTGCAGTTCGACCTGACCCGCAGCATCGACGGCGCCGCCCAGGACGTCCAGGCCGCCATCAACGCCGCCCAGGGCATCCTGCCCGCCTCGCTCCCCTACCCGCCCAGCTACAACCGCGTGAACCCGGCCGACGCGCCGATCATGAGCCTGGCCGTCACCAGCGACACGGTCCCTATCGACCAGGTGGCCGACGCCGCCGACACGCTCCTGCAGCCCAAGCTCAGCCAGATAGACGGCGTCGGCCGCGTCGTCGTCCAGGGCGGCCTGAAACCCGCCATCCGCGTCCAGCTCGATCCTGCGCGCCTGGCCTCCTACGGCCTGTCCATGGAGGACGTGCGCAGCGCCATCACCGCCGGCAACGTCAGCGGCGCCAAGGGCAGCTTCAACGGCCCGCACATCTCCTATGCCGTCGGCACCAACGACCAGCTCGTCACCCCAGAAGCCTACCGTGACCTCATCCTCGCCTGGCGCGCCGGCGCCGCCGTCCGCCTCAGCGACGTAGGCACCGTCACCCACGGCGTGGAAAATGACCGCGTCGGCGCCTGGTATTCCTCGCACAAGGACGGGGGCCACCCGGCGGTGCTGCTGGACGTGCAGCGCCAGCCAGGCGCCAACATCGTCGAAACCGTGCGTGCGGTGCAGGCCGAGCTGCCGGAACTGACCCGCGCCTTGCCCCCCGGCGTCAGGCTGCAGGTCTCGGCCGACCGCACGCAGACCATACGCGCCTCGGTGTCGGACGTCCAAGGCACCCTGCTGCTCGCCATGGCCCTCGTCGTCGCCGTGATCTACCTGTTCCTGCGCAGCTGGCGCGCCACCCTCATCCCCGCCGTGGCCCTGCCGCTCAGCCTCATCGGCACCTTCGGCGTCATGGACTGGCTCGGCTACGGCCTGGACAACCTCTCGCTCATGGCGCTGACCGTGGCCTCCGGCTTCGTGGTGGACGACGCCATCGTCATGATCGAGAACGTGGTCCGCTACATCGAGGACGGCGTGCCCCCGCTGGAAGCCGCCTTCCGCGGCGCCGGCCAGATCGGCTTCACCATCGTCTCGCTCACCGTCTCGCTGATCGCCGTGTTCATCCCGCTGCTGTTCATGGGCGGCGTGGTCGGCCGGCTGTTCAAGGAGTTTTCCGTCACTCTCTCGGTGGCCGTCGCCGTCTCCGCGGTGATCTCGCTGACGCTCACGCCGATGATGTGCGGCCGCCTGCTACGCCCGCACAAACCAGGCGCCGGCAGCCGCTCGGACCGCTTCTTCGGCGCACTGCTGGAACGCTACCGCCGCAGCCTCGTGGTCAGCCTGCGCCACCAGCCGCTCGTGCTCGGCATCGCCGTGCTGACTCTGGCCGGCACCATCCTGCTCTACATGGTGGTGCCGAAAGGCTTCCTGCCACAGCAGGACACCGGCGCCATCATCGCCACCACCGAAGCCGCCCAGAACATCTCCATCCCCGCCATGGCCAAGCTGCAACTGCGCGCCGCCGACATCGTGCAGCACGATCCCGCGGTCGACAGCGTGGCCTCCCTGATCGGCGCCGGCAGCGTGAACCCCACGCCCAATGTCGGCCGCCTCTCCATCACGCTGAAGCCGCGCCGCCAGCGCGCCGCCATGGCCGTGGTCATCCCCCGCCTGCAGGCAGCACTCGCCGGCATGGCGGGCCTGACCACCTACATGCAGCCGGTCCAGGACATCCAGATCGGCGCCCGCGTCAGCCGCACCCAATACCAGTACACGCTGACGGACACGGACGCCGCCGAACTGGCTCTCTGGACCCCGCGCCTCATCGACCGCCTGT
This sequence comes from uncultured Acetobacteraceae bacterium, assembly GCA_964247675.1. GTDB lineage: Bacteria > Pseudomonadota > Alphaproteobacteria > Acetobacterales > Acetobacteraceae > BOG-908. The sequence continues at coordinate 22,292 of CAXTVW010000042.1, forward strand.
CCCACTCCCCCGACCTGGACCACGTCACCAGCGACCAGCAGGATGACGGCTTCGCCACCGAGATCGTCGTGGACCGCGACCGCGCCACCCGCCTGGGCGTCACCATGCAGGCGATAGAGGACGTGCTCTACGACGCCTTCGGCCAGCGCCAGGTCAGCACCATCTACCAGCAATCCAACCAGTATCGCGTCGTCCTCTCAGCCGACGCGGACTGGGTCGCCCATCCGGACTCGCTGGAAAAACTCCGCGTCCCCGGCACCGTCGCCAGCTTCGGCGCCAACGGCGCGGCACAAATCGCCACCACCACGGTGGCCACCACCAACACCGTAAGCCAGGTGCCGCTCATGGCCATAGCCCACCTGGTCCGCCGCACCGCGCCCCTGGTGATCACCCACCAGTCCCAGTTCCCCTCCGTCACCTTGAGCTTCGACGTCCGCGCCGGCGCCTCGCTCGGCAACGCGGTCGCCGAAGTGCAGCAGGCGCAGGCCGACATCGGCATGCCCGCCAGCATCATCGGCGCCTATTCCGGCGACGCCGCCGAGTTCCAGCGCAGCCTCGCCGCCGAACCCTGGCTGATCCTGGCCGCGGTCGCCGTGATCTACATCGTGCTCGGCGTGCTCTACGAAAGCTTCATCCACCCGATCACCATCCTGTCCACGCTGCCCTCTGCCGGCATAGGCGCGCTGCTGGCCCTAATGTTCACCGGGTCGGACCTGTCCGTCGTCGCCCTGGTAGGCATCGTGCTGCTTATGGGCATCGTGAAGAAGAACGGCATCCTGGTCGTAGATTTCGCGCTCGAAGCCGAACGCACCCGCGGCATCTCCCCCGAGGAAGCCGCCGTGGAAGCCTGCGTGCTGCGCTTCCGCCCGATCATGATGACCACGGCCGCCGCACTGCTCGGCGCGTTGCCGCTGGTCCTGGACCACGGCACGGGGTCCGAACTGCGCCGGCCACTCGGCGTGGCGATCGTGGGCGGGTTGCTGTTGAGCCAGGTGCTGACACTCTACACGACACCCGCAATCTACGTGGCGTTCGAGCGCGCGCGCCGACGGTTCGCGGCGCGTGACGTGTTGGTGGCTGCAGAGTGAAAGAAGCAAGCAAGGCCTTCTTTTTTGAAAGAAAGAAGCAAAAAACTTTTACTCCGCTGTCGCGCGTTGGTGGCGACAGCCGCCGCTCCCGCAAACACGCTCGCCAGCCACGAACCCGCGACAGCGGAGTCAAAAGTCTTTTGCTTCTTTTTTTCAAAAAAGAAGGCCTTTCTTCCTCCCTTGACCAAACAACCCCATGAACTTCTCCACCCTCTTCATCCTACGCCCCGTAGCGACAATCCT